>NZ_VFWW01000003.1:0-529649 GCF_006442955.1 Mesorhizobium sp. B1-1-1
CATCGACAACCCGTTCGGCACGAGGTTGTCACCCATGTCTTAGGTACATTCTGTTACCTATGTCTCCGGGCCGTACACGGGAGAAACTGGCGCACCCGACAGGATTCGAACCTGTGACCTCTGCCTTCGGAGGGCAGCGCTCTATCCAGCTGAGCTACGGGTGCTTCCCGGCGGGCCGGAAAACGAACCGGGTGAACCGGCAAGTCACGGCTTCTTAGCGGAAGCGGGCCCGGGCTTCAACGGGCAATTGGAGTTCGGCCGCATCCAACGGCACGCCGGAAACCTGGGCGGCTTAGCTGATCGGCACCCCGCGCAAAATTGCTGCCGCCGTCAGCCTCTCATGAACGCCGTTGATCGCCGGAGCGATCATGTAGCCACTATCCAGATCTCCAATCATTACAGACAGCTCGCGCGGGGCAGCCAACCAGTGCAATCCGACGAGCCCGCAGATGATCGCGTCAACCTTGTCCTGGTCGGCCTTTTTCGGCGATCTCAGCGCTGAATGTGCCGTGCACCATTGTTCCAGTTGGTCGAGCGCTCTTAGCGTTCCGAATTGATGGATTGTCGAGCCAACCGCCTGCCAGTCCTCCTCCCTAAAGCGTTTTCGTCTCGTTGGATTGTACTTGGGAGCACCAAGTCGGCGGCAGAATGCACGGTCAATGGTTGCCAGCGCCAGCGCAGGAAAGACTTCGATGAGGAAGAGCCCGGTCGAAGCGGTTCGGGCTAAATCCGGGTCTTCGATAGCTCCAAGATCCCTCTTGAAGCGCCAGATCGGAGCCGTGTCGTCAAACATTCCCAGTTTCGAGCGGTTGGCCGGCTGCACGCCTCCGCCAATCCAGGAGATAAGTGCGCCGGCAACCTTGTCGACCGGACGCGAGCCGCTGGTGTTTGGCACGATGGTCGGTTGGTCGAGCGCCACCAAGCATTTATCGGTGTCCGAACGCTCTCCTCGAATTATTTCAAGTGCGTCGCCAAATGACGCGAGCCGAGGCTCGAGGTACAGCCGTGCTCGCAGTCCATCGATACGGATAACGCAAATCGCGCCAGGCGCCTTGGGGCTATCTGTCCAGGCCGAGTCAAAGCCAACAACTGAAATGGAGCAGGTACTCAAGTCGGGTTTCATCTCGTCTTCGCCACCCCTCACCCGCCCGCCTCGCTCTTCACCGTCCGCCTCCTCACGCCTCTTGCCGCGCGCTTCGCCTTCTTCGCGCCGGTCAGCTCATGCATGGCGTCGAGCTGCATCTGCTGCATCTCGGCCAGGCGCGTCCATTGGCGCGAGATGAGGTAGTCGAGCTTTTCGTGCAGATGGCGCACTTCGAGCTCGGCCTTGAGGTTGACGCGGTAGTCGTTGAAGGAGCGCAGGCGGTCTTTCACCTCCTGGCGCTTCTGGCTCATCATGATGATGGGCGCCTGGATGGCGGCGATGCAGGAGAGCAGCAGGTTGAGCAGGATGAAGGGGTAGGGATCGAAGGCGCGGTTCAAGCCCTCGAACAGGTTGATGGCGATCCACACCAGGAGCACGCCGGCGAACGAGATCAGGAACCACCAGCTGCCGCCGAAGGCCGCCATGTTGTCGGAGACGCGATCGGCAAACGAGCGGTGCTCCTCGAACTCCTCTTCCGAGTTTTCCGAAATCGTGTCCTGCCGGGCGATCGATTCCACCACCTGGCGGTCGAGCTCGGAGAATTCGCCGTGCTCCTGCTGGAGCAGCTCCTCCATGTAGCGCATGCGGTAGCGGCCGAGCTCCTCGCGGCTGATGCGGGCGCCATGCGGCAGGCCCGGATGGTCGGAGCGGATGCGGTCGGCCAGGCTCGGGCGCAGGTCGTCGATGCGCACCAGGTCGCGCTTGCGGAATTTGCGGCCCGAGATCGCCGACGGTCTTTTCTTGGGCTTGGCCCGCGAGGCTCCGGGCAAGGCGGGCTCTGAGTCCGGCACTTCCGGCGTGTCGAAATGCTCGTCCGAAACCCCGTGCAGGTCCTCCCCGGTGGTCGGCGCCTCGAAATATTCGCCGCCGCTGTCATTGTCCGCCGCCTGCTGCTCTGACGCCTTGGGAAGGGTGCTCATGGTGCGGGCTCCTGCTGTGGTGGAAGACGATAGACCGATGCGGCGATGCTTAGCCAGCATCGCGGCGATTTGCATGCCTATGCCACGCCTTGCGGACGATTGCGTGACAGGAAGGGGCAGCGGGCCGCCTTTCGGGGCTCGCCTGGTAGAGAGACATTCGAGGTTGGCGGCGGCTCTGTGAAATCGTCATCAACCCCTGAGGAACCATAACGGGGGCGAAGCTCCGTCGCGGAGCCTGGACCCATTCCATGACATTGGCCTCGGTGGAGCAGAATTGCGAACCGTTGCGGCGCCTGCCGAGTCGCGGCATGGATCCTCGCGCCGCGTCGCTACGCTCCTTGCTCCGCCCGTGGATGACGAAGTGATTGGCCGGCGCCTGGGCGACGGCAACAAAAACCCGCCTTGCGGCGGGTGGCTGGCGCAAATCAGCACCATAGCGAGAATAGTAGCATAGTTGCCTTCAACCTGTCAAGAAAAAATTCCTATCGGGTCAAGTCGACGCCATCGCCCGCTTTCGAGCGACTGCGCCGCCCCTCACTGTCCTGCCGGACATCTCTCCCCGTAGAACGGGGAGAGAGGGGCTGTTATCGCCGGTTTCGCCAATCACCAACGCTGCAAAAAGGGTGCCGAGGTTGCGATCAGCTCCTTCTCCCCGTCACTATACGGGGAGAAGTGCCTGGCAGGGCGATGAGGGGCGGGACCGACTTCGATAGTTGAGCAAGCTGGTCCGAAGCGAGGCAGCCCCGCAGTTCGCCCGCTCACTGCTGTTCGGCGTACATCACCCTGGTCGGGGCGTCGGCAACCGCCGGCGATAGGTTGCGCTGGATCAGCGCCTCGACATGGTCGTTGCGCTGGCGGGCGCTGTCGGCGCCCATCACCACCACGATCAGCTGGCGGCCGTCGGCTTCGTAGGAGGTGACGATGTTGAAGCCGGAGGCCCTGATATAGCCGGTCTTGATGCCGTTCACGCCGCGCACGCGGCCGAGCATGTCGTTGTGGCCGCGCACCAGCCGGCCGCGAAACATGAAGTCGCTTTCGGAAAAATAGTGGAAATGCTGGGGGAAGCGCTGGTGCAGCGCCATGCCGAGCACCGCCATGTCGCGCGCGCTGGTGACCTGGCCGTCGTCGGGCAGGCCCGAGGCGTTGCGGAAAATGGTGCTGGTCATTCCGAGCTGGCGCGCCTTCGACGTCATCACGGCGGCGAACTGCTCCTCCGAGCCGCCGAGATATTCGCCCACCGCCACCGCCACGTCATTGGCCGACTTGACGACGATGGCGCGGATGGCGGAGTCGACGTCGATCGTTTCCCCGCGCCGGAATCGCAGCTTGGTCGGCGGCTGCGAGGCGGCATGGTCGGAGACCGGGATCTGCGTTTCCTTGGAGACGCGGCCGCTCTCCATCGCCTCGAACAGGAGGTAGAGCGTCATCATCTTGGTCAGCGAGGCCGGATAGCGCTGCGCCCTCGAATTGACCTCGAACAGCTGCTTGCCGCTTCTGATATCGACGACGATGGCGGCGTATTTCTGCGGCGGCGCCGGCACGGCGAGCACAGAGTCCGGCGGTGTCGTGGTCGAGCAGCCCGCAGCCATCAGCAACAGGCCAAGGGCGACGAAAAGTCTCTGGACGAGCGGAAGGCGACGCAAGGGGGACAAGGACAGGTCTGTTCTGGCTGGGCTGTTGCTGAGATGCGGCGAAGCTAACGTAACCCGCCAGCCGCGTCCATTTGGTTAATGGCGCTAGCCCCAGCTTTGTCTGCTTTCGCAAGCTTGCGTTCCAAGGTGATGCAAAATGCCGGTCGCGACGCTTGCGCAACCGGTGGCGAACGGTTCTTGTTGCGCCTTCGGATTCGATGAGAGCGCTATGGATACGGTCACCCTCAAGGCACGCGGCATTTCGGTTTCGCTGGACACCACGGTCGGCCATATCGCCGACATGGTGGTCGAGGACGGCGGGCGCCAATTGCGGCCGCTGCACCGCGCACCCTGGGTCGGCGCGCCACGCGACACGCTGCCGGCCGACTTGCCCGAGGGCACGGTGCGACTGTCCGGCGATTTCCTGTGCGCGCCGTTTTCGCGCAGCGATGTCGAGGAAGCGCCGCTGCATGGCTGGCCGGCCAACAGCGCCTGGGACGTCACCGAAAGCAGCGCCGTGGACGGCGGCTGGCGAGCCGTTTTCCGGCTGCGCCGCAAGGTGATGGGCGCGACCGTCGACAAGATCCTGACGCTGCGCGACGGCCATGCCTTCCTCTACCAGGAACATGTGTTTTCCGGCGGCCACGGCGCGATCTCCGTCGCCCATCATCCGATGACGGCGATGACGGATGGCGGCCGGCTGGCCTTTTCGCCAAAACGCTTCGCGGCCTCGCCCGCCGATCCGCTGGAGCCCGACCCCGCGCGCGGCCGCTTCCTGCTCGCCTATCCCGGGCGCAGCAGCGATCTCGGCCATTTTCCCGCCGCCGGCGGCGGCACGCTCGACCTGACGGATTACCGCATGGACGACCGGCGCGAGGATTTTGTCACGCTGGTCGAGGCCGATCATGGCGGGCCGGGCTGGACGGCCCTGGCGCGCCGGGCCGAGGACGATCTGGTTCTGGTGCTGAAGAACCCGGCCGAGCTGCCGGTCACCATGCTGTGGTTCAGCAATGGCGGCCGCGACTACGCGCCGTGGAGCGGCCGGCATCTCGGCGTGCTCGGCATCGAGGACGGGCGCACGGCGATAGGCCATGCCGCCTCGATCGGCGACAACTGGCTGACGCGCGAAGGCGTGGCGACGGCGTTCGCGCTCGGCGAAGGCCCCAGCGTCTCCTTCCGCCATGTCATCGGCGCCCTGCCGCTGTCGGGCGGCGAGCCGCCGCAGGAGGTCACCACGGCGGACGGCCGCATGCGGCTCCTGGGCGGAGGCTCGGCGCGGGAGGTGCCGTTCGACAGCGATTTCCTGCGCATCGGGCAGGCCGCGGCTGGTTGAGTGGATGCTTCGAACGTCGGCTTTTGACATTTGACACGGCCCCTTACCCAAAATGCCGGTTTGAAATTTCCGCCGAGTGCCGCCAGAATAACGGTCGCGCCAACCATCAGGGGCAAGCGAGGCCGCCATGTCCGAAATCGCCCATCTCGCCGCCACCATCTTCAAGCGCGCCGGCAAGGCAAAGCGCTTCATCGTCGCCATTGCCGGTCCGCCGGGGGCCGGCAAGTCGACATTGTCGGCCAGCCTGCACGATCTGCTGCCGGAAGGCGCCGTCGAGGTCGTGCCGATGGACGGCTTCCACTATGACGACGTCGTTCTCAACCAGCGCGGGCTGCGCGCGCGAAAGGGCGCGCCGGATACGTTCGACTTCGGCGGCTTCGAGACGCTTCTGAAGCGCATCCGGGCCGGCGAGCCCGACATCGCCATCCCGGTGTTCGACCGCGGCATGGAACTGTCGCGCGCGGCGGCGGCGATCATCGGCGCGGAGACCAAATTCATCCTGGTCGAGGGCAATTACCTGCTGCTCGACGAGGAGCCGTGGTCGCGGCTGGCGCCGCTGTTCGATTTCTCGATCTTCGTCGAGGTGCCGCGCAACGAGCTCGAGCGCCGGCTGATGGAGCGCTGGCACGAACATGGCCGCTCCGAGGAGGATGCGCGCGCCTGGATCGCCTCCAACGACATGCCCAACATCGAACGCGTGCTGGCGCGGCGCCGGGCGGCCGACCTGGTGATTGGTTAACCTGCTTAATTGTCGGTATTTTTCGACGGGAACCTTAAGGGGTTTCGCACCGTTATGGCCGGGAACCGATTGTCCTGCGTAAGGGGATTTTGCAATGGCAACCAAGGCAAGAAAACCCGCGACCGCCAAGACCAGGACGACAAAGACGACGCAGGCGAAAGCCGGCGCTGGTCCGGCGATCGCCGAACGTTCGAAGGACGCAAAGCCCAGCTTCGGCAAGGCCGCGCCTCGGAAGGTCGCGGCCGCGGCCGCAAAGCCGGCCAGCGCGCGCAAGCCGGCGCCAGAGAAATCCGGCGCCGTCCGCACCGTGGCAAGCGTCGCGGCCGGCGCGGTGGTGGCGACGGCGCGCGGCGCCGCTTCGCTGGCGGCTTCCGTGATGGGCAAGGGCGGCCCGAAAGCCAAGGCGAAATAGCCCAGCCGAGTCGGCCAAGGCTACGATATCCCGCGCCCCAGGGCGGCCGGGCCGCTTCAGCCCTTTGCCGGGATTGTCAGGCCCTTCTGCACCGCCGGCCGAGCCAGGCCGCGCTCCAGCCATGCCGCCACATGCGCGAAATCATCGAAGCCGACGAGGTCGCGCGCTTCATAAAAGCCGATCAGGTTGCGCACCCAGCCGATGAGCGAGATGTCGGCGATGGTGTAGTCATTGTCCATGATCCATCTGCGACCCTTCAGCCTGCCGTCGAGAACGCCGAGCAGGCGGCGCGATTCATCGCGGTAGCGCTCCAGCGGCCGCTTGTCGGCAATCTCACGGCCGGCGAATTTGTGGAAAAAGCCGACCTGGCCGAAGATCGGGCCGACGGCCGCCATCTGGAAGAACACCCACTGGATCGTCTCGTAGCGCAGCGCCGCGTCCGCCGGGACGAGCAGGCCGGTCTTGTCGGCGAGGTAGAGCAGGATGGCGCCGGACTCGAACAGGCCGATCGGCTTGCCGTCGGGACCGTTCGGATCGATGATCGCCGGTATCTTGCCGTTGGGATTGAGCGACAGGAATTCCGGCGTCCAGCTTTCGTTTTTGCCGATGTCCACATAATGCGGCTCGTAGGCCAGGCCGATCTCTTCCAGGGCGATCGATATCTTCACCCCGTTCGGGGTCGTCGCCGAATAGAGCTGGATCCGGTCCGGATGCCTGGCCGGCCAGCGGGCGGTGATTGGAAAGGCGGACAGGTCGGCCATCGAGAACTCCTGGGCGGGATTTCGCACCGAGCGGCGCGGTCTGGGTGGGGTCGGCAAAGAATTAGGCGTACGCCCCGGCACGATCAATGCGGCGTCAGGCGTTTGGCCGTGCACGCACAGTCAACAAATCGAATGATGCCGGCATCGGGAGCCGGCAGATTGACCTGCCGGGCAGAACACGATCGCCGGGATCAGATCGCCTTGAAGGCCAGCACCGCATTGGTGCCGCCAAAGGCGAAGCCGTTGCTGATGGCGGCGCGCACCTTGCGCTCGCGCGCGACGTTCGGCGTCACGTCGAGATCGCAATCGGGGTCGGCCTCGCGGAAATTCGCCGTGGGCGGCACCACGCCCTCTCGGATCGCCATCACGCAGGCGATCATCTCCAGCCCGCCCGAGGCGCCAAGGCAATGGGCATGCATCGACTTGGTCGAGGAGACGGAAAGCGAGCGCGCGTGCTCGCCGAAGACGCGCTTGATCGCGGCGGTCTCGATCTGGTCATTGGCCTTGGTGCCGGTGCCGTGCGCATTGAGGTAGTCGATGTCCTCGGGATTCAACCCGGCGTCCGCCAGGCAGAAACGCATCGCCGCTTCCGGCCCTTCTATGGTCGGCGCAACGATGTCGGAGGCATCGGCCGAGAGGCCGGCGCCGACGATTTCGGCGAGGATGTTTGCGCCGCGCGCCACCGCATGATCGTAGCTTTCCAGAACCGCCATGCCGGCGCCTTCGCCCAGCACCAGGCCCTGACGATCGGCCGAAAACGGCCGGCAGGTATCGGGCGACAGCACGCGCAGAGCCTCCCACCCCTTCAGCACGCCCCAGACCAGCGGCGCCTCGGTGCCGCCGGCGACCATGACGTCGGCGCGGCCGAGCCTGATCTGGTCGACCGCCGATGCGATGGCGTGGTTGGCCGACGAGCAGGCCGAAGTGACGCCGAACACCGGTCCGCGCAGGCCGAGATGCATGCTGACCTGGCCGGCGGCGGCGCCCGGCATGACCTTCGGCACCGTGAAGATGCCGGCGCGATTCTTGCCCTCGATCAGGATGGCGCGATAGTTCTCCTCGACCGTCTCGAAGCCGCAGACGCCGATGCCGATAACGGCACCCATGCGGTAGGTATTGTCCGCATGGGCGGCCAAACCGGACTGCTGTAAGGCTTCGCGGGCGGCAATCACCGCCAACAGGCTGAAACGGTCCATCGACACCAGCTGCTTGCGCTCGATGCCATGGTCGGGCAGCGCCTTGATCTCGCAGCCGATCTTGACCTTCAAATCGTGCAGGAACGGGTTGTCGATGGGTCCGATCGCCGAGCGGCCGGCGCGCATCTCGGTCCAGATCGCCGGCACGTCTGTGCCAAGCCCGCACAAACCGCCGATGCCGGTAATGACGACGCGCTTGTGCATCCGGTCAGGCTTTTTTCGCGATCAGCGCGCGAACGGCCTCGACCATGTCGCCAACATTCTTCAGGTTGCTCCAGGCATCGACCGTGTTCATCTCGATCTCGATGCCATACTGCTCCTCGAGATCGAAGATGATCTCGGTCAGTTCCAGCGAATGGATGCCGAGCGCCGTCAATTCGGTGCTGGTGGTGATCTCCTCGCCGCCCGGCTCGGCATGAGCCTTGATCTTTTCGATGATTTCGGTCGCCAGTTGGTCAGCCATTCGGTTTCTTCCCCACTTTGTCGTTTCCCGACGCCAACTGAACAGCGCCCTTTTTGTCCTCGATATCAGGCCGCGACCGTCGCCTTGGACCCCCGCCAGGCGTCGCATGAGCGTACCAAGGTGGCTCCCTCTATAGAAACGGAAACGCCATCAAGCAACAAGCTATATATCGACAAAACCGCCGCGGTGCTTAACCTGACGGCGTGGATACGATCGAACATACCCGATTTTCGGCCCCGCCGGCGCAGCGGGCGGCCGGACTGGCGCAGCTCGCCTGCGCCAGTCAAGACGGCCGCACACGGCTTCGCCGCCTCTATCAGGACGGTTCCGCCAAGATAAGGATGCCGGCCGTTTCCGGCGGCCCGCTGGACGCCGTGCTGATCAACACCGCGGGCGGGCTGACCGGAGGCGACCGCCTCGGCTGGGAGATCGACGTCGGCGCGCATGCCAGCGCCACGATAACGACGCAGGCCTGCGAGAAAATCTATCGCGCCGCTTCCGACCGGGCCGAAGTCAGCGTCCGGCTAACGGTCGGCGAAAACGGCCGCGTCGCCTGGCTGCCGCAGGAGACCATCGTTTTCGACCGATCGGCCTTTGCCCGCACGCTCGACCTTGATCTTGCCGCCGGCGCCGAGGCGCTGGTGCTGGAAGCCACCGTCTTCGGCCGGACGGCGATGGGCGAACGCGCGGTCCAGGGCGGCTTTCACGACCGCTGGCGCATTCGCCGGGGCGGGACTCTCATCCATGCCGAGGATTTCCGCATCGGGCCCGACATCGCCGCGACCCTGGCGCGTCCGCCGATTGCCGGCGGCGCCGTCGCGATGGCGACGGTGCTATTGATCTCGCCGCGGGCGGAAGCGCTTCTCGATCCGGTTCGGGAGATCATCGGCGGCCAGGGCGGCGCCAGCACCTGGAGCGTGCAGGAATCTGGCAAGCTTCTTGCGAGGCTTTATGCCGGCGACGGCTACCGGCTCCGCCAGCATCTGGTTCCGCTCGTCGGCTTGCTCAACGGAAAGGCGGGGCTGCCCAAAATATGGTCACTGTGATCGTGTCCGCATCATTTCAGGGAAACGCATGAACCTGACGCCGAGGGAAAAGGACAAGTTGCTGATCGCCATGGCGGCGATAGTGGCGCGCAAGCGGCTGGAGCGCGGCGTCAGGCTCAATCATCCGGAGGCAATTGCGCTGATCACCGACTTCGTCGTCGAAGGCGCCCGCGACGGCCGTCCCGTCGCCGAGCTGATGGAAGCCGGCGCCCACGTCGTCAGCCGCGCCCAGGTGATGGAAGGCATCGCCGAGATGATCCATGACGTGCAGGTGGAAGCGACATTCCCCGACGGCACCAAGCTGGTGACCGTGCATGAGCCGATACGGTGAGGAGACAGATATGCTTGAGCTGCGCCCGAACTGCGAATGCTGCGACAAGGACCTGCCGCCGGAAGCGACGGATGCGCTGATCTGCACCTTCGAATGCACCTTCTGCGCCGATTGCGTGGAAGACGTGCTCGGCGGCGTCTGCCCCAATTGCGGCGGCAATTTTTCGGCACGGCCGATCCGTCCGCCGGCAATGCTGAAGAAGTATCCCGCTTCGACCAAGCGCGTCCTCAAAGCCGAGAGCTGCGGTCCGCGCGAGGCCGCGTGACCTCTGCGCTCACCAACGAAAGGCAAGTAGAATGATCCCCGCCAAACGCCTGTGCCTCTCTGCGATTCTGCTCATGGCAGCCGCAATGCCCGCCTACGCCCATGTCGGGGCCGGCACGACCTCCTCCTTCGCGGCCGGCTTCATGCATCCGCTCTCCGGCCTCGACCACATGACGGTGATGGTCGCGGTCGGCCTGTGGGCGGCACAGAAAGGCGGCAAGGCCATGTGGGCATGGCCGGCGGCCTTTGTGGGCGTAATGCTGGCCGGTGGCGCGCTCGGCATGCTGCATGTGCCGCTGCCCTTCGTCGAGCCGGGCATATTGGCGTCGGTGGTGGCGCTCGGATTGTTCGTGGCGCTGGCCGTCGATCTTCCTGTCACGGCCGGCGTCGCCATCATCGGCGCGTTCGCGCTGTTTCATGGCCACGCCCATGGCACTGAAGTGCCGGAAAATGCCGCAGGGCTTGAATATATGGCCGGCTTTGCCGTCGCCACGACGCTGCTGCACGCCGTCGGCATCGCCGCCGGGCTTGGCCTCGGCAGGCGATTTCGCGTGCTCGTGCGGGCCGCGGGTGCCGCCTGCACGGCGATAGGGCTCGGCCTCGTCTTCGGCGCCGTGTGACGAACGATGATCCCAGGTGAAATCATTCCCGCCGACGGCGACATCGACCTGAACAAAGGCCTGCCGACGGTTACGCTCAAAGTGGCCAACAGCGGCGACCGGCCAATCCAGGTCGGCAGCCACTATCATTTCTTCGAGACCAATGAGGGCTTGAAATTCGACCGCGAACAGGCGCGCGGCATGCGCCTCGACATCGCCGCCGGCACCGCCATGCGCTTCGAGCCCGGACAGGAGCGCGACGTTACGCTGGTGCCGCTGGGCGGCAAGCGCGAGGTCTATGGCTTTCAGCAGAAGGTGATGGGCAGGCTGTGAGGCCGAGGGCGTCTCATGCGCGGCGTGCAAAGAGGGCAAAGGGCTTTCGGGCCAGCACGAAAGCGAGTTGTGCCCTCGGCTCAATCGGACGGCTTGGCCGCCGCATAGATGACGATTTTTCCGGGGTCGTCGAATTCCACGGCGAGAACGTCCTGCGCAAGCACGCGTCGCGAGTCGATGGCGTTGAACAGCAGCGCGTTGGCCTCGATCTCCTTGCGCAGCTCCGCAATGTCGTCCTGATGCTGCTTGACCTTGGTTTCGATCGCCGGCGGCGGACCGCCTTCGGTGCGCGCGGCATCGGTCAGGAACACGATGTCGACCTTGTCGAGCTTGGAGGTCTTGCGCACCGTGCCGATGTTTTCACGCGTCCGGTCGATCGCCCTGGCAACTTTGCCCGCTTCGGCATCGCTCCTGGTTTCTTCCTGCTTGACGTCCGAGCCGATGATCCGGTTGACGGTCTCGGGACTTTCGAGTCCTTGTGCGTGAAGGGAGGCTCCGGGGCTGCCCGCCGCCAGCAATGCCATGGAGGCGAAGGCATAGAGCCGTCTCTTGCCGGGGTTGATCGCCATCGCTCGCTCCTGGACGGGTTCATTTCGCGGCGCCGTTCAGCGCCGATAAAACGAAACGGCTCCTGCCCGGCCAAGGTTCCCTTCCAGATAGCGCGGGCGGACCGGACGACGGCCCGCCGCGCAGGCGCGCCGTCAGCTCGCCTTCTTGGTGATCAGGGTCAGGGCGCCGTTGGGCTCCATGCTGGCCGCGACCACCTGCGCCGAGGTCATTCCCTTGGCCTCGAGAGCGGATTTGACCTTGGGCGTGGCATCGATCGAGCTGCGCAGCTTCTGCAGACCGGCATCGCCGCGCTGGGCGATCACCTGATTGACCTGCGTCTGCGTGTCCTTCGGCAGTTCGGTGATGTCGACGATGTTGACGCTCTGGATCGTCGGCGCGGCCTGCTGCCCGCCGGGGGCGGGCGCGGCCGGCGCTGCCGGAGCGGGCTGCTGCTGGGCAATGGCGGCACCCGCCAGCATCAGGGTGGCGGCAGCGGCGAGAACTATCGTTTTGCGCATGGATTTTCCTTCCATCGATTTGGCAAACGGTCGTTTTGGGGTGACCCTCCAACCTCAACCGCCAAATGGGATCAGAAGGTGTCGGCCAGCGGGTCATTGCGTGACCATTGGATGGCAGCAATGTGCAGCGCGGTTTCACCAGCACCGCAATTCGGGAGCAATCACTGATGGCCAGAATAACCCGCGCCGCCTATGCGCAGATGTACGGCCCGACGGTCGGCGACAGGGTGCGGCTTGCCGATACCGAACTCTTCGTCGAGGTCGAGAAGGATTTCACCATTCATGGCGAGGAGGTGAAATTCGGCGGCGGCAAGGTCATCCGCGACGGCATGGGCCAGAGCCAGGTTTCCCGCGCTGAAGGAGCGGTCGACACCGTCATTACCAATGCGCTGGTGATCGACGCCAGCGCCGGCATCTTCAAGGCCGATATCGGCCTCAGGGACGGCCGCATCGCGGCAATCGGCAAGGCCGGCAACCCGGACACGCAGGATGGCGTCACCATCATCATCGGCCCCGGCACCGAGATCATCGCCGGCGAAGGCAAGATCCTTACCGCGGGCGGCTTCGACGCGCATATCCATTTCATCTGCCCGCAGCAGATCGAGGAAGCGCTGATGTCGGGCATCACCACGATGCTGGGCGGCGGCACCGGCCCGGCGCACGGCACGCTCGCCACCACCTGCACGCCCGGGCCATGGCACATGGCGCGCATGATCCAGTCCTTCGACGCCTTCCCGATGAATATCGGCCTGTCGGGCAAGGGCAACGCTTCCTTGCCCGCGGCGCTCGAGGAGATGGTGCTGGGCGGCGCCTGCTCGCTGAAGCTGCACGAGGACTGGGGCACGACGCCGGCCGCGATCGACTGCTGCCTGTCGGTCGCCGACGACCATGACGTTCAGGTGATGATCCATACCGATACGCTCAACGAGAGCGGCTTCGTCGAGAACACGGTGGCGGCGATCGGGGGCCGCACCATCCACGCCTTCCACACCGAAGGCGCGGGCGGCGGGCATGCGCCCGACATCATCAAGGTCTGCGGCCTGCCCAACGTCATCCCGTCCTCGACCAACCCGACGCGGCCCTACACGGTCAACACGCTGGCCGAGCATCTCGACATGCTGATGGTCTGCCACCATCTGTCGCCGTCGATCCCGGAAGACATCGCCTTCGCCGAAAGCCGCATCCGCAAGGAGACCATCGCGGCGGAAGACATTCTGCACGACATCGGTGCCTTCTCGATCATCTCCTCGGACTCACAAGCGATGGGCCGCGTCGGCGAGGTGGCGATCCGGACCTGGCAGACCGCCGACAAGATGAAGCGCCAGCGCGGTTCGCTGCCGCAGGAGACCGGCAACAACGACAATTTCCGCGTCCGCCGCTATATCGCCAAATACACGATCAACCCGGCCATCGCGCACGGGCTGTCGAAGGAGATTGGTTCGATCGCTGTCGGCAAGCGCGCCGACCTGGTGCTGTGGAACCCGGCCTTCTTCGGCGTCAAGCCTGATATGGTGCTGATCGGCGGCATGATCGCGGCGGCGCCGATGGGCGACCCCAACGCCTCGATCCCGACGCCGCAGCCGATGCACTATCGGCCGATGTTCGGCGCCTATGGCAAGGCGCGCACCAACTCGTCGGTAACCTTCGTCTCGAAGGCGGCACTAGAGTCCGGTCTGCACGGCCGGCTCGGCGTCGACAAGCAGTTCGCCGCGGTCGAAAACACGCGTGGCGGCATCGGCAAGCACTCCATGGTGCTCAACGACGCCACGCCGCATATCGAAGTCGATCCCGAGACTTACGAGGTTCGTGCCGACGGCGAACTCTTGACCTGCGAACCAGCGACGGTGCTGCCGATGGCGCAGCGATATTTTCTGTTTTGATAAGATCGCCGCGAGCCATTGCCCTCGTTAAATGCGGCGGTGAGTGGGTTGTGCCGACTGCCCGAATGGGCCCACTCGTTCTCCGCAGGCTTGGAAATTGTGCACTTTGGGAGCAATATCTCCTCAATGAACAAGATATTTCGCAAACAGCAATTGACGCCCTACGAGGCCGACTATGCTCAGTGGTGCGCCGAGCAGGGCGCGTTGCTGCGCGAAGGTCGTCTTTCCGACCTCGATCGTGAGAATGTTGCCGAGGAGATCGAGAGCTTGGGGCGGAGCGACAAAAGGGAAATTGCGAGCAGGCTTGGCACTTTGGTCCTTCACTTGCTAAAATGGGAGTTTCAGTCTGAGCAGCGCAAAACGGGCTGGTTGCTGACAATTCGGGAGCAACGGCTTCGGATTGAGGGCCTGCTTGATGAAAGTCCGAGCCTCAAAAAATATCCTGCGCAGGTGCTCGATCGAGAGTTCAAGATAGCAAGATTAAAGGCCTTGGACGAAACAGGCCTGAGAGATCGGGATTTCCCTGTCCATTGCCCCTATGGGATCAAGGAAATCTTGGACGATGATTATTTCCCAGGATCACCGTGGTCTTCAGACAACCTTATGCGCGAATAGACTGATAGTGGTGTGTTGACGGACGTTCCATCACCTGGCGAGCATTCGGCATGGCCACCGAAATAGCTTCGCCCCACGACATCTTCCCGCATATCCGCATCGTCCTGGGCATGGTGATCGGGCTCGGCGTCGCGCGCCTGTTGTCGGGGGTGGCGCGCATCGTCCAGCATCCCGGCCAGTACCGGCTCTATACGGTGCATCTGGCCTGGGTCGCTTCGGTGCTGTTGATGCTGGTGCATTTCTGGTGGTGGGAGTTCGGCCTCTACGCCATCGAAACATGGACCTTCGGCAAGTACCTGTTCATCATCTTCTACGCCATCACCCTGTTCCTGCTCTGCGCGCTGCTGTTTCCGGATTCGATGCTCGACTACACCAGCTATGAGGATTTCTTCTATTCGCGCCGCGCCTGGTTCTTCGGCCTGCTGGCCGCGACCTACGTGCTCGACGTGATCGACACGCTGCTGAAGGGGCCGGAGCATTTCGCCCGCTTCGGCAACGAATATCTGTTCCGCACGCCGGTCTTCGTCGCGCTGTGCATCGCCGCGATCCTGGTGCGCGACCGCCGGTTTCACATCGCCTTCGTCGCGGCGGCGCTGATTTACCAGGTATCGTTCATCCTGCGGCTGTTCGACACGATCGTATGACGGCCGCGGATGCTCTAGGCTGACCGGGAAAGGCAGGGTTCAATCATGTACAAGGCCGTCGGATCGCGTGGATCCCGGGTCAGCCGTGTTCTGTGGATGCTCGAAGAACTCGGGCAGGCCTATGAATTCGTCGAAATTCCCCTGCGCTCGCCCGAAGCCTATGCGCTCAATCCCTCGGGCAAGGTGCCGATCTTGATCGACGGCGAGCTGACGCTGACGGATTCGGCGGCGATCTGCGTCTATCTCGCCGATAAGCACGCGGACAAGGGCATGGGCGCCAGTCCCGGCCTCGCAGGCCGCGCCGAAATGGATTCCTGGATGCATTTCGCCCAGAGCGAGTTCGAGGCGCCGCTGTGGAACAAATTGCGCCACCGCTTCCTGCTGCCCAGGGAAGTCCGGGTCGACGTCGGCCCCGCGGCCGCTTACGATTTCGCCTCCGAGGTCAAGGCGCTGGACCGCCGGCTTGGCGACAAGCCTTTCGCGCTCGGCGACCGGTTCTCGGCTGTCGACGTGCTGCTCGGCGACATGGGCGGCTGGGCCCGAGCCGGCCGCTTTCCAATAGAATCCGACCGCGTCAACGCCTATTTCGACCGCGTGCTTTCACGCCCTGCCCGTGCCCGGGCGCAAGCCAATGGCGGAGCCATGAAATGAAGCTCAACCTCAACACCGACTTCACGAAGTTCCCGCGCGCCATCTCGGTGCTGACCTCCGGCAATGCCGGCACCACGGCGCCATCCGGCCGCGCGGTTCTTGCCCATGACGAGCGGCATCTGCGCCGCCGGGCGATCGAATTGTCCGATGGCAGCAAGGTACTGGTCGACCTGCCGGAGCCCGTCACCCTCAACGACGGCGACAGGCTGGTGCTGGAAGACGGCCGCCACGTCGAGATCATCGCGGCGCCGGAGGAGGTCTATGATATCCGCGCCCGCGACGCCGTGCATCTGGCCGAGCTTGCCTGGCATATCGGCAACCGCCATCTCGCGGCGGCGATAGAGGCGGAGCGCATCCTCATCCTGCGCGATCATGTCATCAAGGCGATGCTGGAGGGGCTCGGGGCCACGGTGAGCGAGGTTTCCGAACCGTTCAAACCGGTGCGGGGCGCCTATTCCGGCGGCCATGACCACGGCCATGCGCACGCCCACAGCCACGCCGAAGCGCATTCGCACAGCCATTCGCATTCGCACGACCATCACGATCATCACGATGATCATCATGATCACCATGACTGACCAGCCATCCGGGGTCGCCCTGCTGCGATTGATGGCGTGGCTGTCGCCGGTCTTTCCGGTCGGCGGCTTTTCCTACAGCCATGGCCTCGAGCGCGCCGCGCATGATGGGCTGGTGACCGATGCGGCGAGCCTCGCCGCTTGGCTTGAAACGCTGGTCGAGATGGGCTCCGCCTGGAACGATGCCGTGCTGTTCGCGGAGAGCTGGCGCAACGCCCGCGACGGCGGCGATCCGGCCGAAGTCGCCACACTGGCGGAGGCGTTGGCCGGGTCGCGTGAGCGCCATGCCGAGACCATGCTGCAAGGTGCGGCTTTCCTCAAAGCGGCCGCCGCCTGGCCCACTCCCGTGCTGGAGCGCTTGCCCGCCGATTGTGCGTACTGCGTCGCCGTCGGCGCTGTTGCCGGCGGCAATGGTATCGCGCTTCAGGACGCGCTGTCCGCCTTCCTGCAGGCCTTCTTCTCCAATCTCGTCCAGGCCGCGATCCGGCTGGGCGTCATCGGACAAAGCGGCGCGACCAGTTTGCTCGCCGGCTTCGAGCAGCTGGCCCTTGCGACCGCCGCCCGCGCATCCCGCTCGACATTGGACGATCTCGGCGGTTGCGCCTTTGTCTCTGATATCGTGGCGATGCAGCACGAAACCCAGTATTCGCGATTGTTCCGCTCATGATCGTCCTTGCCTTCGTCCTCTCATTCGTCCTGCTGGTGATCACCGCGTTGCACGTTTATTGGGGCATTGGCGGGATATGGCCGGGCAAGGATGCGGCGTCCTGCGCGCATGCGGTCGTCGGCTTTCGCGGCGTCGACGAGATGCCGGCGCCGTTCGCCTGCTTTGCCGTCGCCGCCTGCCTGGCGCTGGCAACGCTCTGGCCGATGGCTCTGGAGGGTGTGTTTGCCTCGCCCTTTCCTGGGCAAGGCCTCGCCGCCACCGCGCTGCTGATCGGGCTGGTGTTTCTCGGACGCGGCATTGCCGGCTTCACGCCCCGGTGGCGCCGGCTGGCACCGGAACAGCCTTTCGCGCGGCTCGATAGGAGCCTTTATTCGCCGCTGTGCCTGCTGATCGGGCTCGGCTTCGCAGTTCTCGCCATCACGGAGTTCCCGACATGACGCAGCCCAACGGTCCCCTTCGCATCGGCATTGGCGGCCCCGTCGGTTCGGGCAAGACGACGCTCACCGAGAAACTGTGCAAGGCGCTGCGTGAGGAATTCTCCATCGCCGTCGTCACCAACGACATCTACACAAGGGAAGACGCCATGATGCTGGCGCGGCTGCAGGCGCTGCCGGAAGAGCGCATCGTCGGCGTCGAGACCGGCGGCTGCCCGCACACCGCCATCCGCGAGGACGCCTCGATCAATCTGCAGGCGATCGCGGAGCTCAACCGCAAATTCCCCGATCTCGACATCATCTTCATCGAATCCGGCGGCGACAACCTTGCCGCCACCTTCTCGCCGGATCTCGCCGACCTCACGCTCTATGTCATCTCCGTCTGCCAGGGCGAGGAGATCCCGCGGAAAGGCGGCCCGGCGATCACCCGTTCCGATTTCCTGATCATCAACAAGAGCGACCTGGCGCCCTATGTGAACGTCAATCTCGACGTGATGGAGAGCGACGCCACCCGCATGCGCGGCAAGCGGCCGTTCGGCTTCACCGACCTGTCGCGCGGCAAGGGGTTGCGGGAGGTGATCGATTTCATCGTCGAGCATGGCGGCTTGAGGCTCGGGACCGCCGCAAGCACGGCGGCGTGAGCCGGCTGCACCAACCGAAACCGGTTGCGGGCACAAGCAGGGCACGGCATTGTTCCTAAAACCCGGAGGATTTTTCGATGAGCATCGCCCGCCTGCAAAAGGAACCGCTGACCAACCTGCCCTTCTACGAGGAGCGCGTCGACCTTGCCTGCGCCTTCCGCTGGACGGCGCGGCTCAACATGCACGAGGCGGTGGCCAACCATTTCTCGCTGGCGGTCAACGAGGACGGCACAAAATTCCTGATGAACCCCAACCAGGTGCACTTCTCGCGCATCAAGGCGAGCGACCTTTTGATGATCGACGCCAACGATCCCGAGACGCTGTCCGGCCCGAATGCGCCCGACCCGACGGCGTGGGGCCTGCACGGCGCCATCCACCGCAACGTCCGCCATGCGCGCTGCGTCATGCATGTGCATTCCATCCACGCCACCGTGCTGGCCTCGCTCGCCGATTCTAGGCTGCCGCCGATCGACCAGAATTCGGCGATGTTCTTCAACCGCCACGTCGTCGACGCCCATTATGGCGGTCTGGCCTTCGAGGAAGAGGGCGAGCGCTGCTCGCAGCTCCTGACCGACCCCAAGGTCAAGGTAATGGTGATGGGCAATCACGGCGTGCTGGTCATCGGCGACACGGTGGCCGACGCCTTCAATCGCATGTTCTATTTCGAACGCGCCGCCGAGACCTACATCAAGGCGCTGTGGACAGGGCGGCCGCTACGCACGCTTTCCGACGCCATCGCCGAGAAGGCGGCAAGCGAAATGGACGACTATCCCGGCCAGGCCGAGCGGCATCTCAGCGAGCTGAAGGCGATCCTCGACGAGCAGGAGCCGGTCTACCGGAACTGAGGTTTAAAGCCCCAGTTCAGCCCGCAATTCCTCGGCGCTGTTGATGACCACCGCACCGGGCGGGCCGTCCATGGGTTTTTCCGGCCAGAAGATCGTCTTCATGCCTGCCGCCAGCCCCGCCATGGCGCCCGGCCAGCTGTCGTCGACCGCCACCGCGTCCGCGGGATCGACATCGGCCAGATAGGCGGCGCGCAGGAACGGCTCGGCTTGCGGCTTGCCTTCGCGCACGTCGTTGCGGCTGATGGTCTTCATGCCTGGATAGATCAGGCCGACCATGTGCAGATTGGCGTCGACGATCATGCGGTCGGAATTCGAGACCACGGCCTGCTGCACGCCAAGTGCGCGCAATTCGTTGAAGATCTCGATCGCACCGGGGCGCGGCTTCAATGTCGTGACAAGCGGCAGATAATGCTCGTATTTATGGACGATCCACTCGTCGAAGGGCAGATCCAGGCCGAACTCGTCGCGCATCATCAGGTAGACCGGCCAGGCAGCGACCCCGAGAACGCGCTCATGCAGGTCGGGCGGAGGCTGAAGGCCGACATTGCGCATCGCCGCCACCAGGGCTGCTTCGTGCAGCGGTTCGCTGTCGACCAGCGTGCCGTCCATGTCCCAGAAAACCGCTTTCGGTGTCATGCAACGCTCCTTTTGGCGTTCCCTTAAAGGGTTTACCCCGCGAGATAAACCATCCGGACGGCAGAACGTGCCACCTGTCGGAACGGAAATCCTCCTTTTGCCTGCCGTGGAATCCCCAGGCCGACGATGATCCGGCCGATCCCACGCCCGCATGCGCAAGCAATTGCCCTGGCGATTTGACAATTGCGCAGCGCGCGGTTCCCTGCGAAAGTAGGCGCGACCGGTTCCATGACCGGCGGTTTCGGGAGGCAGGACGTGAACAACCGGCAGGAGGGCGGCAGCAACAGGTTGGACGATGCCGCGCGCGCGGGCTGGCTTTATTACGTCGCCGGCAACACGCAGGACCAGATCGCCGCCACGCTCGGCATCTCGCGGCAGACTGCACAGCGGCTGGTGTCGCTGGCAGTGTCGGAAGGCCTGATCAAGGTGCGCGTCGACCATCCGATCGCCAACTGCCTCGACCTCGCCGCCCGCCTGAAGTCGCGCTTCGCGCTCGACCTGGTGGAGGTGGTGCCGAGCGACCCGACCTCGTCGTCGACGACGATCGGTATCGCCGAGGCGGCGGCAGCGGAAATCGAGAGGCGGCTGAGATCGCCGGCGCCGATCGTGCTGGCGATCGGCACCGGCCGTACGCTGAAGGCGGCGATCGAGCAACTGCCGCCGATGGAGTGCCCGCAGCACAAGGTGGTGTCCCTGACCGGCAATATCTCGCCGGACGGTTCGGCCGCTTTCTACAACGTCATCTTCACCATGGCCGACAGGGTCAAGGCGCGGTCGTTCCCGATGCCGTTGCCGGTCATCGCCTCCTCGCCGCAGGAGCGCGAGATGCTGCTCAGCCAGCCGATGATCCAGCCGACGCTGGCGCTGGCCGCGGAGGCCGACGTCACCTTCGTCGGCATCGGCGACCTCGGCCCGAAGGCGCCGCTCTATGAGGACGGCTTCATTTCCGACGCCGAGCTGAAGGCGCTACAGAAGGCCGGCGGCGTCGCCGAAATTGTCGGCTGGGTGTTCGATCGCGACGGCCGCATGATCGAGGGCATCACCAACGACCGGGTGTCGTCGGCGGCCCTGCCGTCACGCGAGAAGTCGCTGGTCATCGCGCTCGCCATGGGTGAACGCAAGCTGCCGGGCATCCTGGCGGCCGTGAACCGCCGGCTGGTCAACGGCCTTATCACCGACGAACGAACCGCCGCCGCCCTGCTGGCGAGCGGATGAGCCAAAAGCCTCGAGGCAACATCGATTTGCGATAAAATCCGGGCGGGCTATCCATGCCGTCCGAAGGGGTCGTTGCCGTCGAGGAAGCCAAGGTCCCGCCGCAAGTGCGGTGACAGGTCCCTGATGTCGAGATGCGCCTTTTTCCTGGTCGCGAACCAGCCGAATCCGTCCGCAAGCCATGAAATCCAGCGATGATCCGGAGCGGGAGTGCATTTTTGCTGCGCCATGGTCATGATCGTCAACCTTCGCTATCTTCAACCCGAGTGACGGGCTGAGGATGAATGTCGGTCTTGCCGGCCGCCTTTGCCAATCGAACGTCGATAAGGACCCATAAGGAGGCTTTATGCCGGATCTCAGCTCGCGACAGGTTGCGCAGCTTCCGCCGCTGCAGGCGATCCGGGTGTTCGAAGCGGTGGCGCGGCATCTGTCCTTCACCAAAGCGGCCGAGGAACTGGCGATGACGCAGGCAGCGGTCAGCTATCAGATCAAGGTGCTGGAGGAGCGGGTCGGCGCGCCGCTTTTCCTGCGCCGGCCGCGACAGATCGAGCTCACCGAAGCCGGACAGCGCCTGGCGCCGGCGGTCAGCGAGGCCTTCGCCATACTCGGCCAGGCCTATGCGGCGGCGCGCGGCGGGGCGGACGGTCTGCTGTGCGTCACCACGGTGCTGACCTTTGCCTCCAACTGGCTGGCGCATCATCTGGGTTCGTTCCAGATCGCGCATCCCGCCCTTGCCGTGCGGCTCGACACATCCAGCCGCCTGACCGATTTCGCCCGCGAGGATGTCGACCTTGCCATCCGCTCGGGCGGCGGCAAATGGCCGGGACTGGAGGCCTACAAGCTGCTCGACGCCGATTTCACGCCGATGCTGAGCCCCAAGCTCGCCGCGAGCATCGGCGGCGTCAAGGAACCGGCCGATCTGCTCAAGCTGCCTATCCTCGATCCCGGCGACATCTGGTGGACGCAATGGTTCGAGGCCGCGGGCGTGCAAAGCCATGACCTTGCCAAGCGCCCCGGCAGCAGCATGGGCGCGCAGGCCTATGAGGCCAATGCGGCCATCGCAGGCCATGGCGTGGCGGTCCTGACCAGGGCGCTGTTCAAGGCGGAACTCGCCGACGGCCGCCTGATCCAGCCCTTCGACCTGGTCGGCGACGACGGCCACGCCTACTGGCTGGTCTATCCGGAGGCGCGCCGCAACGTGCCGAAGATCCGCGCTTTCCGCGACTGGATCCTGGCCGAGATCGCCTGCTGACCGGCTAACTCCAGGATCAAAACCGCGCTCCATCCAGATCACCGTTGTCGCCCGCTCCGCACCTGCGGGACGGCCATTTGCAACGCGCCAGGTCGGCGCTCCTCCATCGAGTGTGCGCTGCACCATCGAATCTGGCTTGACATAATTCATTCTTAGTGAGTAATTGCTCACAGCCAAGGCAAATGCTCATCTTGGTCCATGGGAGGAATTTGATGAAACTTCGTACGCTCATCCTGGGCTTGTGCTCGGCCAGCGCGCTCGCGTTCGCGGCACATGCCGAATCCATCACCATCGCCACCGTCAACAATGGCGATATGGTCCGCATGCAGAAGCTGACCGACGACTTCACCAAGGCGAACCCCGACATCCAGCTCAACTGGGTGACGCTGGAAGAGAACGTGCTGCGCGAGCGCGTGACCACCGACATCGCCACCAAGGGCGGCCAGTATGACGTGATGACCATCGGCACCTACGAGGTCCCGATCTGGGCCAAGCAGAGCTGGCTGTTGCCGCTCGACAAGCTCGGCGACGACTACGACGCCAAGGACATCATCCCGGCGATCGCCGGCGGCCTCTCGGTCGACGGCAAGCTCTATGCCGCGCCCTTCTACGGCGAAAGCTCCTTCGTCATGTACCGCAAGGACCTGATGGAGAAGGCAGGGCTGAAGATGCCCGACGCGCCGACCTGGGACTTCATCAAGCAGGCCGCCGACAAGATGACCGACCGCGCCAATGGCGTGAACGGCGTTTGCCTGCGCGGCAAGGCCGGCTGGGGCGAGAACATGGCCTTCCTGACCGCCATGTCGAACTCCTTCGGCGCGCGCTGGTTCGACGAGAACTGGAAGCCGCAGTTCGACCAGCCCGAATGGAAGAACACCTTGCAGTTCTATGTCGACCTGATGAAGGCCGACGGCCCCGAGGGAGCGTCCTCCAACGGCTTCAACGAGAATTTGGCGCTGTTCCAGCAGGGCAAGTGCGGCATGTGGATCGACGCCACCGTCGCCGCCTCCTTCGTCTCCGATCCCAAGGCCTCGCAGGTCGCCGACAAGGTCGGTTACGCATTGGCGCCTGACAATGGGCTCGGCAAGCGCGGCAACTGGCTGTGGGCGTGGTCGCTGGCCATTCCCGCCGGCACGCAGAAGGCCGATGCCGCCGAGAAGTTCGTGTCATGGGCAACCAGCAAGCACTATGCAGAACTGGTCGCCTCGAAGGAAGGCTGGGCCAACGTTCCGCCGGGAACGCGCTCCTCGCTCTATGCCAATCCAGAGTACCAGAAGGCGGCTCCGTTCGCCAAGATGACGCTGGACTCCATCAATGCCGCCGACCCGACGCATCCGACCGTCAAGCCGGTGCCCTATGTCGGCGTGCAGTTCGTCGCCATCCCCGAATTCCAGGGCCTCGGCACGACCGTCGGCCAGCTGTTCTCGGCAGCCCTTGCCGGCCAGTCGAGCGTCGACGACGCGCTGAAGCAGGCCCAGGACGCCGCAACCGCGGCGATGACCGAGGGCGGCTACATCCAGTAAGGCTCCTCCCGGTGCCTAAGGCCGGTCGCCGACCATGGCCGGCAACGGCCGCCCGAAACCCAGTTCGGGCGGCCACTTCCCGACAGCTCGAGAAAATTCCGTCCGATCCTTGAAGGGTGACCGTCATGGCTACTCAGCAGACCCGTTCGCTTGCCCGTTTCATGATGGCGCCATCCGTCGTCCTGCTGCTCGTCTGGATGGTCGTTCCGCTGGCGCTCACGCTCTGGTTCTCCTTCCAGCAGTACAATCCGCTCAATCCGATCCGCGACGGCTTCGTCGGCTTCTCCAATTACGCGTTGTTCTATTCCAACCCGGCCTTCCTGCAATCGATCCTGAACACGCTGCTGATCGTCGTCAGCGTGCTTGTGATCACCGTGGTCGGAGGCATCCTGCTGGCGCTTTTGATCGACCAGCCGATGTGGGGCCAGGGCATCGTGCGCATCCTCGTCATCTCGCCGTTCTTCGTCATGCCGCCGGTGGCGGCACTGGTCTGGAAGAACATGATCATGCATCCGCAATACGGCGTCTTCGCCGACATAGCGCGGTTCTTTGGCCTCCAGCCCATAGACTGGTTCGGACAATATCCGCTGACCGCCATCATCATCATCGTCGCCTGGCAGTGGCTGCCTTTCGCGACGCTCATTCTTTTGACTTCGCTTCAGTCGCTGGACGGCGAGCAGAAGGAAGCCGCCGAGATGGACGGCGCCGGCTTCATCAGCCGCTTCATCTACCTGACGCTGCCGCACATGTCGCGCGCGATCACCGTCGTCATCCTGATCCAGACGATCTTCCTGCTTTCGGTCTATGCCGAGATCCTCGTCACCACCAATGGCGGCCCGGGATACGCCTCCACCAACCTGCCCTTCCTGGTCTACCAGAAGGCGCTGCTCGAATTCAAAATCGGCCAGGCCTCCGCCGGCGGCATCATCGCGGTCATTCTCGCCAACATCGTCGCCTTCTTCGCCATGCGCGCCGTCGGCAAGAACCTGGACAGATAAGGGAGGAAAAGATGGCACGCGCAGTCACAACCCGGCACAAGACGATCGCGACGGCTGCCGCCTGGATCGTCGCCTTGCTGATCTTCTTCCCGATCCTCTACACGATCATCACCTCGTTCAAGTCGGAACAGGAGGCGATCCAGGGCTTCAACCTGATCCCGTCCGGGACCTTCGAGAGCTATTCCGAGGTCCAGGCGCAGAACGGCTATTTCAAGTTCTTCCTGAACTCGGTGCTGCTCTCGGTCGGCTCGACCATCCTGGCCCTGCTGGTCGCCATTCCGGCGGCCTGGTCGATGGCGTTCTCGCCGACCAAGCGGACCAAGGACATTTTGATGTGGATGCTGTCCACCAAGATGATGCCGGCCGTGGCCGTGCTGTTTCCGATCTACCTGATCTTCCGCGACACCGGCCTGCTCGACAGCCGCATCGGCCTGATGGTGATGCTGATGCTGATCAACCTGCCGATCGTGGTGTGGATGCTCTACACCTATTTCCGAGAAATCCCCGGCGAGATCCTGGAAGCGGCGCGCATGGACGGCGCCTCGCTGTGGAACGAGATCATCTATGTGCTCACACCCATGGCGGTGCCGGGCATCGCCTCGACCATGCTGCTCAACATCATCCTGGCCTGGAACGAAGCGTTCTGGACGATCCGGCTGACCACGACGGAAGCAGCACCCTTGACCGCCTTCATCAGCTCCTTCTCCAGCCCGCAAGGCCTGTTCTGGGCGAAGCTCTCGGCCGCCTCGACGCTGGCGATCGCGCCGATCCTGATCATGGGCTGGTTCAGCCAGAAGCAACTGGTGCGCGGCCTGACCTTCGGTGCGGTGAAGTAGGGGCGGCGCCGTGAAGTAGCAGCGTGCGCCAGGCGGCGGACGGAAATCCACCGGGAGGAAAGCATGGGAAATATCACGCTCAAGAACGTCTCGAAATCCTTCGGCTCGACGTCGATCATTCCGAACATCGATCTCGTCATCGAGGACGGCGAGTTCGTCGTCTTCGTCGGCCCGTCGGGCTGCGGCAAGTCCACGCTGCTGCGCCTGATCGCCGGCCTGGAGGACACCAGCGGCGGCACCATCAACATTGACGGTCGCGACGTCACCGGCGAGGCGCCGGCCAAGCGCAAGCTTGCCATGGTGTTCCAGTCCTATGCGCTCTACCCGCACATGACGGTGGCCAAGAACATCGCCTTTCCGCTGAAAATGGCGGGCGAGGACCAGGCGACCATCGACAGGAAGGTGAAGGACGCCGCGCGCGTGCTCAACCTCACCAATTATCTGGAGCGCCGCCCCGGCCAGCTTTCCGGCGGCCAGCGCCAGCGCGTCGCCATCGGCCGCGCCATCGTGCGCCAGCCTTCGGCCTTCCTGTTCGATGAACCCTTGTCCAACCTCGACGCGGCACTCCGCGGCACGATGCGGCTGGAGATCAGCGAACTGCACCACCAGCTCAAGACGACGATGATCTACGTCACCCACGACCAGGTCGAGGCGATGACCATGGCCGACAAGATCGTCGTGCTGAATGCCGGAAATGTCGAGCAGGTCGGCTCGCCGATGGAGCTCTACAAGACGCCGAAGAACCTGTTCGTCGCCGGCTTCATCGGCTCGCCGAAAATGAACCTGATCGAAGGCGCCCCGGCGGCGAAGTACGGCGCCAAGACCATCGGCATCCGGCCCGAGCACATGGCGATCTCGACCACGGCGGGCGATTGGAAGGCAACAGTCGGCGTTGCCGAACACCTGGGATCCGACACCTTCCTGCATGTCCAGGCCGACGGTGTCGGCCCGCTGACGGTGCGCGCCGACGGCGAACTCAGCGTCCACCATGGCGACAGCATTTATCTCACGCCCGACAAGGCCAAGCTGCATCGCTTCGGCCCCGACGGCAAGGCATTGGCGCCGTGAGGCTGAAAGGCAAATCGGCGCTGATCACCGGGTCGGCGCGCGGCATCGGCAAGGCCTTCGCCGAAGCCTATGCCCGTGAGGGCGCCATCGTGGCGATTGCCGACATCGATCTCGAGGCGGCGCAAGAGACAGCCGCCGGGATCGGCGGCAAGGCCTATGCGGTGAAGCTCGACGTCACGGACCAGGCCTCCATCGATGCCGCGGTGCAGGCGGTGGAAACCAGGACCGGTGGCCTGGACATACTGATCAACAACGCCGCGATCTTCGACCTTGCGCCGATCGTCGATATCTCGCGGGCGAGCTATGAAAAACTGTTCTCGGTCAATGTCGCCGGCACGCTGTTCATGCTGCAGGCGGCCGCGCGCTCGATGATCGCGCAGGGAAAGGGCGGCAGGATCATCAACATGGCGAGCCAGGCCGGACGGCGCGGCGAACCGCTGGTCGCGGTCTACTGCGCCAGCAAGGCGGCGGTCATTTCACTGACCCAGTCGGCCGGGCTCGACCTGATCAAGCACGGCATCAACGTCAACGGCATCGCGCCTGGCGTCGTCGACAGCGACATGTGGGACCAGGTCGACGCGCTGTTCGCCAAATACGAAAACCGGCCCAAGGGCGAAAAGAAAAGACTGGTCGGCGAAGGCGTGCCTTACGGCCGCATGGGCAGACCGGAGGACCTCGCCGGCATGGCCGTGTTCCTGGCCAGCGACGAAGCCGAATATATCGTCGCCCAGACCTACAATGTCGATGGCGGCCAGTGGATGAGTTGAGGCGGGGGCGGCCTCTTCTCCCCGTGCCTCCGCGGGGAGAAGAGGCCAACATCAAGGTGGCGGCCGCATCGCCTCGGAAGGCATGTGCCGCTTCCTACCCTCTCCCGGTGAAGGGGAGAGAAGGGTAACGAAGGCCGCAACCCGGCCAAAGGGTAAACAGATGACCGTGAAACTCTCTTCCGCCAATCTCGCCAACCTGCCCGCCAGGGTCGCAGGTCCGAAATACGACCGCGCAGCGCTGAAGGCCGGCATCGTGCATTTCGGCGTCGGCAACTTCCATCGCTCGCACCAGGCCGTCTATCTCGACGAGCTGTTCAATTCGGGCGTCGGCCACGACTGGGCGCTGGTCGGCGCCGGCGTGTTCGAGGGCGAGAAGATCGGCCGCGGCAAACTGGAAGAGCAGGACTGGCTGACGACGGTGGTCGAGCAGGACGAGGGTCATATGAGCGCCCGCGTCACCGGCGCCATGATCGACTTCCTGACGCCGGGCGATGCCGCCGCCATCATCGAACGGCTGGCCGATCCGGCGATCAAGATCGTGTCGCTGACCATCACCGAAGGCGGCTATTTCATCGATCCTGCCTCCGGCGTGTTCAACCCGACGCATCCCGATATCGTCGCCGATGCGCAGCCGGGCGCGACGCCGAAGACCGTGTTCGGCATCATCCTCGCCGGCCTGGTGCGGCGGCGCGGCGATGGCATCGCACCGTTCACGGTGATGTCCTGCGACAACATTCCCCACAACGGCCATGTCACGTCGGATGGCGTCATCGGGTTGGCCCGCCTGATCGACGAGGATCTGGCGGCCTGGGTCGGCGGCAATGTCGCTTTCCCGAACGCGATGGTCGACCGCATCACGCCGGCCACGTCGGACCGCGAACGCGTGATCCTGGCCAAGGATTTCGGCGTCGAGGACAATTGGCCTGTCTTTTGCGAACCCTTCCGGCAATGGGTGCTGGAAGACCATTTCACCGACGGCCGGCCGCCGCTTGAAAAGGTCGGCGTGCAGTTCGTCAAAGACGTCGCGCCCTACGAGCTGATGAAGATCCGCATCCTCAATGGCGGCCATGCCACCATCGCCTATCCGGCCGGGCTGATGGACATCCATTTCGTGCATGAGGCGATGCAGGAGCCGCTGGTGCGCGGCTTTCTCGACAAGCTCGAGCATGACGAAATCATTCCGACCGTACCGCCGGTGCCAGACACGGTCCTGGAGGATTATTACCAGCTCATCGAAAAGCGCTTTTCCAACCCCAAGATCGGCGACACGGTGCGCCGGCTCTGTCTCGACGGTTCCAATCGCCAGCCGAAATTCATCATCCCGACCATCGCCGACCGCTTGAAGGCGGGAAAGAGCGTCGCCGGCCTGGCACTGGAATCGGCGCTGTGGTGCCGCTACTGCTTCGGCACGACGGACAGCGGCGCGGTCATCGAGCCCAACGATCCGAACTGGGACCGCGTGCAGGCGACGGCAAAGGCGGCAAAGGACGCGCCCGCCGCCTGGCTTGCGATGGAAGACATCTATGGCGATGTCGGGCGCGCCACCGCGTTCGTCGAGGCTTTCGCGCATGCATTGAACCTGCTGTGGACGGATGGCACGCGCGCCACGCTGACGCGCTACCTCGCCGGCAAGCTCTGAAACGGGACCATGGCGCCGGAACTGGTCATTTTCGACTGCGACGGCGTGCTGGTGGACAGCGAGGCGCTGTCGGTCTCGGCACTGCTCGGCATGATCGCGCTTGCCGGCGGCAGTATCGGCGAGGATACGGCCTACGAGCATTTCCTCGGTAAGAGCATGAAAAGCGTGCGCGAGATCCTCGCCCGCGACTTCGGCCTGCCCATCACCGATCAGCACCTGACCACGATGCGTGTCGAATTGATGCGCAAATTCCGCGAGGAGCTGAAGCCAATCGCCGGCGTCAAGGAAGTGCTGCCGAGGCTCGGCTTGCCGTTCTGCGTCGCCTCCTCGGGCACGCTCGACCGCATCCGCTATACGCTCGACGTCACCGGCCTGCTCGGATTGATGGAGCCGCATCTGTTCAGTGCCGGCATGGTGGCCAGGGGCAAGCCGGCGCCCGACCTGTTCCTTCATGCCGCCGCCTCGATGCGGGCGCATCCGCGCAAATGCCTTGTGATCGAGGACAGCCCCGCCGGCGTCGCGGCGGCGCGGGCGGCTGATATGCGCGTGTTCGCCTTCACCGGCGGCGCGCATGCCGGCAACCCTGCCCTGAAAGCGCGGCTTGCGTCGAGTGAGCCGGACTTTATATTCGCTGACATGCTGCAATTGCCAGATCTGATTGCAGGCCTGGGAGCGAGAGACAGAGCATCTTGACGAAACAGTTCGTTTGCGCGGTCGATGTCGGCACCGGGAGCGCCCGCGCGGGCATTCTCGACACCAGTGGCACCTTGCTCGGCCGCGCCGAGCACCCGATCGCCATGCACCAGCCGAAAGCCGATCACGCCGAGCATGATTCGCGCGATATCTGGTCAGCCGTGTGCGCCGCGGTGCGTGCGGCCCGCGAAAAATCCGGTGTTGCCGCCGAGGACATTGCCGGCATTTCCTTCGATGCCACCTGCTCGCTGGTCGTGCGCGACAGGCAAGGCGGCCAGCTCAGCGTTTCGGTGACCGGAGAGGAGCGCTGGGACACCATCGTCTGGCTCGATCACCGCGCCATCGCCGAGGCCGACGAATGCACGGCGAGCGGCCATGAGGTGCTCAACTATATCGGCGGCGTCATGTCGCCGGAAATGGCGACGCCGAAGCTGATGTGGCTGAAGCGAAACCTGCCGAAGACCTGGAATGAAGCCGGCTATCTATTCGACCTTACCGACTTCCTGACCTGGCAGGCGACGGGGTCGCTGGCCCGCTCGCAGTGCACGCTGACCGCCAAATGGACCTATCTGGCGCACCGGGAACCCGCATGGCAGCGCGATTTCTTCGAACTCGTCGGCCTCGGCGACCTCTTCGAGCACGGCAATCTGCCCGAAAGAGCCAGTCCGGTCGGCGCTTACATCGGCTCTTTGAGCGCGCAAGCAGCGGCGGAGCTCGGCCTGACGGAGACATGCCGGGTCGGCGCCGGGGTGATCGATGCCTATGCCGGTGCGCTTGGCGTGCTCGGCGGGTTTGCCGGCGACGAGCGGAATATCGGCCGTCATTTGGCGCTGATCGCCGGCACATCCTCCTGCGTCATGGCGATGTCACCCGATCCGCAGCCCTTCGCCGGGGTCTGGGGGCCATACTACGGCGCCGCGCTGCCGAAGCTGTGGCTGTCGGAGGGCGGCCAGTCGGCCACCGGCGCCCTGCTCGACCACATCATCCGCTGGCACGGCGCCGGCGGCGAGCCGAACGCAGCCATGCATGCCAGGATTGCAAGCCGCGTCGCCGAGCTGCGCGCGGCGGAGGGCGATGCCCTTGCCGGCCGGCTGCATGTGCTGCCCGACTTTCACGGCAACCGCTCGCCGCTCGCCGACCCGCATGCGGTCGGCGTGGTCAGCGGCCTTACGCTGGATTCCTCCTTCGACAGCCTGTGCCGACTTTACTGGCGCACCGCCGTGGGCATCGCGCTCGGCGTGCGCCATGTGCTGGAAGCGCTGAACGAGAACGGCTATCTCATCGACACGCTGCATGTCACCGGCGGCCACACCAAAAATCCGCTCTTGATGGAACTCTATGCCGACGCCACCGGCTGCACGGTGGTCGAGCCGCTGGCCGACGAGGCGGTGCTGCTCGGCACAGGCATGGTGGCGGCGACCGCCGCCGGGCTTTTCCCCGACCTCAACGCGGCCTGTCTTGCCATGCAGCAGGGCGGCAGGACGCGCGCCGCCAACCCGGCCGCCGGCGCCCGCTTCGATCGCGACTACCGGATTTTCCTGGAGATGCACCGGCAACGCCAGGCGCTCGACGCGATCCAGTAGAACGCGCCTTACCGTGTCAACAAGGATAGGCCGGACTTGGCATCGAACAGATGCATATCCGATTCGTCAAACGTATAGCGGACATCGCTGCGGATAGTTGGGCAGACGCGGCTGGGAACGAGTGCGCTGATCTCCTTGCCGCCAAGAGCGAATGTCACCAGTGCATCGTTGCCATGAAACTCGATGAGATCGGCCGTTCCCGCCAGGAAATTTCCGGCGCTGCCGGGGGTCGCGGGCTTGAGATCCGGGGGCCTGATGCCAAGCACCGCCTGCTCGCCATGTTGGAGCTTGAAGCGCGAGCCGTTGACGGTGAAGACAGTTCCGCCATTGGTCAGCATCCAGCCATTTTCTTTCCGGGCCACCGTCAAATCGATGAAATTCATGTTCGGCGTGCCGATGAAGCCGGCAACGAACAGATTGCCCGGCCGCTCGTAGATTTCCGCCGGCGAGCCGACCTGCTCGATGACGCCGTCCTTGAGCAGCACGATGCGGTCGGCGAGCGTCATCGCTTCGAGCTGGTCATGGGTGACATAGACGGTGGTGGTCTTCAGCGACTGGTGCAGCCGCGCGATCTCGACGCGCATGTGGTTGCGCAGCTTGGCGTCGAGATTGGACAGCGGCTCGTCGAACAGGAAGACTTTCGGCGTCTTGATCATGGCGCGCGCGATCGCCACGCGCTGCTGCTGGCCGCCGGAAAGCTCGGCCGGCTTGCGGCCGAGATAGGGTTCCAGCCCGAGCGTCCTTGACACCGCTTCGACCCGCTTCTGGATCTCGGCCGCCGGCACTTTCTGGCGCCGCAGCCCGAAGGCGATGTTGTCGAAGATCGTCATGTGCGGGTAAAGGGCATAGTTCTGGAACACCATGGCGATGCCGCGGTCGCCCGGATCGAGATCGTTGACCACCTTGCCGCCGATCGAGACCTCGCCGCCGCTGATGTCCTCCAGCCCCGCCAACATGCGCAGCAAGGTCGACTTGCCACAGCCGGACGGGCCGAGGAACACGACGAACTCGTGCTCCTCGATCGAGAGGTTGAGGTCGCGGATGACTGTCGTGGCGCCATAGGCCTTGTCGACATGGGAACAGGTGATCGCGGACATGGTCAGCCCTTTTTGCCGCTGAGCAGGATCTGCAGCTTGACGTCCTGCGGGTGCGCTGCCGCCGCCCGCTCGAAAGCCTCGATGCTGTCGGAGAAATCATAGGTGCCAGTGATCAGCGGCTTGAGATCGACCTTGCCGGAGGCGATGAGCTGCAAAGCGCGGTCGAAAATGTTGGCATAGCGGAACACGGTTTCGATGCGCACTTCCTTCGATATGGCCGCCGGCACGTTGAGCGACACCGGCTCCACCGGCAGCCCGACGAGCACCACCGCGCCGCCAGGGCGCACGACATCGAACAGATTGGCGAACGCCTTGGGGCTGCCGCTGGCCTCGAAGACGATGTCCGCGCCCCAATTGTCGGTCGCCTCCGCCACCGCCTCGGCCAATGACTGCTCGCCGATGTTGACCGGAACGACGCCGGGATAGCGCCCGGCAATTTCGAGCTTGGGCGCGGAGAAGTCGGAAATCAGCACTTTCGAGCAACCACCGGCCAGGGCGGCCAGCGCTATCATGATGCCGATCGGGCCACAGCCGACGACAGCCGCCACGTCACCCGGAACGATGCGCGCGCGCGCCGCCGCTTGCATGCCGATGGCGAAAGGTTCGACCATCGCGCCTTCGGCGAAGGAGACGTTGTCGGGCAGCCTGTAGGTGAACGCCGCCGGATGCACGGCTTGCGGCGCCAGAATGCCGTGCACCGGCGGCGTCGCCCAGAAGGTGACGTCCGGGTCGACATTGTAGATGCCGAGTTTTGTCGCCCGCGACGACAGGTTCGGCACGCCCGGTTCCATGCAGACGCGATCGCCGACCTTCAGCGTCCTGACATTGGCGCCGATCTCGACGATCGTTCCGGACGCCTCGTGGCCGAGCACCATCGGCGCGCGCACGACATAGCTGCCGATGGCGCCATGGGTGTAGTAGTGCACGTCGCTGCCGCAGACGCCGACCGTGTGGATGGCGATCCTGACGTCGTCCGGGCCGACGTCGAGCGGCAACGCGATCTCGCGCAGGGCCAGCTCGCCCTTTTTCTCAAGCACCAGTGCCCGCATCGTGTCGTCCTCGCTTCAAGTCTTTTTTTGCCGGAAAACGGAATTCAGGAAGCCGCTGAGCACGCCGAGAAACAACAGCGGCGGCAGCGACAGAAGCACGACCGAGGCGTTCAGGATTCCCCACGGCACGTTCATGCCTTGTTGGGAGAGTTCCGAGGCGACGATCGGCAAGGTCTTGGCGTTGGAGCTCGACAGCATCAGCGCGATCAGGAACTCGTTCCAGACCAGCACGAAACTGAAAGCCACCGCACCGATCAGCGAGCGCGCCGCGACCGGCAGCGCAATCCTCCAGAACACCGAATAGGCGCCGTAGCCATCGACGAAGGCCGCTTCCTCGACCTCCTTCGGCACGGCCTGGAAGGCGGGAATGGCGAGCCACATGATCACCGAGATGGTGAGCAGGCAATAGGTGACGATCAGCGCGGCGAGCGTGTCGTAAAGCCCGAGCTGCAGCCAGATCACCATCAGCGGAATGGCGACCGCCACCGGCGGCAGGAAGCGAAGCGACAAAACGAAGAACTGGATGTCGCCGGCCCAGCGGTTCGGGTAGCGCGCTACCGCGTAGGCCGCCGGCAGGCCGAGCACCACGCCGATCAGCACCGCGCAGCCGCAGGCGACGACCGAATTGTAGAGGCCGGTCATGACGCTGTCGCGGCCGACGATATAGCTGATGTTGGCCAGCGTCGGCGTGAACACCAGGCGCGGGACGCGGGTGATGATGTCGACATTGTTCTTCAGCGAATTGAGCGCCGTCCAGAGCAACGGAAACACGGCCATGAAACCGGCAAACGCCAGCACGGTCTTGCCGATCAGGCGGCCAGGTCTCATGCGATATGACCTCATGCCTGCACCCGCCTCCACAGCATGGTGAAGGTGATGACCGTGGCGATCATCATCAGCACCGCCATCGCCGAGGCGTAGGAGACCTTGCCGGACTCGATGAAGCCTTGCGAGAAGGCGTACATGTCGAGCGTCTCGGTTGCCACGCCCGGACCGCCGCGGGTCATCACATAGATCAGATCGAAGGAGCGCAGCGATTCGATCATCTTGACGAACATCAGGCTGACCAGCGGCGCCTTCAGCATCGGCAAGGTCACATAGGCGTGGATCTGCCAGCGTTTGGCATGGTCGAGCCGGGCCGCCTCGATCGGCTGCGGCGGCAGCGTTTCCAGGAGCTTCAGCACGATGACGGCGAAGAACAGGCCCCATTGCCAGACATCGACCGATGCGACCGCGAACAGCGCCGTCGACGGCTTGGACAGCGGATCGAAGATCAGCCCACCGGTCAGCAGCCGGTAGGGGTAAGTGGCGATGCCGTAGAGCGGATGGTAGGCGAACTTCCAGACGAAGGCCGCCGAGACGCGCGGCAGCAGGACCGGGATGATGAACAGCAGGCAATAGACGTTGCGAAGGCGCGGCGAGGCGACCTCGAACATCAGGACGCCCAGTCCGATGGCGACCGTCATCGTCGCGATAACCGTGACGAATTCCCATTTCACCGACACCCAGACGGCGTTGAGAAAGCGGCGGTCGGCGAACAGGTCGGCGAAGTTCGAGAACCAGACATAGGAATAGGCTGTCGAGCTGAGTTCACGGTTCTGCAGGGCGATGACGACCGCGTAGAGCGTCGGCACCATCGACAGCACCAGAAGGATGGCGAGTGTCGGCACGACGAAGGTGACCGGCAGGGATGAGCGTCGCGGCATCTGTCTAACCTCTGCTGCGTCTCGAATGATTGAGCATGACTGACCTTTCGCGCGAAGGCTGGCTCAAACCGCAATGATGAAACCAGGACCTGCGGCGCACAGGTTCCGGCGCTCCACCGAATGCCGTGGACCGCGCGCCGCAGGGGGAGGATGGCTTATTTCTTCACCAGCTCGTTGGCATAGGCCTCGAGTTCGTTGAGGCCGCCCTTGATGTCGGTGCGGGTACCGGTGACCAATTCCTCGAGGATGATACCCCAGCGGTCGCCGAGATCGGGCCAGCGCGGGTCCTGCCAGAAATTGACCGCCGTGACCTTGCCGGTTTCGGCCAGTGCCTGGCCGAGATCGGCGCCGTAAATATCGGCGAATTCCTTGCTGGCCAGAATGCTGGTGCGGTTCAGCTCGCCGAACTGGTGGGCGTCGAGCCGGCGCTTCTCGTTTTCCTTCGATGTTGCCCAGGCGATGAACAGGCCGGCGCATTTCTTCGAGGCGTCGTCGGCATTGGCCTTCGCTGCGATGGCGAGGCCATGGCCGTAACCGCCGCCGGGCAGTGGCGACGGCGGCGGCAGGAAACCTATGTTGCCGACGACCTGCGAGGTCTTCGGGTCGACCGCCATGCCCGACAGCGGCGTCGATTCGACCAGGATCGCGACCTGGCCCGACAGGAAGGCGCCGGTCGATTCATCCCAGCTGCCGGTCTGCGTGCCGGGCGCCGAATCCTTGAACAGTTTCAGGTAGGTCTCGGTCGCCTTGACCGCGGCGTCGGAATTGAAGACCGGCTTGTCGCCGTCGAACCACTGGCCGCCATAGGCCTTGAAGAACGGCATCCAGCGCCAGACATTGGCGCCCGAACCGCGCGCGCCGCGCAGCGCGATGCCATACATGCCCTTGTCCGGATTGGTCAGCTTCGGCACGTCGGCGATCAGCTCGTCGAGCGTCTTCGGCGGCTGGATGCCGGCTGCCTCCAGCACGTCCTTGCGATAGACCATCAGGTCGCCGCCGCCGGTCAGCGGCGCGAACCAGACCTTGCCGTCATAGGTGGCGACCTTCTGGCGGCCGGGGTCGAAGTCGGCATAGTCGTAGTCGGCCGGATAGTAGTCGGCCAGCGGCACGATCCATTTCGAGGAAGCGAACAGCGCGACATTGGCTTCGTCGACATAGTAGACGTTGTAGTTGCCGACCGTGGACGCGTCGGCGCGCGATTTTGCCCGGCGGTCGTTCTCGTTGAGGTAATCGATCTGGAAGCCGGCGCCGGCAAGCTTCTCGAACTCGGCCTTGGAGTCCTCCAGAAGCGTCAGGCCGTCACGTGGCTGCGCCAGCACCTTGACCGGCGCCGAGCAGACCGGCGCCTGCGCCAAAGCGATGGTTGAAACGGTAGCGGAAAGCATGAAAGCTGCACCAAGGCTGGCAGCGAGCCGAATTGGTTTCATTATTTTCTCCTCCAGGAACACGTCGCAGGAAGCGGACGTCCTCGGGTTGCGCGATCCTCACCATCGCCCGAGCGACTTGCCACCCATCACCAAAATGCGGAGTTGCAGCGGCTCGCGCTAGAAGCCCCGTTGCAGAAGACCTGTACTTTTATGCATTGTGCGGCGCAAAAACCGGCATCCGGTTGCGGCCAATCTCACATGAGTATCGATCGGACTCTGGGACAGTGATTTTAGGGCGTGCTTACGCGCGCATCGCCAACCGCTGCCGCGACAGCTTGCGATAGGATGACGGCGTCATCTTGTGCTTGCGCATGAAGGCGCGATTGAAATTGGAGATGTTCATGTAGCCGACCTGGAAACAGATGTCGGTGATCGGAACATCGGTATCGGCCAGCAGCTTGCAGGCCTGCCACAGCCTCAGCTTGGCAAGGTGGTCACTGAAGGAATTGCCGGTGTTCTTCTGGAAGAAGCGCGAGAATGTGCTCTCGGTCATTCCGGCGAGCGCCGCCACATCAGGCAGCTTCAGATCCTCGGCGAAATGCTGAAACAGATAGGTCAGCGTACGCTGGATGATGTCGAGCGAGGCGGCATCCAGAACAGGGGAGAAATCCGGCGAAGACAACAGCTCGTATTCGTCGGTCCTGGCGAGGAGATCGACGAGGTTCAGGAACAGGCAGAACCTGGTTAGCCCGCTGACCTCCCCCATCCGTTCCATCAGCTCGGCGCCTTCCAATGCCGTGCGGCCATGAAAAACCATGCCGCGCAGCGACCGCTCCAGGAACGGCTCCAGTTCGCGCAGTTCGGGCAACAGGCCAGCCGAGCCGCGCAGCCTCTCGGCATCGAACTGGAGGACGATGTCGCGGCCTTCGATCAGCTCGCCCGGCTGCACCGCCGTCACCCAATCATGCGGCAGCCCGCCGCCGACGATGGTCAGATAACCCGGCCCGAACTCGCCGATGTGGTCGCCGACCAGCACGACGCCGGAAGATTTTCGCAAGAGGTGGATTTCGTGCTCAGGATGGGAGTTCCAGACATTGCGCTCCCAGGGATAGTCGTCCAGCCGCCACAGGAAACTGTCGCTCGCCTCGGTGACGATATGTTCGAAGGCCGGCGCCGTGCGAAGCGTCGCAACCGGATTCCTTCTGCGCCTGAACTGCATCCTGCCTCCTGCAAATTTGGGTTCCGTGGCACCTCGCTCGTCCTTGCAATGCGTAGCAGCCTTGGGGGCATGTGTGAAATGGGCCGTCGGAGAGCGTCGGTCACGAGGCTTCAGCGTCATCGGCGATCCGACTGGATCAATCCGTTCCCGCCCCTCCTCCCTTGCCTTCATGTCGCGTTTCGTACAAAAGCTGACGTAAACGCCGCGAAACCGAAGGTCTCGCCGTTTGCAATGCGGCTTCCGGCTTTTTTGCCGATGCGCCGCAACCTTGAAAGAGCGGAATAATGTCTGCGATCGAAGCCGGCGCTCGCGCGCCGGAAAATCTTTGGCGTCAGGAAATCAGGGCGACTTTGGCGCTCGCCTGGCCCATGGTGCTGACCAATCTCGGCCAGACCGCCATGACGGCCACCGACGTCATGATGATGGGCAGGCTGGGGGCGGACACGCTGGCCAGCGGCGCGCTTGGCGCCAATCTCTATTTCATGCCGCTGATCTTCGGCCTCGGCCTGATGCTGGCGACCTCGCCGATGATGGCGACCGAGCTCGGCCGCCGCCGTCATTCGGTGCGCGACCTGCGCCGCACCGTGCGCCAGGGCCTGTGGCTGGCGATCCTCATCTGCATCCCGATCTGGATCTTCCTCTGGCACGGCGAGAACGTGCTGCTCGCCATGGGCCAGGAACCGGCTCTGGCGCACAGCGCCGGCATCTATCTGCGCTGGCTGGAATGGGCGGTGCTGCCCTTCTACGGCTATATCGTGCTGCGTTCCTTCATCTCGGCGCTGGAGCGGCCGGGCTGGGCATTGATAATCGTCTTTGTCGCCGTCGCCTGCAACGCGCTCTTCAACTGGGTGTTCATGTTCGGCAATCTCGGCGTCCCGGCCATGGGCATATCAGGCTCGGGCCTTGCCACCTCGCTGTCCTCAACGCTGATGTTCGTCGGCATGGCCGCCGTGGTGAAGTGGGAGAAGAAGTTCAGGCGCTATCATCTGTTCGGCCGCTTCTGGCGGTCCGACTGGCCGCGCTTCAAGGGCCTGCTGCGGCTCGGCCTGCCGATCGCGGGCATCCTCGCTTTCGAGGTGACGATCTTCAACGCCGCGGCGCTGCTGATGGGCCTGATCGACGCGGATTCGCTTGCCGCGCACGCCATCGCCATCCAGATCGCCTCGATCTCCTTCATGGTGCCGCTCGGTCTCAACCAGGCGGTGACGGTGCGCGTCGGGCTTGCGCATGGCGCCGGCAATCCGGAAGGCGTCTCGCGCGCCGGCTGGACCGCCTTCGTCATCGGCGTCTCGTTCATGGCCCTGATGGGCCTGGTAATGATCCTGTGGCCGCATCTCCTGATCAGCGCCTTCATCGATCTGACCAATCCGGCCAATGCCAGGGTGATCACGCTTGCCGTATCGTTCCTGGTCTTCGCGGCCCTGTTCCAGGTCTTCGACGGCGCGCAAGCGGTTGCCGCCGGCATGCTGCGCGGCCTGCACGACACCAAGGTGCCGATGATCTATGCCGCCATCGGCTACTGGGGCGTCGGCCTGCCGCTGGGCGTGCTGCTCGCCTTCCCGTTCGGCTTCCATGGCGTCGGCATCTGGATCGGGCTGTCCAGCGGACTGGCGGTGGTGGCGGCGCTGCTTCTGGCGCGCTGGCTACGGCGGGATCGCCTCGCGCCGCCGCTGGTGTTCGAACACTGATGCAGAGGGCCGCCGGGTTGTCCGGTGGCCTTTCCGTCATTGTCGGCGTCAGCTGTTTTTGAGCGCCGGGCTGAACACCATCAGGCTCAGTATTTCGAACAGCACCTGGGCGCCGGCATGCGCGGTGTTGGTGGTCGCATCATATTGCGGCGCCACCTCGACCACGTCGCCGCCGACGATGTTGAGGCCTTTGAGGCCACGCAGCAGTTCGAGCACTTCCCGAGTCGTCAGGCCGCCGACTTCCGGCGTGCCGGTGCCCGGCGCGAAGGCCGGATCGACGCTGTCGATGTCGAAGGAGACATAGGTCGGTCCGTCGCCGACTATTCTGCGCGCCTTCTCGATGATGGCGGGGATACCGAGGCCGGTCACCTCCTCGGCATGGATCACGGTCATGCCGGATTCGTAGGTGAACTCCCACAGATATTCGGCCGAGCCACGGATGCCGATCTGGATGGTGCGCGTCGGGTCGAGCACGCCATCGAGCACCGCGTTGCGGAACGGGCCACCATGGTGAAACTTGGTCATGTCGAACAAGCCGCTTGTATCGCAATGGGCGTCGATGTGGATGAGGCCGACCGGGGCCTTCTTGCCGACGGCCTTCAGGATCGGATGGCTGATCGAATGGTCGCCGCCGACCGACAATGGAATGACGCCGGCATCGACGATCTGGTTGGTGCGGCGCTCGATGTCCTCATGGCAGGTCTCGAGTCGGTAGCGGCTCTGGAACGGCACGTCGCCGATGTCGGCGACCCTGAGCTCATGCGTCGGTGCGCATTCCAGCACGTGATTGTAGGGGCCGATGCGCTCGATGGCGCGCAGCGCCCGCGGCCCGAAGCGGGAGCCCGGCCGGTTGGTGACGCCGAGATCCATCGGCACGCCTGTTATCGCCACCTGCAAATCGCCGAAATCCGGGTTGTCGGCCGATATTTCGCGATAGGGTGCGGCGAGGAAGGTGGGGATACCGGAATAGGGCGCCAGCCGCGTGCCTGACTTGGAGAATATCTTGTCGGCGACCTTGCGGAACTTCGGGTCGAACATCTCGCCGCCATGGCTCTCGCCATATTTGCGGCGCAACGCGTCGAGCTTGCCGCTGTCATAACCCATGTCGGTTTTCTCCTGTCTGTTTCTCCGGAGTGTCCGGTAGCGCTTTGGAAAAATCAATTGCGTTCGGACGGGTTGGCTGCCGCAGGTCTTTCTTTTTGTCGGGCCAGCCTGAAACCGGGCAGCGCTTTTGCCAATTCGATGCTATGAGGCCTGTCGCGATCATGGGCGGCAGGCAGCGAAGGCGGTAACGAGACATGGCCAGGACCGATATTGCGCGGCGCGTCTACAACCATACCTGGAAGCTCGACCCGATCGTGCGCAGCCTGCTGGACACGGATTTCTACAAGCTTCTGATGCTGCAGATGATCTGGGGCATGTACCCCAAGGTCGACGCCACCTTTTCGCTGATCAACCGCACCACTTCGGTGCGGCTGGCCGAGGAGATCGACGAGGGCGAGTTGCGCGAACAGCTTGACCACGCCCGCACCTTGCGCTTCTCCAAGAAGGAGATGATCTGGCTGGGGGGCAACAATTTCTATGGCCGCAAGCAGATATTCGAGCCGGAATTCCTGGCCTGGCTGGAGAATTTCCGGTTGCCCGAGTACGAGCTTTCCAGGCGCGGCGGGCAGTATGAACTCTCCTTCAGCGGCCCGTGGATGTACACCACGCTGTGGGAGATTCCCGCACTCGCCATCATCAACGAATTGCGCTCGCGCGCCGCCTTGCGGTCGTTCGGGCCTTTCACGCTCGACGTGCTCTACGCCCGCGCCAAGGCCAAGATGTGGGCCAAGACCGAACGGCTGAAGGCGCTGCCCGGCATCCGTATTTCCGACTTCGGCACGCGCCGGCGCCATTCCTTCCTGTGGCAGCGCTGGTGCGTGGAAGCGCTGAAGGAAGGCATCGGCGAGGCTTTCACCGGCACCTCCAACGTGCTTCTGGCCATGGACAACGACCTCGAGGCGCTGGGCACCAACGCGCATGAACTGCCGATGGTGCTTGGGGCGCTGGCCAATTCGGAAAAGGAATTGAAACAGGCGCCCTACAAGGTGCTGCAGGATTGGCAGCGCTACTATGGCGGCAATTTGCTGATCGTGCTGCCCGACGCCTTCGGTACGGCTTCCTTCCTGCGCGACGCGCCGGACTGGGTGGCCGACTGGACGGGCTTTCGCCCCGACAGCGCGCCGCCGATCGAGGGCGGCGAGAAGATCCTGTCCTGGTGGCGCGAGAAGGGCAAGGACCCCAGGCAGAAGCTGCTGATCTTCTCCGACGGGCTCGAGGTCGAGACCATCGAGGAGACCTACCGCCACTTCAAGGGCAAGGTGCGCATGTCCTTCGGCTGGGGCACGAACCTGACCAATGATTTCGAGGGCTGCGCGCCTACGGCAACCGACAGCCTCGACGCCATATCGCTGGTCTGCAAGGTGACCGAGGCCAACGGCCGGCCAGCGGTCAAGCTCTCCGACAATCCGGCCAAGGCGACGGGCGACCTCAAGGAGATCGAGCGGTATCTGCGCATCTTCGGTGAAAAGGACCGGGTGGAGCAGTTGATCAAGGTGTGAGGGCACCACCGGTGCTTCCGGCATCGCCATACGAGACGGCAAAGTCGGATAGGCTGAGTTCCTTGGCGCCCTCCTCTGTCCTGCCGGACATCTCCCCCTCAAGGGGGGAGATCATGCTGTCATCTTCGTCTTCGCGAACCTCCGGCGTTGCAAGGGAAGCGCCGACAGAGAAACCGCCAATCTCCCCCCTTGAGGGGGAGATGTCCGGCAGGACAGAGGGGGGCGCCGTAGAGTGCCGTCGTCGGTCATTAGCATCTTTGCCTATCGCTCTATTGCTCCTCTCACCCACCCCAGCCTTCGCCCACGCCTCGGACCGCGGCCACGTCCTGCTTCTCCCGACCGGCTATTACCTTGTCGGCGGCGCTTTCGCCGTGGCCGCCAGCTTCCTCGTGCTGGCGCTGCTGCCGGCGCATCGGCTCGATCGTTTCTGGCGGCGGCGCCTGCCACTGTTCACACTGGGTGATGATGCCCGCACCGCTGCCAGCCTGATATCCTTTGCCGGCTTTGCATGTCTCATTGCCGCGGGTTTTCTCGGCAGCCGCGATCCGCTCTCCAACCCGCTGCCTCTGGTGATCTGGACACTGCTGTGGGCCGGCTTCACGCTCCTGCAAGGTTTCCTCGGCGACCTCTGGTCCTGGCTCAATCCCTGGTACGGGCCGGTGCGTCTCCTGTCGCGCCTGGCCGGCAGGGGCGGTGAAGCGGCCAGGCGCCTTCCATCATGGCTCGGATACTGGCCGGCTGTCCTCCTGTTCTTCGCTTTTGCCTGGTTCGAGCTCATCGATCCGGCGCCCGACGATCCGACACGGCTGGCCCGGGCCGCCGGCCTCTACTGGTTGTTCACCTTGCTGGCGATGCTGTCGTTCGGTTATGGGGCGTGGGCCCGTAGCGGCGAATTCCTCACCGTCTTTTTCTCGATGGTGGCACGCTTCGCGCCGCTCGTGCGCGACGAGCGCGGCCGGCTTGCGCTATGCTGGCCGGGCGCCAAGCTGCTGACCGCCGCGCCTTTGCCGGCAAGCGGCGTGGCCTTCCTGCTGCTCGCCCTGTCCTCGGTTTCCTATGACGGCCTGTCGAAGACCTTCTTCTGGCTGGGCCTGTTCGGCATCAATCCGCTTGAATTCCCCGGCCGCACGGCGGTGATCGGCAGTGGCAGTTTTGGCCTCGTCCTGACATTCATGCTGCTTGCGGCGGTCTTCCTGCTTGCCGTGGTCGTCGGCCAGAAGCTCGCCGGCGACGGCCACAGGCTTGGCGAGGCGACGGGGCTGCTGGTCTGGTCGATCGTGCCGATCGCGCTCGCCTACCACATCGCGCATTACCTGACGGCGCTGCTGGTCGACGGCCAGTATGCGCTTGCGGCACTGTCCGATCCGTTTGCGCTCGGCTGGAACCTTTTCGGCACCGCCGACATGCAGATCGAAGCCGGCATCATCGCCGGCGCGGGCTCGGCATGGTGGCTGTGGAACATCCAGGCCGGTGCCATCATTCTCGGTCATCTGCTTGCCGTGCTCGTCGCCCACGGCTTCGCCGCACGCCTGCATCCGGTTCCCGCCCGCGCCGCGCTCAGCCAGTTTCCGCTCACCTTGCTGATGATCGCCTACACCGTCTTCGGCCTCTGGCTGCTCGCCACGCCGACCGTTGGCTAGACGCGGTGGAAATAAACCGGGATCCCCCTGGGGAAACGGCATTGCCGTGTCCGGACTTTGGTGATTTAGTTTGTACACATGCAATTTCGGCCGTCCGCAGGACGCGGTCTGCTACGTTCCAGCCATTGGTCAAAACTCAAAAACAGGGGAACTGCCGTGACTGACAAGAATGGGTTTTTCGATCTCTCCAAGGCCGGTCTCACCCGCCGCACCGCGCTGAAGGGTCTGGCCGCCGGCGCCGGCCTGGCGGTCGCGCCCGGTTTCGTCCGCTACTCCCAGGCGCAAAGCTCCGCCCCGATCAAGATTGGCTTCCAGTCGCACCGAACCGGCATCGGCGCCGCCTATGGCCGCTGGTACGAGAAGACCACGGCCGCGGCGGTCAAGGCGATCAACGCGGCCGGCGGCATCAATGGCCGGCCGGTCGAGGTCATCATCGAGGATGACGGCACCGATCCCGGCCGCGGTGCCGAGGTGGTCGGCAAGTTCGCCACCCAGCACAAGACCGACATCGTCTTCGGCACCTTGTTCTCGCATGTCGTCATCGGCTCGGCACCCGCCGCCGGCGAAGCCAAGATGCCCTATTTCGTCGTCAGCGAAGGCCACCATGTCGCCTCGACCAAGCTCAACCGCTATGTCTTCCAGCCCGGCATCACCGACGTAAAGAGCCAGATCCAGTCGATGGCGCCGTGGATCGCGGCCAATGCCGGCAAGAAGGTGACACAGATCTTCCCCGATTTTGCTTTCGGCTACGACCACCGCGACTACCTCCCGCCGGCGTTGAAGGCGCAGGGCGCAGAGGTCATCGCGCAAATCGCCATTCCACCGACGGAGAGCTCCTTCACCAAATACTTCCCGCAGATCCCTGCCGAGACCGAGGTGATCTACCACGTCATGGTCGGCCCGGCGGTGCTCACCTTCGTCAAGGAGCTTGGCGAGTTCTACGGCTCCAACCGGCCGCAGCTGTTCGGCTTCATCGATTCGCTCGAAGCCGTCGACATCAACAGCCCCGGGCTCGAATTCCTGGACGGCAGTCATTTCTGGGAAGGCTCGCCGCGTTATGCCCAGGCAGACGATTCCGAGGCGCAGAAGACCTATCGCGCCGCCGTCGGCATCGACGACAATGGCGCGGCCGTCGGCGACCCCAAGGATGTCTCCACCGCCGCGCACATGTTCGGCTGCTGGGAGACGCTCTACGTCGTCAAGAAAGCGATGGAAGACGCCGGCTACAAGGGCCCGGAAGACCGCGCCAAGCTGGTCGAGGCGACCGAGGCGCTGACCGAATTCGCCGAAGGTCCGGAGCATCCGCAGGGGCCAAAAACCTTCAACGGCAAGATCCACCAGTGCTTCGGCATCCAGAACATCTCCAAGGTCGACGGCGGCAAGCTCAAGGTGGTGCACAAGACCAAGATCGAGGACGGGCTTTACGAGGCCGAGGGGGATTATACGACGCAGGCGTTGTAGGCTTAGCCATCTAACAAGCGTGAGCGCCAAGCCGCCCCCCTCTGTCCTGCCGGACCCGGCCCTTCGCTGTCGCTCCGGGCGTTCGTCGTTCGGAAAGCCAAGCAATTGGCTTTCCGTCCGCTGCGCGGACCACTTCTCACCCCCCTCAAGGGGCGCGATTGCGCTATCGGTGAGTGCCTAACCCATGCATTTCGGACCCCACCTCCTCCTTGCCGCCCTCGAAGGGCTCGTCACATCCGCCGTGCTGGCGCTGACCGCGCTCGGCCTGTCGCTGGTGTTCGGCGTGATGCGCGTGGTCAACGTCGCGCATGGCGAGTTCTTCATGCTGGGAGCCGTGCTCGCCTGGACGATCACGACTGCGATCGGAGGCCATCCGGCGCTCGGGTTCCTGGCGGCACTTATCATCGCACCGCTGGTCGTCGGCGCCCTTGCACTGGTGGCCGAGCGGCTGGTGCTGCGCCGGCTGAACTACAATCCGGAAGCCACCATCGTCGCCACCATCGGCATGCTCTACATCATCCAGCAGCTGGCGCTGACCTTCTATGGTCCGGAAGCGCGCCCGGTAGAGCCGCCCTTCAGCTATCGCATCCTTCTGCCGTGGTTCGGCTATTCGGGCTACAAGCTGTCGATCATCGCGGCATCCGTCCTTCTGCTCGTGGTGACATGGCTGGTGCTGACGCGCACCAGGGTCGGCCTCGTCATGCGTGCCACGCAGTATGACAGCGAGACGGCGCAGGCCTTCGGCATCCCTGTCGATCGAGTCTATGGCGGCGTCTTCGCGCTCGGCGCCATGCTCGCGGCCATCGCCGCGGTGCTGATCGTGCCGATCAGCCAGGCGCATTACCTGATGGGGCAGGACCCGCTGCTGCTGTCCTTCATCGTCGTCATCATCGGCGGCCTCGGCTCGTTGCGCGGAACCGTCATCGCCGCCGTGCTGATCGGCCTGTCCGACGGCATCATCTCGATGTTCTTCTCGCCGACGCTGGCCAAGATCATCGCCACGCTGCTGGTCGCCATGGTGCTGGTGTTCCGGCCGCAGGGCCTGTTCGGGACGACGACGCGATGAGCGAGACCTCGCCGGCAAAAGCCTATGGCTTGCATCTCGGCGTCATCGCGCTGCTTTTTGTCCTGAGCTTCGTGCTGCCGGATTATCATCACGGCCTCGTCGCTCGTATCATGGTGCTGACGGTCTTCGCCATGGGCTACAACATGCTGTTCGGCTATGTCGGACTGCTCAGTCTCGGGCATGCCATGTTCTTTGCCGCCGGCCTCTACGGCGCCGGCCTTGCCGTCATCCAGCTTGGCTGGAGCGTGCCGGCGGCTTTGTTGAGCGGTATCGCCTGCGGCGCGGTGCTGGCACTGGTGATCGGGCTGCTGGCGCTGCGCACCACGGGTGTCGCCTTCATGATCGTCACCATGATGTTCGCGCAGGTCTTTTACCTCCTCATCCTCTATTTTGCCGCGTGGACCGGCGGCGACCAGGGCATGGTGGTGCCGCAGCCGGCACGCGTCCTGAATTTCGGCGCGACGTCGCTCGATCTCACCAATCCGACGGTGCGCTACATGAGCGCGCTGGCTCTGTTCTCGCTCGTGCTTCTGGTCACGCTGGCCGTCGTCCGCTCCCGATACGGCCGCGTGCTGGTCGCCATCCGCGAGAACGAGGAACGGACCAAAATGCTGGGGTACGACACCTTCTCCAACAAGCTCGCCGCCGTGGTCGTCTCCGGCGCCATCTGCGCGGCGTCGGGCGCTGCCTATGCGCTGCTGTTCGGCTATGTCGGCTCGAGCTTCGCCTCGGTACAGTACTCGATCCTGCCGCTGCTGTGGGTGCTGCTCGGCGGCGCCGCCACCACGCTCGGACCGCTGATCGGCACGCTGTTCATGTACTATGTCATCGACGTCACCAGCGGCTTCACCTCCGCCTACCTGTTGATCGTCGGCGTCGCGTTGATCCTGCTGGTGCTGTTCTTCCCGAAAGGCATTCTGGGCAGCATCCGGCAGCGCTGGCTCGGATGGCTGCCATGACGCCGCTTCTGACCACCAAAGGCCTGTCGCGCAATTTCGGCGGCCTGCGCGCCGTCGACAGCGTCGATTTCACCTTGGTGCCGGGCGAAATCTGCGCCGTCATCGGCCCCAACGGTGCCGGGAAGACCACTTTCGTCAGCCTGATCAGCGGCCGTATCCCGCCCTCGTCCGGATCGATCGTTTTCGACGGCTCCGACATCACCGGCCTGCCGGCCTATGTCAGGGTCCGCCAGGGCATCGCCTACACGTTCCAGATCACCAGCGTCTTCGCCAATCTCAGCGTCTACGACAATGTCGCGCTGCCGGTGCAGCTCACGCTGAGCGACGGCCTTTCGAAGGGCGCGATCAAGGCAGGCGTCATGTCGGCGCTCGAACGCACCGGCCTGGCCGACCGCGCCCATATGCAGGCCGGGCAGTTGTCCTATGGCCACCAGCGGCTGCTGGAGGTGGCGATGGGCCTGGCGCTGAAGCCGCGCCTGCTGATCCTCGACGAGCCGACGCAGGGGCTGGCCGACAGCGAGATCGACAATTTCATCGCACTCGTGCGCGACATCGCCGACCGCGCCACGGTGCTGCTGATCGAACACAACATGCCTGTCGTCATGCAACTGGCCGACCGCATCACCGTCTTCAACGCCGGCAAGATCCTGGCAGAGGGCACGCCGGAGGCGATCCGCGAAAATGCGGCGGTGCAGGAAGCCTATCTCGGGACCGCCCCATGACCGAGACGAGCAAGACGCAAGCGTTGCGGATCGCGGGACTGGACTGCTTCTATGGCGAGGTTCAGGTGCTCTATGGGCTCGACCTGGCGCTGAACAAGGGCGAGGTGCTGTGCCTGTTCGGCCGCAACGGCGCCGGCAAGACGACGACGCTGAAAGCCATCATGGGGCTGGTCCGGGCGAGTGCCGGTTCGATCAGCCTCGCAGGCCAGGAATTGACCGGTCTGGCCGCCCACGAGGTGCCTAAAGCCGGCATTGCCTATGTGCCGCAAGGCAGGCGGCTGTTCGCCGAAATGACGGTGGCGGAGAACATCGAGATCGGGCTGATGGCGCGCGGCAAGGGGAAGGCCGTGCGCGAAAACGTGCTCAACCTGTTCCCGGTGCTGCGCCAGCGGCTCAGGCAGCGCTCGGGCACCTTGTCGGGCGGCGAGCAGCAGATGCTGGCCATGGCACGCGCGCTCTGCCTGGAACCGCAGGTGCTACTGCTCGACGAGCCGACCGAAGGGCTGATGCCGTCGATGATCGCAAAAATCCGCGAGACGGTGGCCAAGCTGCGCGAACTGGGCGTTTCCACCATCCTGGTGGAGCAGCGGGTCGATGCCGTGCTGTCGGTCGCCGACCGCGTCGCCTTCATCGAGAATGGCCGCAACCGTGAGACGGTCGACGTAGAGGCGTTGCGCGCCGACCCGTCGGCGGTCAGGCGCTATGTCGGCGTAGGCTGAGGATTTGCCCTCCCCTTGTGGAAGGTAAGGGCCTGGCGTCCTCGCCGGCTCACCCGAAGAACAGGAAGCCCGCCATCAAGAACGTGGGGCTCAGCACCGCGCCCGACCATGCCATGTAGCCGAAAAAACCCGGCATGTTCACGCCGCGGTGCCGGGCAATGGCGTAGACCATGAAGTTCGGCGCGTTGCCGATATAGGTGTTGGCGCCCATGAACACCGCACCCGCCGAGATCGCCGCCAAGGTCGAAGCGAGCTCCGTCATCAGATGCCGGGGAGCGCCGCCGGCCAGCTCGAAGAACACCAGGTAGGTCGGAGCGTTATCCAGGAAGGACGACAGCGCTCCGGTCAGCCAGAAATAGGCGAGATCGTTGGGCATGCCCTGCGCTGACGTGACGAGCGCGACCAGCGGCGCAAGCGCGCCTTCGTGGCCGGCCCTCAGGATGGCGACCACGGGCACGATGCAGACGAAGATGCCGGCGAACAGTTTCGCCACTTCCGCGATCGGCCCCCAGTTGAAACCGTTCGCCTGCCGATACTCCTTGCGCGAGACGGCCAGCGAAACGAAGGCAAGCGCCAGGATGACGACATCGCGCACAAGGTTCTGCAACTCGAGGTCCACCCCCTGAATGGAAAGACTGATGCCGGGCTTCCATGTGGCCGAAAGCAGGATCGCGCCGATCACGCCGGCCAGCAGCGGCAGGTTGGGCAGGCCGCGGATGCGCACTTTCGTGTCCGGCGTCGGGTCCTTGATCTTTGGCGCGCCCATTTCGCGGCGATGCAGCGTGGTGTCGATCGCCAGGAAGACGGCGAGCACGACGACGCTGACGAACAGGGTCTCGCGCCAGAGGTTGGCGGTGGTCCAGAAGAAATCGACGCCGCGCAGGAAGCCGACGAACAGCGGCGGGTCGCCGAGCGGCGTCAGCGAACCGCCGATGTTGGACACCAGGAAGATGAAGAAGATGATGACATGGGCGTTGAACGGCCGGTTGTCATTGGCGCGGATGAGCGGCCGGATAAGGATCATCGAGGCGCCGGTAGTGCCGATGACGGAAGCGAGCAGGGCGCCGATGAGCAGCAGCCCGGCATTGACCAATGGCGTGCCGTGGATGTTGCCGGCCACGAGAATGCCGCCCGAAATGGTGAACAGCGCGAACAGGAGAATGATGAACGACATGTATTCGGTGAGCAGCGCATGCAGCACCGCTTCCGTTGCCACCGTCGTGCCGAAGGCCGATGCGAGCGGCACCACCACGAGAGCCGCCCAAAATGCAGCAATCTTGCCGTAATGATGCTCCCAGACATGGTTGAAAAGCAGCGGTCCCGTGGCGATCGACAGCAACAGCCCGGCAAAGGGCAGCGCCCACCACAGCGACATCGTCCGGCCTGGCAGGCCGTGCTCTTCCGCGGCGAAGGCCGTTCCCGGTAACAGCATCGCGACAGCCACCACGGCACTTGCCGTCAAAGCCGTCGCCCCTATCGACCCCTTCTCTTCTCCCACGATGAGGTCAGTCCGCCGCGTGGTCTTCGAGCGTCACGCCTGCTTGGCGCATCCTTGCCAACATCGTCTCGACCGAACCGTTGAGGTCGATCCCGCGGCAGGCATCGAGCCTGACAGTGGTCCTGAACCCCTGCTTGACCGCGTCGAGCGCCGAGAAGGCGACGCAGAAATCGGTCGCCAGGCCGACCAGGGTCAGCGTGTCGATGCCGCGCTCCCTGAGATAGCCGGCAAGGCCGGTCGGCGTCGTGTGGTCGTTCTCGAAGAAGGCCGAATAGCTGTCGATATCAGGCCGAAATCCCTTGCGGATGACCAGCTCGGCCTTGGTCCAGGCAAGACCCGAGTGAAAATCCGAGCCGAGGCTGCCCTGGATGCAATGGTCCGGCCACAATGTCTGCTGGCCGTAGGGCATCTCCATGGTTTCAAAAGGCTGGGCGCCTGGATGGCTTGAGGCAAAGCTCGAATGGCCGGCTGGATGCCAGTCCTGCGTCAGCACGACATGATCGGTTCGCCGGATCAGGTCGTTGACCAGCGGCACGATCTCGTCGCCGCCGGTCACAGCCAGCGCGCCGCCAGGGCAAAAGTCGTTCTGCAGATCGATGACGACAAGCGCTTCTTCGGCCATGGGGTTCCTTCCTGTCGGTATCGGGCGCGGGCTCCCAGAGGGATCCCGGCGAAAGAAAGCCGCTGGCGCGACCGGAGGGAGAAACTTGACCAGATGGCGGGCCGCGTCAACCATTAGAGCGCCGGGCGCAACCCCGAACGCGCAAAGGGCGCCCCAGCACCTAGATTTTGCGGAGAACAAATGCGTGGCGGCGGCAGCCGTGCGGGTGCTGCGCAAACTCCGGCTTTGACAATTTCCGCCGACTTGATATCATTTGCATACGAATGAATTTAAGCCGGGCCCGGACGCCGGCAAGTTCCCTCGGAAAGGCCCTTTTTCTGGGAAGGCAAAGCGTGATCCGTTACGCGAAACCCACCACGGTCGACGAGGCGCTCGCCCTGCTTGGCGAAGCTTCGTGGCGCATCCTTGCCGGCGGCACCGACTTCTACCCGGCGCAAGGCAACAAGCCTTTCCGCGACAATGTGCTCGACATCAACGGGCTGGCCGCGCTGCGCGGCATTGCGGAAACGGAAACGCACTGGCAGATCGGGGCGCGCACCAGCTGGACCGATATCGTTCGCCATCCCTTGCCGCCGGCCTTCGATGCGCTGAAAGCGGCCGCGCGGGAGGTCGGGTCCGTTCAGATCCAGAATGTCGCCTCGATCGCCGGCAATCTCTGCAACGCTTCGCCGGCCGCGGATGGCGTGCCGGCGCTGCTGGTGCTCGACGCCGAGATAGAACTGCGCTCGGCGCAAGCGGTGCGCCACCTGCCGCTCCGGGAATTCATCCTCGGCAATCGCCGCACGGACCTGCGGCCCGGCGAGATGGTAACCGCCATCCGCGTGCCGAAAGCGGCCGGCGCGGGTATGTCGGCTTTCGTCAAGCTCGGCGCGCGGCGCTATCTCGTTATCTCGATCGCCATGGTGGGGGCACGCCTGGTCGTGCAGGACGGCATCGTCGAGCAAGCGGCGGTCGCCGTCGGTTCCTGCTCGGCTGTTGCAAAGCGGCTCGGCGGGGTCGAGGCGGCCCTGCGCGGACTGGCGGCGGATCATGGGCTGGCTACAGCGGTCCTCGCCGCGCCGATGGAAGAGCTGTCGCCGATCGGCGACGTGCGCGGCAGCGCCGAATACCGGCAGGACGCGGCGCGCGAAATCGTTGTCCGCGCCGTGCTTGCGGCGGCGGGGCCGGTGAATGGTGACAGGACGGCGGCGGCATGAACAAAGCACAGCCTGACATCAGCCAAGGTCGACCCGGCGGAGCCCTTTCCGACAGTGACGCAGGTCAGCCCGGCCTCGCACGCGCCGAGATTACCTTCGCGGTCAATGGCGCCGCCGTCTCGGTCAACGTGCCGCCGCTGCGCCGGCTGTCCTCGGTGCTGCGCGACGAATTGCTGCTGACCGGGACCAAGGTCGGCTGCGACGCCGGCGACTGCGGCGCCTGCACGGTGCTGGTCGATGGCGATCCGGTCTGCGCCTGCCTGATGCCGGCGGCGTCGGCCGCCGGAGCGTCGGTAACGACGGTCGAAGGGCTCGCCAATGGCCGGCTGTCGGCACTACAGGCCTCCTTCCTGGCGCATGGTGCGGCGCAGTGCGGCATTTGCACGCCGGGCCTGCTGGTGGCGGCGACGGCCCTGCTGGACAAGAAAGCCAGGCCGAGCGAGATCGAAGTGCAGGACGCGCTTGGTGGTGTCCTCTGCCGTTGCACCGGGTACCGGAAGATCGTCGCTGCTGTGATGGATGCCTCCGCCCAGGCTGCAAGCCTGGATTTCCGTCTGCCTCGGTCCGGTCACGCCATTGGCTCCTCCCCGATCCGGCTCGATGGCGTGCCGAAGGTGACCGGCGGTGAGAAATTCGGCGGCGATTCGTTCCCGGCCGATGCGCTGGCGGTGCTGGTAATCCGCTCGCCGCACTACCATGCCAGCTTCGCCTTCGGCGACCTCGACGGCTGGGCAAAAGCTCGTCCCGGCATCGCCGGTATCTTCACGGCGGCCGATATCCCGGGAAAGAACTGTTTCGGCGTCATCGGTCCGTTCGCCGACCAGCCGGCTCTCGCCGAAGGCTTGGCGCGGTTTCGCGGCGAGGCGGTGGCGCTTGTTGCCGGCGAGCGCGAGGCGATGCTCGATCTCGACCTGTCGGATTTCCCGATCCGCTGGACCGAATTGCCACATCTGTTGCAGCCTTGCGAGGCACAGGCCGAAGGAGCGGCGCTGATCCATGCGAACCGCCCGGCCAACCTTCTGACCAAGGGCTTCGTCGAACGCGGCGATCCCGAGACGGCGCTTGCCGATGCCGCTGTCACCGTGACCGGTGCGATCGAGACGGCCTATGTCGAGCATGCCTATATCGAGCCGGAAGCCGGCCATGCCTATATGGATGGCGACATGCTGGTCGTCGTCGCCTGCACGCAGGCGCCCTATATGGACCGCGACGACACGGCGAAGGTGCTGGGCCTGCCCGTCGACAAGGTGCGCATCGTGCCGACCGCGACCGGCGGCGGTTTTGGTTCCAAACTCGACGTGTCCCTGCAACCGCTGATCGGCCTGGTGGCGATGAGGACCGGGCGGCCGGCGGCGCTTGCCTACACGCGCAATGAATCGATGATGTCGACCACCAAGCGCCACCCGGCGCAGATGCAAGCGACCATTGGCGCCGACGCCGAGGGCCATGTCACCGGCATGATTTTCTCAGGCGATTTCAACACCGGGGCGTACGCGAGCTGGGGACCGACCGTCGCCAACCGTGTGCCGGTGCATGCCTCGGGTCCCTATGCGACCCCGAACTACCGCGCCGAAGGCCGCGCCGTCCATACGCATGGGCCGATTTCCGGCGCTTTCCGGGGCTTCGGCGTGCCGCAGGCGACGATCATGCAGGAGACCTTGTACGACGAGCTGGCCGGCAAGCTCGGCATCGACCGGCTCGACTTCCGCTTGAGAAACTGCCTTCGTAACGGATCCGAAATAGTTACCGGACAGCTTCTGGAGTCCGGAGTCGGCATCGCCGAATGCCTCGATGCCCTGCGGCCGCATTGGGCGCGTGCAGTGGCTGACGCGGACGCCTTCAACGGTGCCAACGTGGATAAAAAGCGCGGCGTCGGCATCGCCTCCTGCTGGTATGGCTGCGGCAACACCTCGCTGCCCAATCCATCGACCATCCGGGTCGGCATTGCGGCGTCAGGCGAGATCATCCTGCACCAGGGCGCCGTCGACATCGGCCAGGGCTCCAACACCGTCGTCACGCAGATCTGCGCCGACGCGCTCGGCCTGCCCCTGGAAAAGTTCCGGCTGAAAGGCGCCGACACCGCGATCACTCCCGATGCCGGCAAGACCTCGGCCTCGCGCCAGACCTTCGTCACCGGCAAGGCGGCCGAGAAGGCCGGCCGTGCCTTGCGTGATGAGATCCTGCGTTTTGCCAATGTCTCGCAAAAGGCGTCGCTTCAACTCGACGGGCCGACGATTATCATATGCGAGGGCGAAGCGATCCGCCGCGTCCATCTTGGCACACTCGAAGCGGATATCCACGGCTTCGTCTTCCGCGCCGAGGAGACTTACGACCCGCCGACCTTGCCGCTCGACGGCAAAGGCCAGGGCAAGCCCTATGCGGTCTATGGTTACGGCGCGCAGATCGCCGAGCTCGAGGTCGACCTCAAGCTCGGCACGGTCAAACTGGTCAAGATCACAGCCGCGCACGATGTCGGCAAGGCGATCAACCCTCTGCTGGCCGAGGGCCAGATCGAGGGCGGCATCGCGCAAGGCATCGGCATGGCGCTGATGGAAGAGTTTATTCCCGGCCGCACCGAGAATCTGCACGATTATCTCATTCCGACCATCGGCGACGTGCCGCCGATCGAGACGATATTGATCGAGGTGCCAGACCCGGAGGGGCCGTTCGGCGCCAAGGGCCTGGGCGAACATGTGCTGATCCCGACGGCGCCGGCGATCCTCAACGCCATCCGCCATGCCACTGGTGTGCTGGTCACAAAAGTTCCGGCAACGCCGACGCGCATCCGCGCCGCCATCCGCGAGAAGGAGGCATGCCGATGAGCGAGCTTGCCGAACGCTTCGAAACCCATGATCCCGGCGAGAAGCTGATGGCGGAGAAGATCCGCTGCGATGCCTGCCCTGTGATGTGCTACATATCAGATGGCCGCACCGGCGCTTGCGACCGCTACGGCAATGCCGGCGGCCGGATCGTGCGCATGGACCCGCTGACCATTCTCGATCATACCGCCGAGATCGGCGGCGCTGTCGTGCCCTTCGTCGCCGAGGGCGCGGCCTGGGACGGCGAACTGGTCAACACCGGCCGCCGCTTCGTCACGGCGATCGGGGCAGGAACCACCTATCCCGACTACAAGCCGGCGCCCTTCATCGTCAGCCAGCAGGTCGAGGGCGTCGATCTCGTCACCGTCGTCACGGAGGGCATCTTCTCCTATTGCGGCGTCAAGGTGAAGATCGACACCGACCGTCATATCGGACCCGAAACGGCTGTCGTGCGGTCGCAAGGCGAGGCGATCGGTCATGTCACGACAGGCGAATATGGCTCGCAGATGCTGTCGCTGGGCGGCGTGCATCATCTGACCGGCGGCTCCAAGGCCGAAGGCCGCGCCACCTGCGATGCGCTGCTCGATCTGTGCAACCGCAAGCCAGTAGAACTGAGCATCGACGGCGGAGCCACGATAACAGTCGAAGCCGGCAAACCGCCTGTCATCGACGGCAAGCAGGAGCACCGCATGCGGGTCGGCTGCGGGTCGGCGACCATCGGCATGTTCGCCACCCAATGGCGCGGCCTGGTCGACGAGGTGGTGGTGGTCGACGACCACATCACCGGCGTCATCTCCGAGCATCAGGCCGGCAAGGTGCTGGGCTGGCAGGACACGGGGATAAAGATCATCGGCCGCCGCTCGACGCCCGGCCGCTACTTCAAGGTGTCCGAGCCCGGCCCCGGCTGGGGCGGCACCAGCATATCCGACCCGCTGTCGATCCTGGGCGAATGGAACGCCAAGAAGGGCGCGCGGCCCGGCCTGTCGCTGCTGATGGTTTCGACCACCGGCGAACAGTTCGCCTATTACGAACTCGACGACCAGTTGAAGCCTGTCGAAAAACCTTTCCCCGAACGATTGCAGAAATCCGTGGGGCTGATCGAGGATAATTGCGAACCGGCGCTGTGCACCGTGCTGTTCATCGGCGGCGCCGGCGGTTCGCTGCGCGCCGGCGTCACCGAGAATCCCGTCAACCTGACGCGTTCCGTGCAGGGCCTGACCACCTATGTGACGGTCGGCGGCGCGCCGGTCTATGTCTGGCCGGGCGGCGGCATCACGCTGATGGTGGATGTGACGCGTGTGCCGGAAGGCGCCTTCGGTTATGTGCCGACGCCGGCGCTGGTGGCGCCGATCGAATTCACGCTGCGCCGCGACGATTATATCAGGCTCGGCGGCTACGAAGCCGAGATCCGCAGCGTAGAGGATGTCGTCGCCAAGGGCGGCGAGTACCTGAACGCGCGCCGGGGCGACGGTGCGCCGGCCGGCAACCCGTGGCCACCGCTGGCGCAGTTGCGGCGCGCGCCCGCGAACGGGGCCGGATGACGATGAACGGCCCGCAAGCGCATTGGCTCGGGGACGGCAAGCGGCTGCACCTCAACCACGGGCCGATCGACCTGATCGTCGAGGCCTTTGGGACGCCAGGCGAATGTCGGCGAGCTTATGAGCAGGCCGTGGCGCGGTTCCAGACCATCCTGCCGGAACTGGTGGAGGAATTGCCCGAGTTGCGCCGGCCGGCCACGTTGCGCCCGCGCGCCTTCGCCGGCCCGACGGCGCGGCGCATGGAAGTCGCGGTCGCGCCGTTGGCGGACGACTTCATCACGCCGATGGCAGCCGTCGCCGGTTCGGTAGCCGACGAAATACTTGCCGCACTGATTACCGGGCGAAAACTCGATCGCGCGTATGTCAACAATGGCGGCGACAGCGCGCTTCATCTCGGTACCGGCCAGTCGATCACCCTTGCCATTGCCGGCACCGGCCATGGCCTTGCCGACCGCATCGTCATCCGCGCCGAGGACGGCGTGCAAGGCGTTGCCACCAGCGGCTGGCGCGGGCGCTCGTTTTCCTTGGGCATCGCCGACGCCGTCACCGTGCTGGCGAGGACCGGCGCAGAGGCCGATGCCGCGGCGACGCTGATCGCCAATGCCGTCGACTTGGCCAACCATCCCGCTATTCGGCGTGTGCCCGCGCATGATCTGGCGCCGGACAACGACCTTGGAGACAGGCTGGTGACGCAGGAGGTCGGTCCGCTTTCTGCCAAAGAGATTGCCACGGCGCTGGACAGGGGACTTGCCGTCGCCGAAGATTTCCGCCGCAGGGGACTGGTCGCCGCATCGGCGCTGTTCCTCGCCGGCCAGACCCGCATCGAGGGCTCAATGGCGCTTGCCGCGCCCGACAAAAGTCCAGGGAAGGAAGTTGCCCATGCCTGAGTTTCCGCTCCGCAAGATCGTGGTGCTGACCGAAGAGATCTTTCATGAGGGCGGGCCGGCGCCCAAGGTGCCGCGCCGCCGTGCGGCCGCCATGGCGCTGGTAAAGAACCCGTTCGCCGGGCGCTATGCCGAGGAGTTGCAGAGCGCCATGGACGATCTGAAGCCGCTTGGCCTGCTGCTCGCCGACCGGCTGATCGCGGCATTGGGTGGCGACGTGAAGCAGATCGACGGCTATGGCAAAGGCGCCATCGTCGGCACATCGGGCGAACTCGAGCATGGCGCGCTTTGGCATGTGCCGGGCGGCTACGCCATGCGCGAGCGGCTCGGCGACGCCAAGGCGATCGTGCCGTCGGCCAAGAAGGTCGGCGCCTTCGGCTCGCGGCTGGATGTGCCTCTCGGCCACATCAACGCCGCCTATGTGCGCAGCCATTTCGATGCGATGGAAGTCGGCGTCAGCGACGGACCGCGTCCCGACGAGATCCTGTTCTGCCTCGCCATGACCTGCGGTCCGCGCGTGCACAATCGCATGGGCGGCCTGGCCGCCGACGACATCAAGGCATGGGACGGGCTGCGGTGAGCGGCGAGGACAATCTGCTGAAGCTGGTCGAGGTCGAGGAGGCGGACGATCAGGACTACCACCTGCAGGAGCAGGTCGGCTTCATCCTGCGCAAGGCGCATCAGCGCCACGTCTCGATCTTCGCTGCCCATATCGGCGACCTGACGCCACCGCAATTCGCGGCATTGGCCAAGCTGCGCGATGTCGGGGAGACTTCGCAGAACCAGCTCGGCACGCTGATCGCCATGGATGCGGCGACGGTCAAGGGCGTCATCGACCGGCTGAAGGCGCGCGGCCTTGTCGAACTCTCCAAGCACGAGGGCGACAAGCGCCGGCTGCTGGTCAATTTGACCGCCGAAGGGCGCGAGGCGATCGAACGCCTGATCCCGCTGGCGCGCGAGATTACCGAGGAAACCTTGGCACCGCTCACGGCCAGGGAGATCGCCACCTTCATGAAGCTGCTGGCGAAATTGGCGTAGGCCGGCGACGAGGTCCTTTCCTCTCCCTCCGGACGGGAATAGGCGACGCTGCGAAGCGGCAACGGAGTGGGGGAACCACCTGGCCACCGCCGCCGACGGACATTGAAAAGGGACCAGGGCGCAAGAATCTTCCTGCACCGCGCCAAGGGTCGACTCCCACTCCGTCGAGCTTCGCTCGACACCTCTCCCCCGATCGACGGGGGAGAGGACGGGCGCCGCTTATCTCCGGCGAAATCTCAGAGGCCGTTGTCCTTCAGCACCTGGGCGGCGTTTTCCTTGGTGATCTTCTGCGTCGGCAAGGTGATGGTCTTTTCGACCTTCTCGCCATTGAGGAACTTGATCGCCTGCCGAAGGCCCTCGGCGCCCGGGGTGACATAGGTGAAGGTCGCCGTCAGCTCGCCCTTGTTCACCATCTGCACGCCTTCGTTGGGCAGGCCGTCGATGCCGATGAACTTGATGTCCTTCTCGCGGCCGACATCCTTGGCGGCAAGATAGGCGCCATAGGCCATCGGGTCGTTGTGGCCGTAGACGAGATCGATCTTCTCGTTGCTCTTCAGCGCGTTGGCCATCAGATTATAGGCCTGGTCCTGCTTCCAGTCGCCCGACTGCTGGTCGAGCAGGTACTTGATGCCCGGCTCCTTGTCGGTGAACTCATGGAAGCCGTCATGGCGGTCATGCGCCGGCTGGGTGCCCATGCCGCCCCAGATCTCGACGACATTGCCCGATGCCTTGCCCTTGCCGCCGAGCAGCTCGACGGCATATTCGCCGGCCGCGCGGCCGATCAGCTTGTTGTCGCCGCCGACGAACTGGGTGTAGTCCTTGGTGTCGACATTGCGGTCGAGCACGAAGACCGGGATCTTGGCGTCGATCGCCTGCTGCACGACGCCGGTCAGGCCGGCCGATTCCTTCGGCGACACCAAGAGCGCATCGACCTCCTGGCGGATCAGGTTCTCGACATCGGCAACCTGCTTCTCGGTCTTGTCCTCGCCGTCGGTGATGATCAGCTCGACCTCGGGGTGCTTGGCGGCCTCGGCCAGTATGTCCTTGTTGAACTGCGCGCGCCAAGGCTCGATGGTCGTCACCTGCGAGAAGCCGATCTTCCACTTCTTGTCCTGGGCCATGGCGTGGCCGGTGGAGAGCAGCGCGGTGGTGGTCAGCAATGCCGCGCCAAGGGCGGCAAGCTTCAGCGTGTCACGTCGTTTCATTTCTTGTTTCCTCCGAGATTGAGAGACCGGGTCTCTTGCGACGGCCGTTTTGCCGCGGCCGTTTCCTTGTGCGCCGCTCCGGGCAGGCGCAGATAGGCTAGGAGATCACCGGCATTGCGCTCCTGCACGAGCACTGTGCCGATGATGATCATCCCCTTCAGCACCAGCTGAAGGTTCGAATTGATGTTGTGGAGCTGCAATATGTTGGACAGCAGCCCGAAGATCAGCACGCCGCAGAATGTCCCCGTGAGGCTGCCGCGCCCACCCATCAGGCTGGTGCCGCCGATGACCACGGCGGCGATGGCGTCGAGCTCCAGGCCGGCGCCGGCATCGGGCTTGCCTTGCCGGTACTGCGCGACATAGAGCACCGCGGCAATGCCGGCGAGCAGGCCCGAAACGGCGTAGGTGACGATCTTGACCCGGCCGGCGGCGATGCCGGAAAGCCTGGCCGCCTCCTCATTGCCGCCGATGGCGTAGACATAGCGGCCGAACGGCGTGAAGCGCAGCACCGCGCCATAGATCAGGATGGCGCCGAGGAAGAACAGGCCGGGCATCGGAATGACGCCGAACACCATCGAGCGCAGCAGCTCGAAATCCTCGGTGGCGTTCGAGCCGGTATAGACCGGCAGCACAGCATTGTTCTGGCCGGCGGTCAGCCGGGCGATGCCCAACGCCGTCACCATCATCGCCAGGGTGACGATGAAGGGCTGCAGCCGCCCGGCAACGATGATGAAGCCGTTGAGCGAACCGAACAGCAGGCCCACGCATGGCGCGACCAGCAGCACGCCGAGGACGCCGAATTTGGGCTCGACCTGCGGCAGCAGGTACCACAGGGAAAGACAGCACAGGACCACGCCGACGATTGCCGGCGTGACCAGGCCGCGGGCGCGGTCCAGCCTTGCGTCGCGCGAGGCATCGGCGCCGGCGCGCGACTTTTCGAGATTGAGGAAGATGAAGCGGGTGACGATAAAGCCGAGACAGAGCGCCACCACGGCGACGGTGGGCACGCCAAGCACCACTCCCGGCGTCACGCCCGGAACCGTCAGCAGCATGGCGCAGACCACCGAACAGATGGCCATCAGCGAACCGACGGAAAGATCGATGCCGCCGGTGATGATCACCGCCGTCATGCCGGTGGCGATCAGGCCGGTGGTCGACACCTGGCGCAGCACGTCGAGCAGATTGCCGTAGGACAGGAAGATGTTGTTGCCCTTGGAGCTGACCGGCGAGCCCAGCACGCCGATCAGGAAGATGGCGATGAGGCCCCAATAGAGCTTGGTGCGGGACAGGAGTTTCAAGGCGGTCATGCGGCAGGTCTCGAAATCGTGCGGCGCGGCGCGGCGAGACGCATGATGGCCTCCTCGCTCGCCGCATCGCGGGAAAGGATGCCGGTCTGGCGGCCATCGGCCATCACCAGAATGCGGTCGGAGAGGTGCAGCAGTTCCGGCAATTCGGAGCTGATGACGGCAATGGCCAGCCCGTCGCGCGCAAGCTTGAAGATGAGATCGTAGATCTCGCGCTTGGCGCCGACGTCGATGCCGCGCGTCGGCTCGTCGAGAAGAAGCACGCGCGGCCGTGTCGCCAGCCATTTGCCGATGACGACCTTCTGCTGGTTGCCGCCCGACAGCGTGCCGGCTGGCTGGTCGATGTCCTCGCAGCGTATGCCGAGCGCCCGGACCGCGTGGCGCGCCAGCTCCTGTTCGCCGGCCAGCGAACGGATGCCGAAACGCGCCAGCGATCCGACCAGCGGCAATGCGACGTTGTCTGTAATGGAAGCCTGGAGATGCAGGCCTTGGGTCTTGCGGTCCTCGGTCACCAGCGCAATGCCGAGGCGCCTGGCATCGCGCGGCGAGCGGATCTCGACCAGCGCGCCGTCGAGCCGGATCTCGCCGCCGGTGCGGCCATCGCTCGAGCCGAAGATCGCCTCCAGGATTTCGGTGCGCCCTGAACCCAGCAGCCCGCCAATGCCAAGGATCTCGCCTTCGGCGAGTTCGAGGCTGACTCCGTCGATCACGGTGCGCCAGCCATGGGCGTCGGGTTTCGTCAGCGACAGGTTCTCGACGGAAAGCACGATTTCGCCGCCGGAACGGCGCTCCTCTTCCGAGGAGGCCAGCAGGTCTCGCCCGACCATTGCCGAAATGATGGCGTTCTCGTCGAGCTCGCCCATCGGCCGCGTCAGCACGTGGCGTCCGTCGCGAAACACAGTGACCCTGCCCGCCAGGTGCATGACCTCGTCGATGCGGTGCGAGATGTAGACGATGGCGACGCCGCTGTCGGCAAGCTGGCGGATGATGCGGAACAGCCTCTGGCATTCGGCTGGAGAAAGCGCCGAGGTCGGCTCGTCCATGATCAGGATGCGCGCCGACATCGACAGCGCCTTGGCGATCTCGACCAGTTGCTGTTCGCCGACGCGCAAGGTGCCGACACGGGCTTCCGGGTCGAGCTCGATGCCCAGCCGCTGCAGAAGGGCGCTGGCGGCGCGGCTGCTCGCCTTGCGGTCGACGATCAGCCCGGCGATCAGCTTCTCGCGTCCGAGAAAGATGTTGTCGGCGACGCTGAGTTCGGGAACCAGATTGAGCTCCTGGTGGATGATGGCAATGCCGGCGGCCTCGGCGTCGCGCACGCCGGCAAAATTCGCGGCTACGCCGTCGACGCGAACCGTGCCGTCGTAGCCGGTGTAGACACCGGAAAGGATTTTCATCAGCGTCGACTTGCCGGCGCCGTTCTCGCCCATCAAGGCGTGGACTTCGCCGCGCCGCAGCTCGAAACCGACGTCGACCAAGGCGGCAATGCCGCCGAAGCTCTTGGATACGTGCTCAGCGCTTAGGACGACATCCGAACGATCCGCCGCAACATCCCGACGCGCGATGGAATTTCCGTGCTCCATGACAAAGGCGGCCTCCCTTCCGTCGTCGTCTGACCCTCATGAACGCTATTCTAAACGTTTCGATCCTGTCAAGCTTCTATCTGGTGACGTGAGATTGGCTCATTTCAATTCTTGCGAAAAACCGCGATATTCCGTAGGTATGATGCATAGAGAGGCGGCGAAACGTTTCGAAAATGGCAGGGCCAAGCAAGACAAGGCAGCGAAAATCGACGGCGCCGACCATGCTTCACGTGGCCGAAGCGGCGCGCGTGTCGGTCGCCACGGTTTCGGCGCTGATCAACGGCACGGCGACCGTCAGTCCGGAGCTCAGCCAGCGCATCGAGCAGGCGATCCGCGATATCGGCTACAAGCGCAATGCGATCGCCCGCAGCCTGAAAATGGGCACAACGCGCACCATTGGATTGACTGTCCCGCACATCACCAATCCGTTCTTCACCGATGTCGTGTCAGTCATCCAGCAGGCCTTCGACCGCGCCGGCTATGCGGTCATGCTGTGCTGCACGGACGAGGACCTCAACACCCAGGACGACCAGATCAGGCTGCTGCTCGACCGTATGGTCGACGGGCTGATCGTGGCGCGGGTCGGCGATGGGACGATCCTCAAGCGCATCGTCGACGACGCCAACGTGCCGGTCGTCCTGCTTGACCGCATCTGCGACGGTGTCGACACGGATGCCGTGGTGCTCGACAACCAGCGCGCCGTGTTCGACGCCATCACCTACCTGATACATCTCGGGCACCGGCGCATCGGCTACATCACCGGAACGTCGGATATCTCACCGATGCATGATCGCATGGCCGGATATCGCGAAGCGCTTCAGGCAGCCGGCCTGCCGGTCGCCGAGGAGCTGGTACGTTCCGGCAATTTTCACGAGATCGACGGCTATAACGCGGCCATGCAGCTGTTGTCGCTGCACGACAGGCCGAGCGCGATCTTCTCAGCCAACAATCCGATGGTGATCGGCACCATGAAGGCGATCCGCGATATCGGCCTGTCCTGCCCGGAAGATGTTTCGATCGCCTGTTTCGACGATTTTCCGTGGTCGGACGTGTTTGTCCCGCAACTGACCACGGTGGCGCAGCCGGTGCAGGCGATCGGCGAACAGGCGGCCAATTTGCTGCTCGACCGCCTTGCCGGAAATCGCGACGCGCCGCCGCGCAAGCTGGTGCTCAAGGGCCGGCTGATGATCCGCAATTCATGCCGACCGCTGGGAGCGGTGGCGCAGAGTGTGAGTGCGTAGAGCGGTTCAGTGGTTGAATCGCTATCGGCAAGCGCCGAGCTGGAAATCTCACGCCGCTTGCGACAGCGATTTGTGGGCGTCGGCCAGGATTTCGAAGGACCTCACCCGAGCCGCATGATCGAATATCTGCGCGGTGACCATCAATTCGTCGGCGCCGGTGCGGCGAACGAAGGCGTCGATGCCTTGCCGCACCGTTTCCGGCGAGCCGACGACGGCGCAGGACAGCGCTTGGCCGAGCATGGACTTGGCCATCGGATCGAGATCGCGGTCATAGTTCTCGACCGGTGGCGGCAATTTTCCGGGGCGGCCGGTGCGCAGATTGACGAAAGCCTGCTGCAGCGAGGTGAACAGCAGTCGTGCCTCAGTGTCGGTGGGCGCCGCAAAGACGTTGAGGCCGAGCATGACATAGGGCTTGTCGAGCTGTTCCGACGGCTGGAAGCGGGAGCGGTAGATGTCCAGCGCATGGTCTAGCTCGGCCGGCGCGAAATGCGAAGCGAAGGCGTAGGGCAGGCCGAGCATGGCGGCAAGCTGGGCGCCATACAGGCTGGAGCCGAGGATCCAGACCGGCACGGTCTGGCCTTCACCCGGCACGGCGCGCAGCCGCTGGCCCTCTTCCGCCGGCAGGAAATAGCCCATCAGCTCGACGACGTCCTGCGGAAAATTGTCGGCACCGGCCTCGAGATTGCGGCGCAACGCGCGCGCCGTGTTCATGTCCGTGCCGGGCGCCCTGCCGAGGCCGAGATCGATGCGGCCGGGGAACAAGGCGGCCAGCGTGCCGAACTGCTCGGCGATGACCAGCGGCGAGTGATTGGGCAACATGATGCCGCCGGCGCCGACGCGAATGGTCTTGGTGCCGCCCGCGACATGGGCAATGACGACCGAGGTGGCGGCACTTGCGATGCCCGGCATGTTATGATGCTCGGCCAGCCAATAGCGCTTGTAGCCCAGCCGCTCGGCATGGCGGGCAAGATCGAGCGAATTGGCCAGCGACTGCGAGGCATCGCTGCCTTCGACGATCGGCGACAGGTCGAGGACGGAAAGGGCTGCCATGTCAGGTCTCCACGAGGTTTATCTCAAGCACCCTGCCTCGAAGGCCGTGCGGTCGGGAATGAGGATGCCAAGCCGCCCCCGAGCGCATCGGCAAATCCGCTGGCCGCGGCCATGCGTTTCTGCTCGGCGGGGCTGCCGCGATGATGGACAGGAAATGCAAGCCCGGATCTGTCGACGCCAAATGTTGGCGACGCGCCCAGCCGCGCATCGCGCAAGCCGGCATGGCCGATGCGAGCGAAACAGTCGTCGAGGTCGAAGGAAGCATCGCTCATGGGAAGGGCACCGGCCATTGGACCGGCCGGATATAGGCATTCGAGCCAGGCGCCGCAAACCAGACGCGCGGCTTTATGCCGGAGCCTTACCTTCCTCGGTGGCCTCATCTTCCACCGCCGAGAGATGTTGTGCCGCCAGGAAGTTGCCGACATGGCTCAGACCATCGAAGTGATCGCAGAACACCTTGATGAGGACCAGCAGCGGCACCGCCATCAGCGCGCCGACAAAGCCCCATAGCCATGACCAGAAGGCAATGGCGATGAAGATCGCCACGGCGTTGATCTCGAGCCGCCGGCCGACAACCATCGGCGTTACGAATTGGCCTTCGACGATGTCGCACAAAAGCAGGAAGGCAGGCGCCAACAACGCATAGGAGATCGTGTCGAAGCTGATCAGCGCGATGATCGTGACCACGATGAGCGTGATCATGGCGCCGACATAGGGCAGGAAATTAAGCAGAGCGGCCGTGGCGCCCCAGACGAGCGGGTTGGGCATACCGAGTGCCCACAGACCAAGGCCAATGATCGTGCCGAGGCCGATATTGATGATGGTGACGGTGAGCAGATAGTGCGAGATTTCCCGTTCCACGTCGTAAACGACCCGCAGCGCCCGCTTCTTCTCGGTGAGGCTGGCGAAGGACTGGATGATCTTTTCATAGAACATCGTGCCTGAAGCAAGCAGGAACAGCGACAGCACGAAGATGATGGTCAGGCTTGTTCCCGCCGAAAGAATGTTCGAGGCCGCCGACGACAGGAAGCCAGACTGGGCTACCGCGACTTTCTGTATGCCCGGCTCCTGCGACGTCTCGGTGAGGCCTTCGATCTGATGTGTAACCTCCATCATCCTCTCGAGCGGAGGTCGCAAATGCGCCAGCCGCTCGGTCAGCCGCTGGCCGATCGACGAAGTGTTGTTGATGAGATCGATCACCGGGCCGCTCAGCAGGTAGCCGGCGCTGGCGAAGAGGCAGAGGGACAGAAGCACCAGAAGCGTCGCCGAAATCACCTCGGGTATGCCGCGCTTGCGCAGAAGCCTGACGATCGGCGTCAGCGTCAATGCCAGCAGAAAGGCCAGTATGACCGGCATGAAGAAGGCACGGGCGAAATAGAGCGCGTAGATGGCCATGAAGATGAAGATGCCGACGAGCAGCGAGCGTATCAGATGCGTGTCGGCGCGGGCGGCGATGCGCGCCTCTTCTGCTTCGGAAACGCCCGCGACCGAAGCGGTGGGGTCAGCTTTCATCACGGTCCCTCGGCGGCGCACCGCAATTGGCGCAACCGCTGAGAAAACGCCCCTGCCGGTCCAAGGTTCCGTGAGCCGGCGTTGACGGCGAGCCCACGAGGCCCGCCGTCGCGGTTATTGTTCCCGCGCAATTTTTCGCGGAAGTGCAACACTACGCGGCAGGCGCCGGGGCCGGGACGGCGTCAGCCGTTTCCTTGCGCACGATCGGCGCCACCCTGGTGCCGTAGAGTTCAATCGCCTTCATGACCTTGGCATGCGGCATGATGCCGATCGCCATCTGCAGCAAAAAGCGGTCATTGCCGAAGATCTTGTGCTGGGCGACGATCTTCTCGGCCACCTGCTCGGGATTGCCGACGAACAAGGCGCCGCCCGGGCCGCGTGACTGGTCGAAATGCGCCCGCGAGGTCGGACCCCAGCCGCGCTCGCGGCCGATGCGGTTCATCACCTCGGCCTGTGGGCCATAGAAATCGTCGGCCGCCTTCTCGGTCGTGTCGGCGATGAAGCCGTGGACGTTGATGCTGGTGGCAAGACCCTTCGGATCGGCGCCCGCGCGCCTGGCGGCCTCGCGATAGAGGTCAAACAGCGGCGCGAACCGCGCCGGCTCGCCGCCGATGATGGCGAGCGCCAGCGGCAGGCCGAGCGCGCCCGCGCGGGCGGCGGACTGCGGCGTGCCGCCGATGGCGATCCAGATCGGCAGTTTTTCCTGCAAGGGGCGTGGGTAGACGCCGCGATCGTTGATCGGCGCGCGCAGATTGCCGGACCAGGTGATCTTCACCTGATCGCGGATGGCGAGCAGCAGGTCGAGCTTTTCGGCGAACAGCTCGTCATAATCCTCAAGATTGTAGCCGAACAGCGGAAAGGATTCGATGAACGAGCCGCGCCCGGCCATGATCTCGGCCCGGCCGCCGGAAAGAAGGTCGAGCGTGGCGAATTGCTGGAAGACGCGGACCGGATCGTCCGAAGACAGGACAGTGACGGCGCTGGTCAGTTTTATGCGTTTGGTTTGCTCGGCCGCCGCGGCCAGAGCCACGACAGGCGCGGACGCGGCATAGTCCGGCCGGTGATGCTCGCCAAGGCCGAAAACGTCAAGGCCGACCTGATCGGCCAGTTCGATCTCCTCGATCAGGTTGCGCAGCCGCTCGTGCGGGCCGATTGCGCCGGGGCCCGGCTGCGGGCTGACGTCGGCGAAAGTGTAGAGACCGAGTTCCATCTGGTGTCATCCTGGCGTTTGATTTTCGCGCTAGAGGTAGCGATCAGCCCGTATCACCACCAGAGGGTCTGACTGCGAACAGTGCGTGTCCGTTTCGGCCGCGAAGGCGTCTCCCGGCTGCAACAGCACGGAATTTCATGGCTGGCATACCGTTTTGGCGCTTGAACTCCCGGTTTTCGCGCGTATGTAAGCGTCGCGAATTGACTTCAGGGAAGTGGACTTGGCTATCTACAGGGAAAAAGACATTTTCGAGCGGCGCAACGCCGCGAACGAGGCAAAGAAGGCGCTTCTGGAGCGCTTCAAGTCGAAGCCGGCGGCGGACGATCCCGCGGTGCTGGCGCGACAGGCCGAACGCAAGGCTATCCTTGCGGCGCGTGAGATACGCGAGGCCGAGAAGGCGAGGCTGAAGCAGGAAAGGCTGGCACGCGAGGCAATCGAGAAGGCCGAGCGCGAGGCCGCAGCCGAAGCCGCACGGGTCGCGGCCGAAGAGGCGGCGCAGGCGGAAGCCAGGATTCGGGAAGCCGAAGAGGCCGAGCGCATCGCGCGTCTGCTGGCCGACGAGGCCGAGCGCAAGGCGAAGCGCGACGCGCGCTATGCGGCGCGCAAGGCGCGCACCGGCAGGACACCGCCAGGCTTTACCGGCCGCTAGCCTCAGACCGCCGGAGCAACCTGCTTCGAGGATCAGGGTCGCTGCGAAGCGGCCCTGCATGCGTTTGTCCGCGCGCCAATTCGTGCGATTGCCGACGCCGTTCGTGATGCGACTTTCGCAAAATTGCTCTGTTTGCTTCGACGCAATTCCGGATGGAAAACCGCTTCGCTTCCTGGATTGCTTTACGCCGCGAATTTCAGCCCCATAATGCCGCAGACGATGAGCGCGATGCAGGCGAGCCTGATGACGGTCGCCGGCTCGCCGAGCAGCCAGATACCGAGCAGCGCCGTGCCGACCGTGCCGATGCCGGTCCACACCGCATAGGCGGTGCCGACGGGCAGCGCTTTCAGCGCCAGTCCAAGCAGCGTGAGGCTGACGATCATCGAGGCGACCGTGAGCACGGTCGGGACGAGGCGGGTGAATCCGTCGGTATATTTGAGGCCGATTGCCCAGCCGATCTCGAACAGGCCGGCGAAAAACAGAAAAATCCATGACATGGGGAACGCTCCATCCAAGCATCGCACCGACGTCCGTTCAGGACGATGCAATGCGCGATCGACCGAGCACCGCGGCAGCCGATGCCCTGTCAGACAGTGGGCGGGTCGTCCCGACCGGATTTCAGGAGATGTGGGGTCGTCCCCGCACCAGATATAGGGTACCTTAACGCCCGATCAACAAACTGCCGGCGGTGTTCCGAACGCCGCCGGCGAACTCCATCCGAGGCACGCGACTATTTTTCCTTGAGCCTCGTTGCCTTGACCGGCGGCGCCTTGAGCGTGGGAGCAGCGGCCGGCTTCTTGGCGTCCTTCTTTGGCTTGCGGGCCTCCTTGCCTGCCTTCATCGCACCTTTTGCCATGATTCGTTCCTCCAGTTGCGGGAAGTGAAGTGAAACAAGAGAAATGCCTCTAGGCAAGGGCCGTTCGCGGTCACGGCCGCGAAAACCGGCAACCTGTTTCGGCGGCCTTATGAATCCGAACCGGCGCGCAGCGACTTGAACGGACGGGGTGTTGGTGCGTCGCGATGGCCGCGGAATTTCGGCGGGCCCGCAGCATGATCTCAAGGAAATCGGCTCCCACTTTTCCTGCAATTGCTCTAGACTTCGCGTGTCGGACAGGACGACAGGGAAGCAATGGCGGGGCATGGCGGCTCTCGAACGGTCATCTACGCGGCGCTCGCCGGCAATCTCGCGATCGCGCTGACCAAATTCGTCGCAGCCTTCTTCACCGGCAGTTCGGCGATGTTTTCGGAAGGCGTGCATTCGCTGGTCGATACCGGCAATGGTAGCCTGCTGCTTTATGGCATGCATCGCGCCGCACGCCCGGCCACCCGCGCGCATCCGCTCGGCCATGGCCGCGAGCTCTACTTCTGGAGCTTCATCGTGGCGCTTCTCGTCTTCGCGCTCGGCGCCGGCGTATCGTTCTACGAAGGCGTGACGCACATCATTGCGCCCGAACCGGCCGCCAATGTCAGGGTCAACTACATCGTGCTCGGCCTGTCGTTTCTGTTCGAGGGCAGCTCATGGCTGGTGGCGCTGAGGGAATTCCGCCGGCAGAAGGGCCAGCAGGGCTGGCTGCAGGCCGTGCAATCGAGCAAGGATCCAAGCGTCTACACAGTGCTGTTCGAGGACAGTGCCGCGCTTCTCGGCCTGATCGTCGCCTTTGCCGGCATATTGGCGGCGGAGATTTTCGAGATGCCGGAACTGGACGGCGCCGCCTCGATCGGCATTGCGCTGATCCTGGGTGCGACCGCGGCCTTCCTGGCGCGCGAGAGCAAGGGGCTGCTCATCGGCGAGCCTGCTTCGCCCGCGGTGCAGAAAGAAGTGCTGGCGATCGCGCAGCAGGATCCGGCGGTGCAGCGGGCGAACGGCGTCCTGACGGTCCACCTGGGGCCGGAAGAAATCGTTGCCGGCCTGAGCATCGAATTCGAGGACCATCTGTCCGCGCCGGAAATCGAAGCCTGCGTCGAGCGCCTCGAAGCGCAGCTAAGGAAGGAAATGCCCGAGATCACCCGGCTGTTCGTCAAGCCGCAGACGTCAGGCACCTGGGAACAGCGACGCAAGCTGATCGAATCAGCATCCGAGTAGACTTTGAGCATAGCCTCGAAACCCGCGTTCCATTCCTCGGGATCATGCCTCTGGATCAGCGTCGCGTCGTTGCCTTGCGCCGCTGCGCCGCTAAAATCAGCCGATCGAGTTTTGGAGGACTGATTATGAAGATCGACGGCGGCTGTCATTGTGGTGCCATCACCTATGAGGCGGAGGTCGAACCGGAAAAGACCTCGATCTGCCATTGTACCGATTGCCAACAGTTGACCGGTACGGCCTTTCGCGTCACCGTTCCGGCGCCTGAAGATCACTACCGGATCACAAAGGGTACACCGAAGGTCTACATCAAGACCGTGGCAAGCGGCGCCAAGCGCGTCCAGGCCTTTTGCGCCGACTGCGGTTCGCACCTTTACGCCACGTCGGTCGGAGATGGCCCAAAGGTCTACGGCATTCGAGTGGGAACCGCGCGGCAACGCCAGGATTTGATTCCGACACTGCAAAAATGGCACCGCTCGGCGCTTCACTGGCTACCTGAATTTCACGGCATGACCACAGTGGAGGAGCAGTAGCGCCGTCCGGTGCGGCGCCTCATTCGTCGCCTTCGACGACCCTCAGCCTGAGCTGGCCGGTCTTTGAATCGGCAACGCGTGGGGAATCGACAACGCGCGGGCCGGGTTCCGGCTTCGCAGGGGCTGGTGACGCCATGTCAGGGTCGGCATCGCCTCCGGGCTGCGCCCCAAACTCCAGAGCTTCGATCTTCTGGCCGCGTTTGGTCACCTTCGACGTCGAGACGAGGATGTCGTCTATATCCTTGGCCGACTGGGCAAAATGGCCCTGCAATTTGCGCACCCGCTCGTCGACGCGCGAAACATCCTCCATCAGCCGGATCACCTCGCCCTGGATCAGGTGTGCCTGCTCGCGCATACGGGCATCCTTCAGGATCGCCTGGATGACCTGGATCGACAGCATCAGGAGCGACGGCGAGACGATGACGACGCGGGCGCGGTGCGCCTTCTGCACCACCGCCTCGAAATTTTCGTGGATCTCGGCAAACACCGATTCCGACGGCACGAACATGAAGGCGGTATCCTGCGTCTCGCCCTGGATCAGATATTTATCCGCGATATCGCGGACATGCACCTCGATGTCGCGGCGGAAGGCCTGCGACGCGACCTTCTGCTGTTCGGCGCCTTCGGAGGCGCGGATGGTGTTCCAGGCTTCCAGCGGAAACTTGGCGTCGACGGCAAGCGCCGGCGCGCCGTTGGGCATCTTCACCAGGCAATCGGGACGGCTGCCGTTGGACAAGGTCGCCTGGAACTCGTAGGCGCCGTGCGGCAGACCGTCGGCGACGATCGCTTCCATGCGCGACTGGCCGAAGGCGCCGCGCGTCTGCTTGTTGGAGAGGATCGCCTGCAATTGCACGACCTGGCCGGCGAGCGACTGGATGTTGCCTTGCGCGGTGTCGATGACGGCCAGCCGCTCCTGCAATTTGGCCAGGCTCTCATGAGTGGATTTGGTTTGCTCGGTCATGGTCTGGCCGAGGCGGCCGGTCATGGCATCGAGGCGCTGGCCGATCGATTGCGTCAGTTCCGCCTGCCGCGCGCCGAAGACTTCCGCGATGGCGCCCATGCGGCCCTGCATCTCGGCTTGGCTTTGCAATATGCCGGCCATCCGCGCCTCGGCGTCGCGGGCATGGTCGGCGGCTTCGGCAGCGGCCACGGCGCGCGCCTTGGCCGAGCGCCACAGCGCGACGACAAGCGCCACGAACAGGCCAAGAAACACAAAGGCCCCGAACGCCAGCGCATGGCCGAGCGTGATCGTGGTCGCGCCAAGCCGGGCGACAGGTTCCGAAAGGATGGATGTCAGGTCGTTCATGCACACAGCATAGACGATTCGGCCGGCCAGCACAGATCAAAACGTGAACGATCCCCCGGCGTACCGGTTGACGCCCTTTATTCAAGGTCTTAGGTGAGACGCCATGCCGATCAAGCCGCTCATCATCCTTCCCGACCCCATCCTGCGCCAGGTTTCCAAGCCGGTGGAGCGCGTCGACGCGCCCTTGCGCAAACTGGCCGACGACATGCTGGCGACCATGTATGACGCGCCCGGCATCGGGCTGGCCGCGATCCAGATCGGCGAGCCGCTGCGCATGCTGGTGATCGACCTCGCCAAGGAGGACGAGACGCCGGCGCCGCATGTCTTCATCAATCCCGAAATCCTGGAAAGCGCCGACCAGCGCTCCGTCTACGAGGAAGGTTGCCTGTCGATTCCCGACTATTATGCCGAGGTCGAACGCCCGGCTTCCGTGCGGGTCAAGTATCTCGACCGCGATGGCAAGCTGCAGGAAATGGAGGCCGAGGGGCTGATGGCAACCTGCCTGCAGCATGAGATCGACCATCTCAACGGCGTGCTGTTCATCGACCACATTTCGAAGCTGAAGCGCGACATGGTGGTGAAGAAGTTCAAGAAGCTAGCCAAGGACAAGGCTCCGGGCAAGCTGGTGGGATAGGGGACAATGCCCCTTCGCGTCATTTTCATGGGGACGCCGGAGTTTTCGGTGCCGACATTGCGCGCAATTGCCGATGCCGGACATGAGGTCGCGGCCGTCTACACGCAGCCGCCGCGAGCCGCCGGCCGGCGCGGCCTTGAGCTGACGCCGTCGCCGGTACAGCGCGAGGCGGAACGGCTGGGCATCGAGACGCGCACGCCGACGTCGCTCAAGGGCGAGGCCGAACAGGCAGCTTTTCGCGCGCTGCAAGCCGATATCGGCGTGGTCGTGGCTTACGGCCTGCTGCTGCCCAGGGCGGTGCTTGAGGCGCCGCGACTGGGCTGCATCAACGGCCATGCCTCGCTGTTGCCGCGGTGGCGCGGTGCGGCGCCCATCCAACGGGCGATTATGGCGGGCGACAGCGAAACCGGCATGATGGTCATGCGCATGGAAGAAGGCCTCGACACCGGCCCGGTGGGGCTGGTTGAAAAATGCGTCATCGAACCCGATATGACCGCCGGCGATCTGCATGATCGATTGATGAGCGTCAGCGCCGCACTGATCGTGGAAGCGCTGGCGCGGCTGGAAAGGAATAGCCTGGCGTTCACCGCCCAAGCGGTTGAGGGGGTGACCTACGCCAAAAAGATCGATAAATCCGATACGCACGTGGATTGGACGCGACCCGCGGCCGAAGTCCACAATAACATTCGCGGCCTGTCGCCCTTCCCCGGCGCCTGGTGCGAGGTTGAAATTGGTGGCCGGGTGGAACGGCTGAAACTGCTTCGCTCGACGCTTGCGCAAGGCATGGGCGAACCGGGAGGAATTCTCGACGACCGCCTGACGGTCGCCTGCGGAGCGGGCGCGATCCGGCTGGTCGAAGTTCAACGGGCGGGCGGAAGGCCCGCCGCCGCGCAAGAATTCCTGCGCGGGACCAAGATCGAAAAAGGAATGAAATTGTCATGAGCATGATGTCGATACGCGCGGCGACGCCGCGGGATCGCGAGGCCATCCGCCTCGTCGAGGAACACGCTTTCGGCCAGCAGGCGGAGGCCGGGCTGGTTGACGCGCTGGTTTCCGGCGGCGACGCCGTTGTCGAACTGGTGGCGGAAGAAGACGGGCAAGTGGTTGGCCACATCCTGTTTTCGCGGCTTTTCGCCCGCACCGGCGGCAAGGATTTCCCGGCGGTGGCACTGGCGCCGCTGGCGGTGGAGCCCTCCTTTCACGGCACCGGCATTGGCGGCGCGCTGATCCGCGAGGCTCACATCCGCCTGCGCGACGCCGGCGAGATGCTGGCCGTGGTGCTGGGCGACCCCACCTACTACGGCCGTTTCGGCTACAGCCACGCGCGCGCCGAAGGATTCGAGAGCGAGTACCAGGGCGAGGCGCTGCAGGCGCTGGCCTGGGGCGACGCTCCCGAAACCGGCCGGCTGGTCTACGCCTCGGCCTTCACCGCACTCGCCGCCTAGGCGAGTGCGTATAGCCGCCCGGCATGCCGCGTTTTCGCCTCGACATCGAATATGACGGCAGCTTGTTTGCCGGCTGGCAGCACCAGGCGGACCAGCCTTCGGTGCAGCAGGCGATCGAGCAGGCGATCGAAAAATTCTGCGGCCAGCAGGTCCGCTTGCGCGCTGCCGGCCGCACCGATGCGGGCGTGCATGCGACGGCCCAGGTGGCGCATGTCGACCTGGCCAAGGCCTGGCCGGACGACAAGGTGCGCGACGCCGTCAACGCGCATCTGCAGGCCGCCGGCAACCGCATCGCGATCTTGAAAGCAACGACCGTCGTCGACGGCTTCGATGCCCGCTTCTCGGCTATCGGCCGTCACTATCTCTACCGCATCCTCAACCGGCGCGCGCCCTCGGCGCTGGAAAAGGGCAAGGTATGGTGGGTGCCGAAGCAGCTTGACGCCGCTGCCATGCACGAAGCAGCCAAAGTGCTGCTTGGACGGCACGATTTCACCACCTTCCGTTCCACGCAATGCCAAGCCGAGAGCCCGGTGCGCACGCTCGACCGTCTTGACGTCAGCCGTTCGGGCGACATGATCGAAGTCAGAGCCTCGGCGCGTTCCTTCCTGCACAACCAGGTGCGCTCGATGGTCGGCTCGCTCAAGCGCGTCGGCGAAGGCGCATGGACGGCGGGCGATCTCAAGGCGGCGCTCGAGGCGCACGACCGCGCCGCCTGCGGCCAGGTGGCGCCGCCCGACGGGCTTTTTCTGGTCGGCGTCGATTATCCCGGATAGAGTCCCGAAAGGCTCTGAGCTCCGGTGTCCGGAACCGTGATGCCAAGCAGTGCCTGCAGCCCGAACAGCACGATCAGCGAAGCGATGAACATGCCAACGAAGACAGCGGTCCCGATTGCGGCCCCCCTGCCGATGGTCGCGTTGGTCATGCGCCAGGTCAGCACCATCGACAGCGCGAACAACAGCAGCGACACAAGGCTGGAGATCTGGCTTGCCGAGGTCAGGAAAAGCCTGATCAGCGCGGACGGCAGCATCAGCCAGGCGGTGATGGCCGAAGCCCAGTTCGAGGCCACGACATAGTGGACGAAGCGGCCGCCGATGCCGGCGCGCGGCGCGACCAGAGCGAGTGCGACCAGAGGCAGCACCCAGGAACCGATATCGACTGTCGCCAGCCGCAACAGCATGCTGAAGCGGCCCGCGAAGGCATCGGGATCGCCGATCTCGTTGGCGATGCCGACCCAGCCGACGATCAATGCCGGCGCCGCGACGACGATGGCGAAAAAGGAATTCCAGAAACCATCGGCAGACAGGTCGAGCAGACGCAGGCCATCGGCCCTGCCGAGCATCAGTCGCCAGGCGCCGGTCAGCGAAACTTGGGTCTCGTCCGCCGAAAGCATGCTGCTCAGTCCTGTCCGAACCAGTCTTCGATGAAGCGCTGATAGATTTGCGTCAGCGTCTCGAGATCGGCAAGGGCAACGCGCTCGTCGACCATGTGCATGGTCTTGCCGACCAGGCCGAATTCGACCACCGGGCAATAGTCCTTGATGAAGCGCGCATCCGAGGTGCCGCCGGAGGTGGATAGCGCCGGTTCTCTGCCTACCACCGCCTTGACCGAGCCGCTCAACGTCTCGATCAGCCTGTCGTCGCGGGTCAGGAAGACATGGCTCGGCCGGTCGCGCCAGACGAGTTCGTAGTCGACCGGCATCTCCTTGCCGGGCCGATATTTCCTGCGGCCCGCCGCCTGGTCGAGACGGTTGTGGATTTCGGCCTGTATGGTCTCGGCGGTCCAGCTGTCATTGAAGCGGATGTTGAAGGTGGCGGTTGCCTTGGCTGGAATGACGTTGGTGGCCGGGTTGCCTACGTCGATGGATGTCACCTCCAGATTGGTCGGCTGGAAATCCTTCGTGCCCTCATCGAAGACGGGATGCAGCAAAGCATCGACCAGGCTCATCAGCCCGCGTACCGGATTGTCGGCAAGCAAGGGATAAGCGACATGGCCCTGGCGGCCATTGACGATGACGTCGCCCGACAGCGAGCCGCGCCGGCCGATTTTTATCATGTCGCCAAGCGCAGCCGGGTTGGTCGGCTCGCCGACGATCGATGCGTCCCATTTTTCGCCCCTGGAAGCCGCCCATTCGAGCAGCTTCGTGGTACCGTTGATGGCCGGGCCTTCCTCGTCGCCGGTGATCAGCAGCGAGACCGAGCCCTTCGGGCCGCCATTCGCCTCGACATGGCGCGCTACCGCGGCGATGAAACAGGCGATGCCGCCCTTCATGTCGACCGCACCCCGGCCATACATCTCGCCATTGGCGATCTCGGCGCCGAAGGGCGGATGCGTCCAGGCGGCTTCGTCGCCGACCGGCACCACGTCGGTGTGTCCGGCGAACATCAGATGAGGGCCATTGCCGGAGCGCCTGGCATAAAGGTTCTCGATGTCGGGCGTGCCGTCTTCCGAAAACACCGGGCGATCGACGAGGAAGCCGAGCGGTTCCAGCATCGTCTGCAACGCGGTCAGCGCACCGCCTTCGGCCGGCGTCACGGAGGCGCAACGGATGAGGGCGGCGAGGTTTGCGGCGGGATCGATCGGCAGCGTCATGGCAAAAGCGATAGTCGAAAGCTGAAGGCCTGTCACGGCCAGACGTAGGGGCCAGTCCTATGACCGGCGATACCGCCGACATTATGGTTTTCATGTCGTATAGTCGTGGGCCCGGTGCGGAGCGACAGGATGGCAAACGGGGGCAAGAGAATCGTCATTGCCGGCGCCGGCAGCATCGGCTGCTATGCCGGCGGCTGCCTGGCGCTCGCCGGGCGCAAGGTCATCCTGCTGGCCCGGCCGCGCGTCGAGGCGGCTCTGCGGCAAGGCGGATTGCGGATCAGCGACCTTGAGGGCCGCGATCGAGGCCTCGAGCCGCAAGCGCTTGCCGTCACCACCGAACCAGCCGCTGCCTTGCCGCAGGCGGGCGTGATCCTGGTCACCGTCAAGAGCGGCGCGACGCGGGAGATGGCTGCGCTCATCGCCTCCCACGCCCCGCCGGACGCCGTGGTGGTGAGCCTGCAGAACGGCATCGACAATGCCGACAGGCTGCGCGCCGGTGTCGGCGGGCGACCAGTGCTGGCCGGCATGGTGCCGTTCAATGTCGTGCAATCGGCCGACGGCGAATTACCGCTGCGTGTCCACCGCGCCAGCGACGGCAAGGTCACGATCGAGGACAGCGATGCCGGTCTGATCAGCCTTATCGGCGTCGAAGGGTTCCGGGTTGAAGTCCATGCCGACATGAAAGCCGTGCTGTGGGGCAAGCTTTTGATGAATTTGAACAATGCGCTGGTGGCGCTTTCGGGCCTGCCGCTGGCGAGCGAGCTTGCCGACCGGCGCTGGAGGCTGATCCTGGCAAGACAGATCGACGAGGCGCTCCAGGCCATGAAGGCGTCGGGCATCGAGCCGGCGCGGATCGCCGGCTTGCGGCCGGCGCTGTTGCCGATAGTGCTCCGCCTCCCCGATTGGCTGTTCAGGCTGCTGGCGAGGCGGATGCTGGCCATCGACCGGGAGGCGCGTTCCTCCATGTGGGACGATCTGCAGCGCGGCCGGCCGACGGAGATCGGCGATTTGCAAGGCGCCGTTCTTCGCCTGGCGCAAGAAGCGGGCACGCCGGCGCCGACGGTCCGACGGATCATCGCCCTGGTGCGTGAGGCGGAAGCGGCCGGCTGCGGATCGCCCGGTTTCAGCGCGGATCAGGTCGCCGCGCCTGAAGCGCGTCGCGTCTGAATGAATTCAGGCGACGCGCTTCAGGCCTTCCTTTTCATGCATACCGTCAGTAGCGCATCGCGATGATGGGCGCTCAGGGTTCGGCCGGTGCATTGGTGCGCTTGCCATAGCGGTTGGGTCCGGGCTGGCCCGGAAACAGGCAAAGCACGACGAAGGCGACGATCGAGACGACCGGCACGAACAGGATCAACGCCGCGATGCCGGGCTTGTCGAGGTCGTGCAGCCGCTTCACCGCCAGTGCGATGTTTGACCACAGCGAGGCGATGAAGGCGATGAAGAAGACGAACGACCACATGTTGCTCTCGGGCGAGCCTTCCGGCACCAGCGTGAAACGATAGAGCGGGAAGGCCTGGATGATGGCCACGAGCAGCCCGCCAAGAAAATAGGCCGCGCGACTGACGCGGCCCGATGTCTTGAAGAAAAGCCAAGTGAGGTTGGATCTGTCAGGCAAGCGGGTCCCGTCCATATTGATTGACACCCTGGGCGCCTTCGAGAACGCCGAATCCGACCAGCAGCCAGATGCCGAGACCGATCAGCGTCCGCCAGCCCGACTTGTCGCGGTCGTGCCAGCGTTTTGCACAGAGAGCAATCGCGAAATAGAGCGACGCCAGCGCGACGAGCATGCCGATGATGCCGATCCTGCCGCCGCCTGCGGTCGTGAAGCGCGTGCCGAGAATCGCATCGAGAATGAAGGCAACAATACCGATGACGATGAATATACCGATGCCGGCCCAGAACTTGGCGTGATCGATGCGGCCGTCGAAGCTCGTCAGCAGACATCTCCAGTCCATGCCACCCTCCATGTTGAACCGGCGCGACCGATCGTCGCGCCGGCGGAAGGTGCGCCCGCTTTCCAAAAAGATCAATCGCGCAGCAATTCGTTGATCGAGGTCTTGGACCGGGTCCTGGCATCGACCCGCTTGACGATGACCGCGCAATAGAGGCTTGGACCCGGCTCATTGTTCGGAAACGGCTTGCCCGGCAGCGAACCGGCTACGACGACGGAATTCGGCGGCACTTCGCCGTAGAAAATCTCGCCGGTGGCGCGGTCGACGATCTTGGTCGACTGGCCAATGAAGACGCCCATGCCGAGCACCGAGCCCTCGCGCACGATGCAGCCTTCGACCACTTCCGAGCGCGCGCCGATGAAGCAATTGTCCTCGATGATGGTGGGACCGGCCTGCATCGGCTCCAGCACGCCGCCGATGCCGACGCCGCCCGACAGGTGCACATTCTTGCCGATCTGGGCGCAGGAGCCCACCGAAGCCCAGGTATCGACCATGGTGCCCGAATCGACATAGGCGCCGACATTGACGAAGGACGGCATCAGCACGGCGCCCGGCGCGACATAGGCCGAGCGGCGCACGATCGACGACGGCACGGCGCGGAAACCGGCCTTCTCGAAATCGACGGCGCTCCAGCCGTCGAACTTCGACGGCACCTTGTCCCACCACACGGCCTGGCCGGGACCGCCCTTGATGATCTCCATCGGGTTCAGCCGGAAGGACAAAAGGACGGCTTTCTTCAGCCATTGGTTGACATGCCACTGGCCATCGGCCTGGCGCTCGGCAACGCGGGCGGTGCCGCGGTCGAGCAGATCGAGCGCCGACTGGATGGCGTCGCGTGTCTCGCCTCTGGTCGCCGTCGAAATCGCGTCACGTTCCTCGAAGGCCTTGTCGATGGTCTTTTCGAGGCTCGCCAGATCCGGCTTCGACATGAATTCGCTCCATTACCAGGCTGTTAAGGGGCTGAGCCTTAACCTGTTTTGAAAATCGCGCGGACCCTATGTGAAGGCAGAGTAGGGGTCAATCGCGACTGCGCCATGGGACGGCGCAAGTGAATGAAATGGACGGACCTGACATCATGACACCCATGGAAAAGGCGGGCTGGACGCCGCTGCCGCATTCGGACGAGGATCTGGAGCGGGCCAGGAGCGTGCCGGACACGCCGCAGACGCGCGCCGAGACCTACCGCCTGGCGTGGAACGATCCCGACTTCATGACGCGGCGCGAACTGCGCGCGGTCAGGCTGCAGCTCGAACTCCTGAAGCCGGAGATGATCCTGGCCGAGCGCGGTATCCGCTCGACCGTGGTCCTGTTCGGGGGCGCGCGGCTGCCTGAACCCGGCGGCGAGGCCTGGGCGGCCAAAAACGAGACGCAGAAGAAGAACCTCGAGGAAAACAGCAAATATTACGAGGAGGCGCGCAAATTCGCCCGCCTCTGCTCGCAGCAATCGGCCAGTTCATACTACCGCGAATATGTCGTGGTGACCGGCGGCGGGCCCGGCGTGATGGAAGCGGGCAATCGCGGCGCCGACGATGTCGGCGCGCCCTCTATCGGCCTTAACATCGTTCTGCCGCACGAGCAGGCGCCCAATGCCTATGTGACGCCGGAACTCTGTTTCAACTTCCACTATTTCGCCATCCGCAAGATGCATTTCGTCATGCGCGCGAAGGCCGTCGCGGTGTTTCCCGGCGGCTTCGGCACGATGGACGAATTCTTCGAGACGCTGACGCTGATCCAGACCGGGCGCATGGAGCGCGTGCCGGTGATCCTGTTCGGCAAATCCTTCTGGAAACGGGCGATCGATCTCGACTTCCTCGCCGAGCAAGGCACGATCAGTCCCGGCGACCAGGACATCATCGATTTCGTCGACACCGCCGACGAGGCCTGGGGCATCGTCAGCCGGTTCTATAAGTTAGGGGAGTAAGGGAGTAGGGCAGTAAGGCAGTATATCTAGAATCAAGGGCTGAGAGCGCCCCTCATCTTCCTACTGCCCTACTGCCCTACTGCCCTACTGCCTTATCCCCACGACTATCTCCGTCAGAAACCCGGCCAAATCGTCGGTGACGAAGTCGACATCATCTTCCTGCGCCGGATCGCGCTCCCAGATTTCGGAGAATGTCGGCTCGAAATTGCGCGGCACCACCAGGACCGTCGTCATGCCCAGTGACTTCGGCACGGACAGGTTGCGCGCGAGATCCTCGAACATCACCGCATTGTGGCCGGTGACGGCGTGAAGTTCGGCGAATTTCTCGTAGGTCTGGCGCGCAGGCTTGGGGTTGAGCCCGGCAGCGACGATATCGAAGATGTCGTCGAAATGATCAAGGATGCCAAGCTGGCGCGCAGTGCGCTCGGCATGCCTGCGGTCGCCGTTGGTGAAGATGAACTTGCGGCCGGGAAGCTGGCGAATGGCGGTGCCGAGGACGGGATCCGGCACCAGCCAGGAATAGTCGATGTCGTGGACCTTCTCGAGGAAATCGTCGGGGTCTATGCCATGGCGCGTCATCAGCCCGTTCAGTGTCGTGCCATATTCCCGATAAAGTTCCTTTTGCAGCTTGCGCGCGTCCTCGCGCGGCAGCGACAGCAGTTCCCCGACATAGGCGGTCATCTTGACGTCGATCTGCGAGAACAGATTCGAATGATGCGGATAGAGCGTGTTGTCCAGGTCGAACACCCAGTCGGTGACATGGGCGAAGCGAGCGGGGTCGGGGTGTGTAGCCATGCGCCCCTTATGGCACGAAACGGACGATCTTGAAGGGGCTTTATCCACAACTTCTACGCGCCGAAAGTGGCAGAACAGTCTCACCGTTCAAATTTTAGGCATCCTGGAAAGGTGGCCTTCAGGGCTTGCTGGCACAGAGGCGGTCCAGTGGGAGCCAGCGATGAGCAGTATAATTCTGAAGTCCGCCACCATTGCTTTCGTCTCCGTCGCGGTTTCGCTCCTTCTGACCCTGATCATCGTCCCCGCCATGGGATTCCCGGTCAACCGCATGATCTGGCTGACCTCGACATTGTGTCCGCTGGTTCTTGCATGGGCGGCCTGCGCAAGCACGTTCTGGCACAGCGACAGGCTGAAGTCGGCGCATCGCGACCTTGCCCGCACGCACGCCCAGCTTGCCGCAGCGCATCGCCGGCTGGCGGAAAAGGCCAGCCGCGACGACATGACGGGCATGCTCAACCGGGAAAGCTTCTTTGCCGTGCTCAACGGCTCCCGGCACAAGCCCGATCGCGGCGCCTTGCTGATCATCGATGCCGACCATTTCAAGATGATCAATGACAGCTTCGGCCATCTGACCGGCGACGACGCGCTACTCCTGATCGCCAGCGCCATCAAGCGCGGGGTGCGCGACGGCGACGTCCTCGGCCGCATCGGCGGCGAGGAGTTCGGCGCATTGCTGGTCGGAGCCACGGAACGGGAAGCCAAGCGCGTCGCCGAGCACATCCGACGCGAGGTCGAGATGATCCGCTTCCGGCCCGTGGACGAGCGGACCATTCCGCTGACCGTCAGCATCGGCGGAACCCTCTGCGACGAAAGCGCCAGCGTGTCGGAGCTGATGCGGGCCGCCGACCGGCGCCTCTACCAGGCCAAACATCGGGGACGCAACCTGGTGATCCTCGACACCGACATCTCCGAGGCGGCCTGAACGGGCTGATCCAGCATATCGGCTTGTTAAGGAGTCTCTAACCCTGTTTGCACTCGGCTGCGCATTGTTCCGGCTTGCAACCAGTTTTGGCACGCTTCTGGCTTCGATGATGAAGCATGTGCCGTTCAGGGAACATGCCTGGATGTTCAGGGAACATGCCTGGATAGAGACCCCGTCGAGAGACCTGTCATGAGTTTCCTTATCAAGAAGATATCGCGCCGAATGATCATGCAGACGCTGATCGCGGTGCCTGCCCTGTCGCTGTTCCGCAAATTGCCCGATGCGGGTTCTTCCGAAGCCGCCCCCGATGAGATCGTCGAGGTCAATGGCTGGATCCTGAAGCGGAGCGACCTGGCATGATCTTCGACAGTTATGAGGCGTTTCGCGCCGCGAATTTCACGCCCAGGGTCTGCGTTCTCGGCTCCGGCCCGGCCGGCACCACGATCGCCAGAAAGCTCGGCGCCGCCGGCATACCGGTCGTGGTGCTGGAGGCCGGCGGCAGGGAGTTCAGCGACACCTCGCAGGATTTCTACCGCGGCACCACGGTCGGCGATTTCTATTTCGATCTCGATATCACCCGGCTGCGGTTCATGGGCGGCAGCTCGAACCACTGGGCCGGCTGGTGCCGCGTGCTCGACAAACAGGATTTCGAGCCGAAGGCGTGGGTGCCGGACACGGGCTGGCCGATCCGGCGCAGCGACATCGAACCCTATCTGGGCGAAGTGCGCGACATCCTGGAACTGCCGGATTTCCGGCCGGACGCGCCGATCTCGGACGACATCCGCTGGGTGCAGCTGATCAAGAGCGGTGCGGTGCGCTTCGCTGAAAAATACGCCGGCGAGCTCGACAAGAGCAGGAACATCGCTGTCGTGCTCAACACCTGCGCCACCGAGCTTGCCGGCGACGGCAGACGCGTGACCGGCGCCAGGCTGCGGTCGCAGGGACAGGATGCCGGCTTCTTCAGCGCCGACTACTTCATCGTCTGTACCGGCGGGCTGGAGAATTCGCGGCTGCTTTTGTGGTCGAACCAGCGCTCCAATGGCGGCGTCGTGCCGAACGCGACGGCACTTGGCCGCTACTGGATGGAACACCCGACCTTCCAGGGCGGCAACGCCATCCTGGCCGACTATGGCGCATTCGAGGTCGATGCGGTGAACGAGGCCTTCTTCTCGCCGATGCCGGCCGCGATGGAGCGGCTGCGGATCATGAATTTCGGCATCAGGCTGATCGAGACGCCCTATCCCGGCGTCAAGGACCTGATCGCGGATCTCGCCTGTACGGCGCCCAACATGGCGGAGTGGCTATCGGGCAGGCTCAACCAGAACCTGCGCTGCGCGGCCCAGCTCTATGTAGCCTGGGAGCAGGCGCCGCTGGCCTCGAACCGGGTCGAGCTGTCGAAGACCGTGGTCGACCACGCCGGCGTGCCGCGCATCGAGCTGCACTGGAAGAAATCGGACCTGGAACGCCGCACGCTGCTCGAAGGGCTGAGGCTTTTCGGGACGACGCTAGCCCAGAAGAATCTGGGCCGGGTGCGTATAGCCGACTGGATTTCGAACGGCGGCGACTACCCGACGGACGAGGAGACGGCCGGCCACCACCACATGGGAGGCACGCGCATGGGCACCGATGTCGCCACGAGCGTCGTGGATGCCAATTGCAAGGTGCACGGCATGGACAATCTCTATGTCGGCGGCTCCTCGGTGTTCTGCACCTCGGGCCAATGCAACCCGACGACGACGATCACGACGTTGGCCTGCCGGCTCGGCGAGCATCTCGGCAAGGTGGTCGCCGCCTGAGGATTCCGCAGTCCCCACTAAATCATCTCATCCCGGCAAAGCCGCGTCACATGATGGCGCCGGAGCGGCTTAAAAGCCGTTTATGGCGATGCGCACCAGCACCACGGCGGCAGCCAGCGAGCGCTTCAGCGCTTGAGGGATCGCCGAGCTCCCAGCTCTTTGCCTCACGCTATTCTGGACGGAAAACCGTGAGCAGTTTTCCTGGTATTGCTCCTACGCCCGGCGCTCCGACCGGCCAAAACGCCGTTCGAGATAGGCCTGGCCGAACTCCAGCGTGATCGACAGGATCCAGTAGATCATCGAGGCGGTGATCAGCATCTCGATATGGCGGAACTCCGTCTGGCCCATGGTGCGGGCGAGATACATGATCTCCCAGACGCCGACGACCGACACCAGGGACGAGTCCTTCAGCATGGCGATGAACTGGTTGCCGGTCGGCGGGATGATGACGCGCATGGCCTGCGGCAGGATGACCAGCGCCATGGTCTGGCCGGGACTCAGTCCAAGCGCGGTGGCGCCTTCGCTCTGTCCGCGCGGAATGCTTTCGATGCCGGCGCGGAAGATCTCGGTCATGTAGGCGCCATAACACAGCGACAACGCCAGAATGCCGGCCGGCACCGCGCCGATCACGTAACCGACCTGCGGCAGGCCGAGATAGATGATGTAGATCTGCATCAGCAAAGGAAGGCCGCGGAACAACGAGGTGTAGAAAGTGGCCAGCCCGTACACAATGCCGTTTCCGGTCAGTTTGGCGATCGCGCCGACAAGTGCGATGGCTGTCGCGATCAGGATCGAGATCGCCGAAATGTAGAGCGTGGTGGTGACGCCCTGGGTGATCAGGAAGCCGATCTTCCTGGCGATGAAGGCAAGCGACAGGTCGAAGGAATAGAAGAACAGCATCAGGAGCACGAACAGTTCGATCCAGACGCCGACGATCTGCTGCCGTCGGGGCAAAAGCAGCAGCAGCTTGCAATTCACCAGCACAACGAGCGCGATCAGCACTGCGGAAAGCGCGCGCGACAGGGCAGGGTTGGCCTGCAGCCAGCCGGATGCAACTGGAATCACCGAGCCGATCCAGCTTGACTTGATGCCCATCGCGTAAAGGCCGGCGGCCAACAGCGCCAGCACGAGCGCCGCCGCTGCGCGGCGGGTGATCCCCGGATAGAAGAGCATCAGCCTGCCGATCATGCCGTCACCTTGTCTTTCGTGGCGGCATGACGTTCTCGCCACCAGTCCTGCGCCTGCAATTTCCAGTAGGTGAGCTGCGCGGCCGCCAGGCCGGCGGCGCCGCCGGCCCAGCTCAATCCGAATGGCGCGAACTGCCGGTACCGGTCCGAAACGCCCAGAATGCCTTCCGCAACGACTTTTCCGGCGATGGCCGTGGTGTTGAGACCATGGCCGCCGAAAGCCGTGCAATACCAGACGCCCGGCTGCAATTCGCCGATCTGGGGCATCAGGTGACGGGCATAGGACATCAATCCGGACCAGGCCAGTTCGGTCTTGAGGTCCGCAAGCTGCGGATAGGTACCGATCATCTCGCGGCGCAACTCGCGCGCCAGCGCGTAGGCGGAAGCGGCGCGCGTGGTGATGCGCCCGCCCCACAAAAGGCGATTGCCGCCATCGACCAGCCGATAGTAGTCGCCGGCCCGCCGGTTGTCGCCGACCGCGTCCGTGGTCGCAACGGCTTGCGCGATCAGGCGCGGCGCCGGCTCGGAAACCATCACATAGGTCGCGATGGGCAGGAAGGCGCGGTGGAGCTGGGTGAATACCGGGCCGGTGTAGCCGCCGGTAGCCAGCACGACGCGAGTTGCCCGAAGCGTGCCCTCTCGCGTGCGCAGCATCTTTTGCGGCCCCGACAGATCACATTGCACGACTTCGGAGCTCTCATGGATGCTGCCGCCAAGCCGCTCGATCTCATCGGCCACGGAACGCAGATAATTAAGCGGATGGATGTGAAAGGCTTTCGGGTCGCGCAGGCCCTGATAGTAGCGAGCCGATTTAAGCACCGAACGGACGTCTTCTCTGCGCAGATATTGAAGCTTGTATCCGTGGTCGCGCGCCGTCTGGTCGGCATAGGCCTTGAGCGCGTCGCCATCGTCGTAGCGCAGGACGCTGACCAGCCCGTCGCGCGGCGTGGCGGCCGATATGTCGAGCGCCTCGATGGTGTGACGCACGAATTCGACGCCCTCGATCGACAGCCGGTGCAGTTGCCGCGCGGCCTCCTTGCCGACGCGCGCGGCAATGGTGTCGCCGCCGGTGGCGAAGCCAGGCGTGACGAAGCCGCCATTGCGGCCGGAGGCGCCGAAACCGACGACCTGGGCCTCCAGCACGGCGACGCGCAGCCCGGAACGCGACAGTTGCAACGCCGTGGTCAGGCCGGCCAGTCCTCCGCCGACGACGGCCACGTCACAGTGCGCCTCGCCGCGGAGCGGGGGCCTGATCTTCCGGTCGATCATGGTGCGGGCGTAGTAGGTGTCCGGATAGGCCATCGGCGACTTTCAACTGCATCCCGCTCGTCAGGAAAAGCGCGGAGCGCTTTTCCCTGGGGAATTGCGCAAGAACAACGGTTTAGAGAGGGGTGGCGATTGTTTCAAACGCTGCACCGCTCCGGCATCTGACGCGTGATGCCCGCCGGTCGCCGAGCGGCGGCCGGCGGGCAATCCAACGTCATTTGGCGCTGTAGTCCTTGCCGTACCATTTCGTGGTCAGCGCGGCGAGCGTGCCGTCCTTCTTCAGCTCGGCGATGATGCCCGAAACCTTTGCGGTCCACTCGGGATCGTTCTTCTCGGCGATGACCACGAGCGGTTCCCGGAAGGCATATTCCCCTTCGAGGATCTTCACGGGATAGCCGTTCTTGATGGCGTTCTGCGCCGTCTGCTCCGGCGCGATCACGGCATTCAGGCGAACGCCGTCGCCAAGCCGCAGGTCATCGAAGGGAAGCATGGAATCGGCGAAGGTGCGGATCTCGCCGGGCTCCAGCTTGTATTCGACGGGAGGCAGGCCGGGCGCGTCGATCTCAAGCTTGCGGCGGATGAAATCCTCCGAGGTGGTGGCCGTCTCGACGCCGATCACCTTGCCGTTGAGATCGGCGACCGACTTCGCGGTGCTGTCCTTGTGCACGACGTAGACATAGGGGCTGTAGTAATAGATGCCGACAAAATCGATCACCTTGGAACGGGCCTTGGTCGGCGTGACCGAGCCGACGCCGAGGTCGTAGCGCCCTTGCCAGCGGCCGCCGGTCAGGGTCGCCCAGTCGGGCGTCTCGAACGAGACCTCGACCCCCAGCCGTTTGCCGATCTCGCGCGAGACATCGATGTCGAAGCCGGCGAGCTCGTTGCTGTCATTGAGAAAGCTTTGCGGCGGCCAGGCGGCGTTGGTGGCGACGACCATCGCCTTCTTCGACGTGACGCGATCCAAAGTTTCTCCGGCCATGGCCGCCGTCGTGATCGCGAATGTCGCGACGGCAAGAATGGCGAAATCGAGCAGTTTTTTCAAAGTTATCCTCCCTTATGGATGCAGCTGAAATGACGGTACCTGCGTCGGGCACCAGTGGTTGTTTCGATCGGCCTCGTCCGCGACGTCTCCGCGGCGTACCGTGGCGTTCGGCTTGCGGATGCAAGTCCAACGCGGCTCGGTGTCGATTTGCGTCCATCGCAGCCGAAGCTGTTCCCCCTCATGGACTGGCGTTTGTGACAGTTGACACTCAGGTCGCGAAAAGCAGGGTTCCACCCGGCGAAATGCCGGATAATGGCAGCCATGCAGTCATTACGTGCCGTGAGGCGGCAAAATGCCGGATATTTGCGCCTTGCGCAGCCTGCACCGGCGGTTCCTGAGGATTGTCGCGGCGGTGGTTCAGCCGATAGGATCGCGCCGAGCGATTGGACGGGTTCCAGGGCGGATCGAAGGAGAGGATTGATTGTGGAATTGACCGAAAAAGATCGCCAGCTGCTCGCGCTGATGCAGAAGAACGCGCGTGAGCCGGTCGCATCACTGGCGCGTCAGCTCGGCGTATCCCGGACTGCCTTGCAGGAGCGCATACAAAAGCTCGAGGCGGGCGGGGTCATCGAAGGCTACGCGGTGCGGCTGACCAAGGAGGCGGCGCAGAATTCCGTCCACTGTTTCACCTTCGCCGCCCTGAACAACAAGAGCTACCCGGACGTCTCCAGGAAGATCAAGGCGATGCCTTCGATCCAGGCGGTCTATGCCATAGCCGGCGAGTGGGACCTGATCATCCATGTCGCGGCCGAGACGCTCGAGAAGCTGAACCGGGAAGTGAATGCGCTGAATGAAATCAGCGGCATCGTCAAAACCGCATCGCATGTGGTGATGGAGACGAAGTTCAATCGCAACATCTATGCCGCACTGTAGGAAGGGCGAGGTTTCGCTCGCCCCTGCCCATCCAAATCCGGCTACACAGTCGCCGGGTCGAGTGCGGGCTCGCCCATGCGGCGAGCGACGATCGCCGCGAAATCGGCGGTCTGGAATGTGTCGCGCAGCGCGTCGAAGGACGGCAGCACGAAATAGACGCGCTGGAACTTGTCGATTTCGTAGCCCGTGCGCATCACCGTTTCCAGGTCGAAAGGCGCATGGTGCGCATCCTTGCTTTCGACCGCGAACTGCAACTCCGTGAAGGATGACATCAGGCCGGCGCCGAAGGCCTTCAGCGGCTGACCACTCTCCTGCATGAGGCCGTATTCGGCCGTGTACCAGTAGAGCCGGCTGATCATTTCGTCGCCGCCCAGCGCGATGATGTCGCCGGCCTTCTGGCCATACATCTGCATGAAGTCGGCGAAGACCGGCTGCGACAGCACAGGCACATGTCCGAAGAAATCATGGAACATGTCGGGTTCGACGATGTAGTCGAGCTCCTGCTGCGTCCGCAGCCAGTTGGTGACGGGGAAACGGCGGCTGGCGAGATGGTCGAAGAAGGGCGCGGCCGGGATGAGCCCTGGCACGGCGACGATCTCCCAGCCAGTCAGCTTACGCAACTTGGCACTGACTTCGTCGAAGTCCGGGATGCGGTCGAGCAGGCCGAGCTTGTCGACGCCGTCGAGATAGGAATGGTGGGCGAGCTTGCGCGTCAGTTTCGTCTGGCGGTCGCACAGTGTGCGCCAGACCGCCTGTTCCTCGGCGCTGTAGTCATAGCCTTGCGCCACGGTGAAATCGGCACGGCAGACCGAGTAGTCGCCGCGCAACCCTTGAGCCGCGCAGTCGCGGGCATATTCGGCAACGCTCATTGTCGTCATGGTTTTCTCCTCGCCAATCTTGAATTCCGGATGTGCCCGAAGTTAACCGGACTTGCGGAGGCAAATCGGTTTTGGTGATGGCCGGAATGAGGATTTTTGGATAACATCCACTCGGAATATGCCATAGCGGAGTGAAAATGCCTCAATTCGACGATTTCGAGATCAAGATGCTCGATATCCTCCAGCGCGACGGACGCAAGCCGGTCTCCGAACTGGCGCAGGAGATCGGCCTGTCGACGACACCTTGCGCGCGGCGCTTCGAGGCGCTGCAGGAGGCCGGCATCATCAAGGGCTTTGCCGCCGTGCTCAGCCGCCGTGCCGTCGGCCTGACGGTCGAGGTGTTCATCCAGGTGCGGCTGGTCAGCCACAGCGACGGTTCGCCCGAGAGTTTCATCGCCGCGGTCCAACGCATGGACGAGGTATCATCCTGCTGGACGATGACCGGCGACCACGACTTCCTGCTGCATGTCATGGTGCCGTCGGTCGACGAACTCAACGCCTTCGTCATGCACCGGCTGATGCGGCTCGACGGTGTGCGCGACGTCCACACGCAGCTCGTGCTGCAGAACATCAAGGGACCCGGCCACGTGCCGCTCGGACATCTGCGGCGGTGATGGCGCCGGCCAGCATGGGCGGATCACCCATGAAGAGGTCCCGCCATGAAGCTCGTTCTCCATGCGCTGGTATACGGAGATGGACGGCGGCTCTGGTCCGCGAGTCTAGGGATTTCTGACGCGCGATGGCCGGATGAAAGATGGCCGATTTCCGGAGCGCGCCACAGGACGCGGAAGAGCAATCGATGGTGTTCGAACGGACGGCATGGAAACCTGCCGTGCTCGCGGCCATGCATTCGCACCGCGCCTGACTTTTTCACGCTGGCCGTTATCAGGCTGCGCGCTACTTCCTGGAAGCAGAGGGTGTCCGGCAGGAGGAAGCGATGGAGCTTGTCACCCATAAAAAGATGAAAGAGGGCCGGCTGATGCCTTGGGGAAAAGGCACCGTCGTCAGCGGCGCCAGGGGCTATGTCTTTCTCGCCGGCAATGCGGGCACGGCCGAAGATTACGACCCGTCGACGGGCAAAGGTGGCGCCGTCGGGGACGCGGCGACGCAATGGCGCTCCATTTTGACGACCATCAAATCGGACCTGGAGGAGCTTGGCAGCTCGCTCGAGCATCTCGTCAAGATCACCCAATATGTCAAAGGACCATTTCCGGACGGCGGCGTTCTGAGTTCCCCCAATTTCCGGCTGGACGTCATGGACGAATTCTTCGCCGCGCACTGCCCGAAGCACTGCAGCTACAACAATCCGCCGCCATCGGAGGTAATCGGGGTTGCCGCACTTGCGCATCCCGATCTCGTCATCGAGATCGTGGCGATCGCCGCTCTACCGGACTAGCGTCCGGCGCGACAGCCCACAAATGTCAGGGCACGATCAGCGTGCCGGCGCCGTGCTCGGTGAACAGTTCAAGCAGCACCGAATGCGGCGTCTTGCCGTTGAGGATGACGACGCCTTCGACGCCGCGCTCGATCGCCTCGATGCAGGTCTCGACCTTCGGGATCATGCCGCCCGACACCGTGCCGTCCTTGATCAGCGCCTTGGCCTCGGCGACCGTCAGCTCGTCGATCAGCTTCTTGTCCTTGTCGAGCACGCCCGGCACATCGGTGAGGAACAGAAGACGCGAGGCCTTGCAGGCGCCGGCGATGGCGCCGGCGAAGGTATCGGCATTGATGTTGTAGGTGTGACCATCGCGGCCGGGCGCCACAGGTGCCAGCACCGGGATCATCTCGGAGCGCGCCAGAAGGTCGAGCAGCGTGCGGTCGACCTCGACCGGCTCGCCGACGAAGCCGAGATCGAGCACGCGCTCGATGTTGGAGTCCGGGTCGATCATGGTCTTGCGCGCCTTTTCGGCGAACACCATGTTGCCGTCCTTGCCGCACAGGCCGATCGCCCATTCGCCCTCGGCGTTGATGAGTGCGACGATCTCCTTGTTGATAGAGCCCGCCAGCACCATCTCGACGATCTCGACCGTCTTCTGGTCGGTGACGCGCAGGCCGCCCTCGAATTTGGATTCAATGCCCATCTTGTTGAGCATGGCGCCGATCTGCGGCCCGCCGCCATGGACGACGATCGGGTTGACGCCGGACTGTTTCAACAGCGCGATGTCGCGCGCGAAGGCTTTGCCGAGTTCGCTGTCGCCCATGGCGTGGCCGCCATATTTCACCACCACCGTCTTGTTCTCGTAGCGCTGCATGTAGGGCAGCGCCCGCGACAGCAGGGCGGCCTGCATTTCGGCGGTGGCGGCGATGTCCGTCATCGGCGTGGTTCCCTGGCTTTTGATTTCATGCCTGTCGTTGCCCCAAAACCGCTGCGCATTTTTGGCGACATGCATCAGGTAAAGACGGCGGCGTCTTAGCGGGAATTGACGCGGGCCGCAAACGGCTTTGCTGTCATATTCGGGCGGCTCACGACCTCGTCATCACTTAAGGCACCATAAGCGGCGCCCTGCGGCCAAGCCAACCGGAGATCTTCTCCATCTGCGCGGCCAGGGACAAAAGCGTCTCCTCGTCACCGGGGCGGCCCGCGGCCTGGACGCCGAGCGGCAGGCCGGCTTCGGTGACGTAAACAGGGAGCGCGATGGAAGGCTGGCCGCTGACATTCTGGATCGCCGGCCAGTGAGTGAACCACAGGCTCTTGTCCATCAACTGGCCGAACAGCGGTTCGATCCTGAGCAGCGCCGTGAGGCGAAGCTTGTCGAGCATATTCTCGATGAGCTCGTCGGCACCCTTCGGGTCCATCGCACCGCAAGCGAGCGGCGGGTGGGCGATAACAGGCATCAGCACGGCGTCGTAACGCGCCGTCTCCGCAATCAGTTGCCGCGAGGCGGCATGCAGCCGCTGCAAGCCGGCATAGGTCTCGCCGGCCGAGACCATTTCGCCCAGTCGGCCGAGCACCCGCGTCGCGCGCTCGATGTCGCCGGTGACGGTGCGGCCGACGCGCACCGCCTCGGCCCGCAACATGCCTGCGACAGCCGAGGCAACCGTTCTGCAGAAATCGGCGAAGAAGTCGCGACCGATGGAGGGCAAATCGATTTCCTCGACGCTGTGGCCGCCCTCGCGGGCGAGCGCCACCGCGGTATCGAGCGCTTTCAGCGTCTCGGCCGAAATCGGCAGGCCGAGCGGAGAGTTCCGGTACATTGCGAGCTTGAGCTTGCCGGGATCGCGGGCGGCAGCCGCGGCGAACGCACCCTTCGGCGGCGGCGCGACATAGGGTGCGAGCGGGTCGGGGCCATGGGTGAGGTCAAGCAGCAGGGCGCAATCGCGCACCGAGCGGGTGACGGCATGGTCGACCACCATGCCGTACCAGCTTTCGCTCACCAATGGCGACAGCGGGACGCGGCCGCGCGAGGTCTTGAGACCGACCAGCCCGGTGCAGGCAGAAGGCACGCGGATCGAGCCGCCGCCATCTGAGGCATGCGCCACCGGCACGACGCCGGCGGCGACCAGTGCCGCAGCGCCGCCGGACGAGCCGCCGCTGGTGTGGCCGGTGTTCCAGGGATTGCGGGTGATGCCGAAGGCTTTTGATTCGGTCATCAGCCGCAGCCCGTGTTCGGGCGATGTCGAGGTGACGATGGGTGTCAGTCCGGCGGCGAGATAGCGTTCGGTCAGCACCGAACTGACCTCGGGCATCCAGGCGGGGATGCGGCTGCCGCCATGCGACGGCACGCCCTTGATGGCGATGCCGAGATCCTTGATGGCGAAGGGCACGCCGGCCAGCGGTAGGGAACGATCGATGCCCTTCGCCCGGCTGCGCGCCGCATCGTAGAGTGTCTCGGCCGTGGCATTGATTTCAGGCCGGCTGGCCTCGGCGCGCGCGATCGCCGCGTCGACCAGTTCGACCGGCGAAACCTCGCCCTTGCGCACCAACGTGGCAAGGCCGGTGGCGTCTTCTTCCCACAGCACTCGTTCGACCGACATGCGCGCTCCCCCGATCCAGGCAAGGTAACCAGCGGCCAATCCGTTGGCAATCGAGCGATGGAACGAGTGCGGCGCGGTGCGGAAAGCTTTGGGTGTACGGAAATTTGCGCCGTTGCAAATACATCGCAATCCCCTAATTTGCCGACATGACGCCACAGGAGATCAGCAATCTGATTGTCCGGACTTCGATGAAGGACCGGGCTTCGTTCGATCTGCTGTACCGGCAGACCAGCGCGAAACTTTTCGGTGTTTGCCTTCGTGTATTGAAGGACCGGGGAGATGCCGAAGAGGCGCTTCAGGAGGTCTTCGTCAAGATATGGACGAAGGCGGACCGTTTCGCCGTCTCGGATCTAAGCCCGATTTCCTGGCTGGTGGCCATCGCGCGCAACCATGCGATCGATCGTATCAGGGCGCGGCGGGAACCTGCCGCCTACATCGATGCCGCGCTCGATGTGGCCGATCCGGCGCCGGGACCAGAGGCCATGACCGTGGCAGGTGGCGAGTCCGAGCGCATCCACCATTGTCTCGAGGAATTGGAAAAGGGACGGGCAGCGGCTGTCCGGGGCGCCTATCTGAACGGCGAGAGCTATGCCGAACTGGCGGAGCGTCACGGCGTGCCGCTGAACACGATGCGAACCTGGCTGCGACGCAGCCTGCTGAAGCTCAGAGAGTGTCTGGAAAGATGACGCTGGTGGACGACGACGGACCGGAACGTGGAGGCGACGACCTGTTCGCCGCCGAATACGTTCTTGGCGTCCTGACAGCGGAAGAACGCCAGATTGCGTCCCGCCGCATCGATGGCGACGCCGCATTCGCTCGGCTTGTCGATGCCTGGGAGGCCCATTTTTCGCCCTTGGCCGTCGCCTATCCCGGGACAGAACCTCCGATCAGGGTCAAGGAGGCGATCGATCGCCGGCTGTTCGCCTCGCAGCCTCGCGCCGGCCTATGGTCGAGCCTTGCCTTCTGGCGCGGCCTTGCCGCCGCCGCCATCGCGGCGCTGGCGATCTACATCGCCTTGCCTTTCATCAACCCGCCGCTCCAACAACCACAGCTTGTCGCCTCGCTGGCCGCCGAAGGCAGCGACGTCAGATACCTCGTCGTCTATGACGCGGCGCATCATGAAGTCGGCCTGTCGCACGTTTCCGGTGAGCGGGCCTCCGGCAAGGACTTCGAACTGTGGGTGATCGTGGGCAAGAACGCGCCGGTTTCGATGGGCGTCATCCCGGCCGGGAAGGCTGCGCATGTGGCGGTTTCGCCGGCCGTGCAGCAGAAACTTGCGCAGGGCGCCGTGCTGGCGGTCAGCCTCGAGCCTTCAGGCGGTTCGCCGACCGGACAGCCGACGGGACCGGTGGTCGCGGCAGGCGACCTGAAGGGCATCTGATGGCTCCCCGCCCGGACCGTCGCCTTACAAAATAGTGAAGTCTATTTTTGCAAGGATAACCGCGGACCAAATTCCCGCGGTTGGATCAGCCTATCCACCGAAATCACTGGACCTCATTCGGAAGAAAAGAATTCTTTCATAGAAAGCGAAACTAAGTTTTTCATGGCCCGTATCTCCTCGCGTTCCCAATGATGGGGAAAACAACCCGAGGAGACTTACATCATGCGTAAATTCGCCACCCTTTTGCTCGCCGGTACGATCGGCCTCTCAGCGCTCGGCACCATCGCCTATGCCGCCAATCCGATGGTCGGGGGCGCACCCATGTACGCCAAGAAGAACATCATCGAGAACGCCGTCAATTCGAAGGACCACACGACGCTGGTCGCTGCCGTCAAGACAGCGGGCCTGGTCGACACGCTGCAGGGCGCCGGGCCCTTCACCGTCTTCGCTCCCACCAACGAGGCCTTTGCAGCACTTCCGGCCGGCACGGTCGAAACGCTGCTCAAGCCCGAGAACAAGGACAAGCTGACCAAGGTCCTGACCTGCCATGTGATCGCGGCGAAAGCGATGGCCGCCGACGTCGCCAAGATGGCCAAGGCCGACGGCGGCGCGCATGTGGTCAAGACCGCCGGCGGCTGCGAGCTGACGCTCAAGGCCGACAAGGGCAAGGTCACCGTCACGGACGAGAACGGCAATGTCGCCCATGTGACGATTGCCGACGTCAGGCAGTCCAATGGCGTCATCCACGTCATCGACAAGGTTCTTTTGCCGAAGATGTAACATACGGCTCGCTGCCGGCGAACAGGCAGCAAGGCTCTCCTGCCGGTGCGCGACTTCGTACACGCGTTGCGCCGGCAGGCGTCCGCTCCGCACTGTGGCTCCATCCAGGAGGCTGGTGCGGGTAACGTTCGGCCCTCAACGGCTTTTGATTTTCAGCCGAGCGTTGAATGTGGCAAACAGATAGCAGGAGGATTGGCCATGAACCGTCGCGACTTTCTCTTGAGCGGCGCCGCCGCCATCGGCGTGGTCGCCGGCACGGCATCTCTGCTGCGCATGGGCGGATCGCAGGATGCACGTGCGGCGGAGACCTTCGAAGTCACCAAGACCGATGCCGAATGGCGCGCGATCCTGTCTCCCGCGGCCTTCGACGTGCTGCGCAAGGAAGGCACCGAATATCCCGGCACCAGCCCATTGCTCAACGAGCACCGCAAGGGCGTCTTCGCCTGCGCCGGCTGCGACCTGCCGGTTTACTCCTCCGAGACGAAGTTCGATTCCGGCACCGGCTGGCCGAGTTTCTGGCAGGAGATCGCCAACGCCGTCGGCAAGACGCAGGACCGGTCGCTCGGCATGACTCGCACCGAAGTCCACTGCCGCCGCTGCGGCGGCCATCTGGGCCATGTCTTCGACGACGGCCCGCCGCCGACCGGGCTGCGTCACTGCATCAACGGCGTGGCGCTGAGCTTCAAGCCCGCCACAGCCTGAGACCATGCGGCCGCGATATGAAAAAACTCCGGGCTTGCGACCCGGAGTTTTTTAGCGGTCAGTCATTTCGGGCGTGGACTGGAGGAGCTTCCCGAAGCGGCTGCCCGTGTTTGCTTGCTTCCAGCGCGATTCAGGACGCAAATCGTTTCTCCGGTATTGCCCTGGTGTCAGTGCCCGCCGCCACCACCGCCGGCGGCCGCCGGTTTGCGGATCATCATGGTGAACAGGCCAAGCGTCGCGAACAGCACCGTCAGCATGTAGAACACGTCCATGAAGGACAGCAGCGCCGCCTGCTGCTGGACCATGCCCGACAATTTCGAGATCGCCGCGCTGGCCGCATCCAGGCCGGCGGTCTGCTCGAAATTGAGCGTCATGTTCTGAAGCTTCTGCTGCGCGGCCGCACTTCCCCACTGCACGTGCTCGGAGAGCCTTGCATAGTGGAAGGCGTTGCGGTCGATCAGCACCGTGTTGATCAGGGCGAGGCCGACGGCACCGCCGAGATTGCGGGTCAGGTTGAACAGGCCCGATGCATTCTTCAGCCGCTCGGGCGGCAGCGTGCCGAGCGCGATGTTGTTGATCGGCACCATGCACAGCATCATCGAACAGCCGCGCAGGATCTGCGGGATGAGCAGCTCGTAGAAATCCCAGTCGGCGGTCAAATGCGTCATCCACCATGTTCCGGTGGCAAAGCCGAAGAAGCCGATCATCATCATCAGGCGCGGGTCCATCTTGTTCGACAGGATGCCCGAGACCGGTGCGGTGAAGAACATCGCCAGGCCGCTGACGAACAGCGCCTCGCCGATCATCATGGAATCGTAGCCGCGGATGCGTCCGAGGAACACGGGGTAGAGATAGGTGAGACCGTAAAGCCCGATGCCGATGACGAAGGAGAACAGCGAGCCGAAGGCGAAGTTGATATTGCTGAACGCCTTGAGATCGACGATCGGCTCCTCGGCGGTGAACACCCGCCAGAAGAACAGCACCGCGCCGAAGGTCATGACGACGGCGCAGATGAACACCGCCTGATCCTGCAGCCAATCATTGTTCGGGCCTTCCTCGAGCACATATTCCATGCAGCCGAGGAACGCCGCCATGCCGGCAAGGCCCCACCAGTCGAACTTCGAGAACAGCTTGAGGTTGGGCTTGTCGAAGTCGATCAGCGACCAGGCCGCCGTCGTCACCAGAATGCCGGGCACGACATTGACGAGGAACAGCCAGTGCCAGGACATTGCGTGGCTGATATAGCCGCCGACGGTCGGGCCGATTGTCGGCGCCAGGGTGGCCACCAGGCCGATCATCGGCGACACGACGGCACGGCGCGACGGCGGGAAGATGGTGAAGGCGGCCGCGAAGACGCTGGGGATCATGCCGCCGCCGATAAAGCCCTGGATGGCGCGATAGACGATCATCTGGTCGATGTTGGTAGCGGTCGCAGCGAGCGCGCTGGCGGCGGTAAAACCCGCCGCCGAAATTGTGAACAGAACGCGCGTCGACAGCATCCGGCTGAGAAAGCCGGACAGGGGGATCATGACCACCTCGGCAATCAGATAGGCCGTCTGCACCCAAGGGATCTCGTCGGAACTGGCGCTCAGGCCAGCCTGGATCTCGGCCAGCGAGGCCGAGACGATCTGGATGTCCAGGATGGCCATGAACATGCCGAACACCATCGCCAGGAAGGCTATGACGCGCCGCGTCGAGATGGTGTCAGGCACAGCCGGCCTCGCCGGCGGCGCTCCTGCGGTCAGGGTTGCGGTAGCCATGGCGTTGCTCCCCGGAGCGCGCTCAGTTGGTCGCGGCCGGCGCGGTGCGGCTGTCGACGGCGACAACGACGCTCAAGCCGGCGCGCAGCCTGCCGCTCTTCAGGGCATCGGCCGGCACGTCGATGCGGACCGGGACGCGCTGCACCACTTTGGTGAAGTTGCCGGTGGCGTTTTCCGGCGGCAGCAGCGAGAACACGGCACCCGAGGCCGGCGCCAGCGAGGAGACGGTGCCCTCGATGGGCTCGCCGTCGATGGCATCGACCGAAATCCTGACCTTTTCGCCGGGCACCAGCCGGGCAAGCTGGGTCTCCTTGAAGTTGGCGACGATGTAGAGCTTGTTCATCGGGACGATGACGGCGAGCTTCTGGCCGGGGCTCACGAGGTCGCCCTGCTCGACGGAACGGTTGCCGACGACACCGTCATAGGGCGCCTTGAGCACCGTGAAGGAAAGGTCGCGCGCGGCCTTGTCGCGGCTGAGCTGCAAGGATGCCAGCGTGCTTGCCGATTCAGCACGCTGCGCCTCCAGCACGCCGATATTGGCCTGTGCTGCGGCGATCTGTGCGTCGGCGCCGACGAGAGCGGCGTTGGCCTGGTCGAGCGCCGTCTGGGCGTCGTCGAGTTGCGCCTGCGTACCGACATGGGTCTTGAGCAGTTGCGCGGCGCGCTGCTGGGCGCGCGCGGCATTGGCCGCCGCGGCCTGGTCGGCGGTCTTGGCGGCCTGCGCCTGCTGCAAGGAGGCCTGCGCCGCCTTGGTCTGCGCATCGATGCGATCGAGCGTCCTGGCCAGCGTGGCGATCTGCGCCTCGGCCTGGGCGACCGCTATTTTGTAATCACCGTCATCGACCGTCAGCAGGGGATCGCCGGCCTTGACCTGCTGGTTCTCGCTGACCTTGACCTGATCGACATAGCCGGAGATCTTGGGCGAAATGAAAGCCATGTCGGCCTGGACATAGGCGTCGTCGGTCGAAATCATGAAACGGCCGGTGGTCCAGTAATCGTAGCCGTACCAGGCGCCGGCGCCGAGCAGGGCGACGCCGATGATCGGCAGCAGGAAAGAGCGCACGGAACGCTTCTTCTTCGCCGGAGTTTCCGCCAGAGGCGGCGCGGCGACTGGGTGGACGGGAACTTCCGGTGCTTCCGTCGCCGGGGCGACCTTGGCGTTGGGGAAGGGACGGACTTCGGCGGTGGACGGCGCGTTCGAGGACATGACATCTCTCTAAGTTATAATACTGAACCGTTCGGTTCGATCCGGCCGTTGACATAGCGCCTAAAGAGGACCATATCAAGAGGCAATCGAACCGCTTGGTTCGAATTATTTTCGAGGTGTGACTTTAATGGCCGACACAACGCCCGACGTCGAAAACGACAATTGCGGCGACCTGCTGGACGGCTTGCGCCGCGGCCGCCCGGCAGCCGGACAGGATCCGGTCAAGCGCAGCCAGATCATCGATGGCGCCCGCCGGGTCTTTATCGACAAGGGCTTTGAGGCGGCCTCGATGAACGACATCACGCGGGAAGCCGGCGTTTCGAAAGGCACCATCTATGTCTACTTCGCCAACAAGGAAGAGCTGTTCGAGGCGCTGATCGAGGAAGAGCGCGGCACGATCTTCAAGAACATGTATGACGTGCTCGACCGTGCCGACGACCTGCGCGAGACGCTGGTGAAATTCGGCAAGGTCCTGTCCATGAAGATCACCTCGGCCAAGGTCATCCAGGCCCAGCGCACGGTGATCGGCGCCTCCGACAGGATACCCGACATGGGCGCGCGGTTTTACGAACGCGGCCCCAAACGCGGCCACGACAAGGTCGTGACCTTCCTCAATGCCGCCATCGACCGTGGCCTGCTCAAGATCGACGATGTCGACCTTGCCGCCTATCAGTTCACAGAACTCTGCCTGGCCGGTCTTTTCCGGCAGTGCATCTTCGCCTATCGCGCCAAGGCTCCGAACCAGGACGAAATCGACCATATCGTCAGGTCGGGCGTCGACATGTTCCTGAAGGCCTATGGCACCGAAATGCTTGCCGCGGAGGAAAGCCATAAGATGATCGCCCTGGAGGCGAAGGCTTAACCCGGCTTTTTGTGCCGCTAGCCGCCATTGGCCGCGAGCACGATCGCGGCGCGCAGTTCCTCCAGGCCCTCGGCCTTTTCCGATGACGTCGCCAGCACGAAAGGAAACGCCGCCGGTCGCTTCTTGATCTTGGCAAGCGTCTCCTCAATCAGCCGCGGAACGCCGGCGGCCTTGATCTTGTCGGTCTTGGTCAGCACGACCTGGTACGAAACCGCCGCCTTGTCGAGCAGCGACAGCACCTCGTCGTCCTTGGCCTTGATGCCGTGGCGGGCGTCGATCAGCACATAAACCCGCTTCAGCGTGACACGGCCCTTGAGATAGTCGAAGACCAGCTTCGTCCAATCGTCGACCTTTTCCTTGGGCGCGGTGGCATAGCCGTAGCCCGGCATGTCGACCAGCGCCATTGGCGGCAGGTCGGCGCCCTCCCCCGAAAATCCGTCCGGCACGAAATAATTGAGTTCCTGCGTGCGCCCCGGCGTGTTGGAGGTGCGCGCCAGGCCCTTCTGGTTGACCAGAGCGTTGATCAGCGACGACTTGCCGACGTTGGAGCGGCCGGCAAAGGCGATTTCCGGCGGCCCTTCCGGCGGCAGGAACTTCATGGCGGGCACGCCGCGGATGAAGATCCACCCGCGGGTAAACAGGTCCGTGCCGATCGTGGTGCTGTATTGAGCGTTCAAGCTGCTGTCTCCAGAAGAGAAATATCGGCGCCCCTGATGGCATCGAGGTTGCGGCTGATCTTGTCCACCGGCCAGTCCCACCAGGCCACCGCCAGCAGCCGCCGGACCGTCCTGTCGTCGAAACGCATCTTGACGACCTTGGCCGCGTTGCCGGCGACGATGGCATAGGGACGCACGTCGTGCGTGACCACGGACTTCGCCGCGACGATGGCGCCATGGCCGATTTGCACCCCCGGCAGGATCACTGCCTCCATGCCGATCCAGACATCGTTGCCGACCACCGTGTCGCCGCGCACCTCCTTCGACCATGTGGCGGGGTCGAAACCCTTTTCCCAGCCATGGCCGAAAATGTTGAACGGATAGGTCGAAAAACCGGACATGGCGTGGTTGGCGCCGTTCATGATGAAGCGGGCACCTTCGGCGACGGCGCAGAACTTGCCGATGATCAGCCTGTCGCCGATGAAGGGATAGTGGTGCAGCACGCATTTCTCGGCGAATTTATCCGGCCCTTCCGGATCGTCATAATAGGTGAAGTCGCCGATCTCGATGTTGGGCGCGCTCACCAGCGCCTTGAGGAAGCCGACGCGCGTGTGCATCGGGATCGGGTGCTTGATGTCGGGATTGGGTCCGGTCATGGCAGTTCGTCCGGGAATTGGCTGGCGGACGCGTCCCGCGTCGGCGCACACCTCGTCAAAGTAGCGTAATCCGCCGTATAGCACCAATCGCCCCGGGAGCGAGTCTTCGATGGTGGACAAGCGCATTTGCCGGATCGGACGGTGCCGCGCGTTTGCAGTTTCGCCCATCGCGGGCGGACGTGGACCGATGCCGGCGCACAAGAAAAAACCCGGACGAGCCGGGTTTTTTGAATCGTGAGCCGGCGCCTCTATTCCGCTGGCGACGGTTTCTTGCGGAACAGCGCTAGCAGATTGTCCCACAGTTCGATCTTGGCGCCCTGGCGCTTCATGATCACGCCTTGCTGGAGGATCGACAGCGTGTTGTTCCAGGCCCAGTAGATGACCAGGCCTGCCGGGAACCCAGCCATCATGAAGGTGAAGATGACGGGCATCCAGGTGAAGATGGCTGCCTGCGTCGGATCCGGCGGCGTCGGGTTCATGCGCATCTGCAGGAACATGGTGACGCCCATGATCAGCGGCCAGACGCCGATCATCAGCATGTGGGGAAGCGTGATCGGGATCAGCCCGAACAGGTTGAAGATCGAGGTCGGATCGGGCGCGGCCAGATCCTGGATCCAGCCGAAGAACGGCGCATGGCGCATCTCGATGGTGATGTAGAGCACCTTGTAGAGCGAGAAGAAGACCGGGATCTGCAGCGCCACCGGCCAGCAGCCGGCGAGCGGATTGATCTTCTCGGTCTTGTACAGCTCCATCATCGCCTGCTGCTGCTTCATCTTGTCGTCCGCGTATTTCTCGCGGATCTCGAGCATCTTGGGCTGCACCTTCTTCATGTTCGCCATTGACGCGTAAGACTTGTTGGCGAGCGGGAAGAAGATGGCCTTGACGATGACGGTGGTGGCGAGGATCGCCAGGCCGAAATTGCCGAGGAATTTGTAGAGCGTGTCGATAAGCCAGAACATCGGCTTGGTGATGAAGTGGAACCAGCCCCAGTCGATCAGCAGGTCGAACCGCTTGATATGGCGGTCTTCGGCATAGGCATTGATCTTGGCGACTTCCTTGGCGCCGGCGAAGACCTCGGTCTCGACGGTTGCCGACTGGCCGGCCTCGACATTGATCGGGTCGGTGAGGAAGTCGGACTGGTAGCGGTGGCGGCCGTCCACGAAATAGCCGAAGCGCGGCTGAAACGGCTGCTTCTCGCTCGGAACCACCGTCACCGCCCAATATTTGTCGGTAATGCCAAGCCAGCCGTCCGTCGACTTGCCCGGCTTGACTTCCTTGTCCTTCTCGATGGACGCGTATTTGTGTTCCTGGAGGCCTTCCGCACCGGTGAAGCCGATCAGGCCTTCATGCAGCACGTAGGTGCTGGCGACTGCCGGCTTGTCGTAGCGCGTGACGCGGCCGTAATTCGACAGCGTAACCGGGGCCGAACCCGAATTGCGCACCTCGTCGGAAACGGTGAACATGTAGTCGCTGTCCACAGAGAAGGTGCGCTTGAAGGTCAGCCCCTTGTCACTGGTGTAAGTCAGCGTCACCGGCGTCGACGGGGTCAGCGTCGGATTGCCTTCGACGTTCCACACCGTATCCGCGCCCGGTACCGTACCCGTCTTGTCGTTGCCGACGAAGCCGATCTCGGCGAAGTAGCCGCTGGGCAACTCCGAAGGGTTGAGCAGTTCGATCTCGGGCGAATTCTTGTCGACGGTTTCGGTGTAGTGCTTGAGCTTGAGGTCGTCGAGACGGGCGCCGGTCAGGTTGATCGAGCCTTCGAGGCTCGGCGTATCGATCTTGACGCGCTTCGAAGCCGCCAGCGCCTGGTCGCGGCTGGCCGCGGTGACGGTGTCTCCGCCGGGCGCGTTGAGGATGGCACCGGGAGCGGTGCCGGCCGGTGCCGGCGTTGCCGCGCCCGGATTGGCTGTCTCTGCCGCCTTCTTCTGCTCTTCCACGCGCTGCTGCTCGACGCGCGCCGCCTCGCGCTGCTGTTCGACGCGCGGGTTCATGTAGAAGACCTGCCACAGGGTCAGGATCAGCACCGACAGCGCGATGGTGATGAAGAAGTTTCGGTTGTTTTCCATCGAGAGCCCTTGGCCTATCGTGTTCCGCGAAGTCGGCGGGAGAGTTCGACCTTCAACTGGCCGAACGGGGCGCGGAGCGCATCATCGCGCCCGACGATGACATAATCATTGCCGGGCATCATGTCATCGGCCGCATGGGTGCGCACGGCCTCTTTCAGCCGCCGCCTGACGCGGTTGCGCACGACCGCGTTGCCGACCTTCTTGGTGACGGTGTAGCCGACGCGCGGCGCGCCGCCGTCGCCGCGGTCGAGGACCTCGACGAGGAAAAGCCGCCCGCGACGTTTTTCACCACGGCGGACGGCCAGGAATTCCGCGCGTTTCAGAAGCCGCTTGGGATTTTGTCCCACTGGCTTGCCGGTTGCGGGCAACGATCTTGTCTCGCTCAGGCGCTGAGCCGCTTGCGGCCGCGGTTGCGGCGAGCTGCGACGACGCCGCGACCACCCTTGGTGGCCATGCGGGCACGGAAACCGTGCCGGCGTTTGCGGACGAGTTTGGACGGTTGGTAGGTACGCTTCATTTGTTTTAATACCGCGGGGTGCGGCCCTTCTTGATTCTGTCACTCTGTAACAGGAGCTTTGCCGGGCCGGCTTTGGCGCGATCGAAACCGCGCCGGGACGAATGGCCCGAGCGTGAGCGGGCTTATAGAAAGAAGGGTTTTGGAAGTCAATCCGGTGCCGGGCCGGTGCCGGGCCGGTGTCGCCGGGCCCGGGATGCGCACTTTCGGCGGCAATTATATCTCTCCGACCAAGGGGGAAATTGGCAAAAAAGCCGCAATCGCCTAATCTGGGCTGATCAAGCGATTGTGAAGACAGGACCGCATGAGCGAAACCACGCACGCCGAGGAAGGGACAGGACCAGCGCCAGCCGCCGTCCGCAGCGTACCCTTGTCGCGCGGCCTGTCGACAAAACTGCTGCTGTTGACCATCGTTTTCGTGCTTTTGGCCGAGGTGCTCATCTTCCTGCCCTGGATCGCCAGCTACCGGCTGGCCTGGCTCAAGGAGCGGCTGAGTACCGCCGCTGCCGTATCGATCGTGCTGGTGCAGGGCGAACCGACCTCGCTGTCGCGCACGGCGCAGAACGACGTGCTTATGGCGATCGGCGCCAAGGCGATCGCGGTGCGCGACGGCGGCGTGTCGCGGCTGCTTGTGGTGGCCGATATGCCGCCGCAGGTCGACGAGCACATCGACCTCGCCAGCGTCGGCATGGTCAAGGGCATGACCGGCGCGCTCGACACGCTGTTTTTCGGCGGCAACCGGATGCTGCGCGTCTTCGGGCCGGTCGGCGACAGCGACAAGGAGTTCGAGCTGATCATGCCGGACTACAGCCTGCGCAAGGCGATGCTTATCTATTCGCGCAACGTCGCCTTCGTCTCGCTGCTGATCTCGCTGTTCACGGCCATGCTGGTCTATGCCGCGATCGACCTGATCATGATCGGACCGATCCGCAACATGACGCGCTCCATGCTGTCCTTCTCGCAGGCCCCCGACGACCCCAGCCGGATCATTCATCCCGCCGCTCGCGCCGATGAGATCGGGGTGGCCGAGCGCGAGCTGTCGCAGATGCAGGAGCGGCTGCAGAAGATGCTGACCGAGCAGAAGCACCTGGCCGACCTCGGCCTCGCCGTGTCGAAGATCAACCACGACATGCGCAACATCCTGGCCTCGGCGCAGCTAATTTCGGACCGCCTGCGCCAGGTCAAGGATCCGACCGTGCAGGCCTTCGCGCCGAAGCTCCTGCGTGCGCTCGACCGTGCGGTCTCCTACTCGGAAGGCGTGCTTCATTACGGCCGCACGCAGGAGCCGCCGCCTTCGCGCCGGCGCGTGCGGCTGCGCCAGCTGGTCGAGGACGTGCACGGCCTGCTCGACATCGAGGAAGGCATCGAGTTCATCAACGCGGTCGAAAAGGCGTTCGAGGTGGACGCCGATTCCGACCAGTTGTTCCGCGTGCTCACCAATCTGTGCCGCAACGCCGTGCAGGCGATGGCGGCGGACATGGAGAGCGCCGTGGTGCGCCGGCTGGCGGTTTCGGCCGAGCGCATGGGCAGCGTCAGCCGCATCGTCGTGACCGACACCGGTCCCGGCCTGCCGCCGAAGGCACGCGAGAACCTGTTCGCGGCGTTCCGCGGGTCTGCGCGCAGCGGCGGCACCGGGCTTGGTCTGGCGATCGCGCATGAACTGATCCGCGCGCATGGCGGCACGGTGGAGCTGGTCGAATCGATCGGCGGGCGCACCACCTTCGCCGTCACCATTCCCGACCAACCGGTGCGGCTCGACCAGGCCCGCAACGGGCTGCGCCGCCCGGCCTGACAGGCTTGGGCGCTGTTTCGCCCGCAAACCGGTCCGGCCCCCTTCGCCCTGAATGCCGCTTCGAACAACCCGATTTCCGGCCGGATCCAGCGGATGACGCATCGACGACAAAACTTTTGCCGGATCGGCTTGCTTTTCGCGAATTCAGTCGCTAGGGAACTGCACACATTCGCGGCCGGTCCTCGAGGATCGGATCGCGGGGTCATGGAAAGCATGACCTGATGCGCGCCCGTAGCTCAGCTGGATAGAGCACCAGACTACGAATCTGGGGGTCAGGAGTTCGAATCTCTTCGGGCGCGCCATTTAATCCTATTGAAATCAATAGACTTCCAGGCGTTTCCAGCGCGACGCCACTGGCTCGATTTTCGGAATTCAGCCGGTTTTGGCAAGACGGCGGCAGCCGGTGCCAAAATCGCACTATGGGCTGAAGTGCCCTACTTGGAACGGCACAGTCTCTGCCAAACATTCGAAATTTGCTGAGTCTCCTGGCGGTGCACCGTGACAGACTCACATTCCGGGGCCGCGCAGGCGTAGTCGGGATTTGAAATCATTATGGTTCTCCTTTCCGATGGTTCAGTGCGCGCCACCTGCCTCGACATGGCCCGGGTTGCGCAACAGCAGCGTGGCGAAGAACGCGACGACAAGGGCTGCTCCGAGCAGATAGAACGCGTCGCTGAAAGCCATGATGAAAGCCTGCTTGCGCACCATCTGTCCGATGGCGATGACGGCCTTGTGCATCGCGGCTGCGCGATCGCCGGCGCCATGCGCCAGGAAGTACCGGGTCAGATGCTCGATGCGCGCGCGAGTGCTCTCTTCGAACAGCGACACCGACCGCACCAGCACGTTGGAGTGGAACTGCTCGCGCTTGGTCAGAAAAGTCTGCAGCATGGCGATACCGACGGCGCCGCCGAGATTGCGGATCATGTTGAACAGTGCGGAGGCGGAGCCGGCGTTCTCCTGCTCGATGCCGGCCGTAGCGACCGCAGCCAGGGGTACCATGACCAGGGCCTGACCGACGGCACGGACGACATTCGGCCAAAAGAACTGCTCCGACGCGTAGGTCGCCGTCATTTCGATGTTCATAAAATTGCTCGCCGCGAACAGCGCAAAGCCGAAGGCGACGATAATGCGCATGTCGAAACGCTTCATCAACTGCGGCACCAGCGGGATCAGCACCAGTTGCGGCAGGCCTGTCCAGGCCAGCACCATGCCGATCTGCTGGGCGTTGTAGCCCTGGATGCGCGCGAGATAGACGGGCAGGATGAACACCGCCCCGTAGAGCGCAATTCCGAGCAGGAAGCTGGCCAGGATGGAGAAACCGAAATTCCAGCGGGCGAACAGTCTGAGGTTAAGCAAGGGCCTTTCGCTTCTCAACTCGATCCACAGGAAAAGCGAGAGGCTGACGAGGGCGGTCAAGGACAGCCGCACGATGAACGGCGAGCCGAACCAATCGTCCTTGTTGCCCTCCTCGAGCACAGTCTGCAAGGAGCCGAGCCCGATCGCCATGGTGATGATCCCGGCCCAGTCGCCCTGGCGCAGCAGCGAGAGCTGCATCGGCGCCCTTTCGAGCGACATCCACAGCATGCCGACCATCAGCGCGCCGGGGACCAAGTTGACATAGAAGATGAACTGCCAACCCCAGTTCTCGGTGAGATAGCCACCGATTGTCGGCCCGATGGCTGGTGCGAAGGTCGCCGACAGCGCGAACAGGGCGAATCCGATCGGCTGCTTCGCCTTCGGCAGGAGGGTTATGGTGATGGTGAAGGCGACCGGAATCAGCACGCCGCCGCAAAAGCCCTGCAAAGCACGCAGAACAATCATCTGCTGAAGGTTTTGCGCGAAGGCGCAGGCAACCGAGAAGGCGAGAAACAGGATTGCATTGGCCAGAAGATAGACGCGGATGGAAAAGACCCGCGACAGCCAGCCGGTGAGCGGAATGACGACGATCTCGGCCACCAGGTAGGCGGTCGATATCCAGCCGCCGTCATCGATGCCCGCGCCGATGGCGCCCTGAATGTCGGCTAGCGATGCGTTGACGATCTGGATGTTGAGGACCGCCATGAAGGCGCCGAGCGTCGAGCCAATGACGGCGATCCAGGTCTTGAGCGGGGCGGAAGAGGCATCGGTCGGCGCCAGGCTCGATGCTTTGGCTGCCATCGGCGCAGGCGTGGGGTTGGCGGTGAAGATCGCGGGCACGGCTGAATTCCTTGTTTGACGAAGCGCGCGTGAGACACTGGCGTGGCGGCCACCATGCGAGGTCTCGGAGAACCTCGCGCAGCCGCTACGAGTTACCAGCCGGCGATGATTCGGCGGCCGCTGTCCGGTTCACCCCGTTCGGCCAGGATGGTTGCCTTCGTGTCGATCGTCGGTTCCGCCGACATGCCGGCGCGCAGCTTGCCGGCGAGCCTGCCGTCGTTGATCGCGATCTTCACCGGGATGCGCTGCACGATCTTGGTGAAATTGCCGGTGGCGTTATCCGGGGGCAGCAGCGCGAACTCGAGACCGCTGGCCGGCGACACACTGTCGACACGGCCCTTGAGTGCCACGCCGGGAAAGCCGTCGACGGCGATCTCGACCGGCTGTCCGCTCTGCACATGAGTGAGCTGTGTTTCCTTGAAATTGGCCACGACATAGACCGCATTCAGCGGCACCACCGCCATGAGCAGCGTGCCGGCCTGCACATACTGGCCGACGCGAAGCGAACGGGCCCCGACAGTGCCGTCGACGGGCGCTGTGATCGTGGTGTAGGAGAGATTGAGTTCCGCCTGACGCAGGGCGGCCTGGCTGCTGTCGCGCTCGGCCTCCGCCTTGCCGCGCTCAGTCGTGAGCACGTCGATTGCTTTGCGGGCAGCAACCAGTGCGGCGCGATCCCTCTGCAGTTGGGCTTCGTTTTCGCCAAGGGACGCCGCGGCCTGCTGGGCGCGTTGGCTGGTGCCGTAGCCGCTTTTCAGCAGGGTTTTATAGCGGTCACCCTCCTGCTGCGCGAATTTGAGCTTCGCCTCGGTTGCGGCGACGTTGGCCTTTTGCTGTTCGACCACCGAATGCTGCAGGCCGATCTGGGCGTCGAGGTTATGCAGCGTCGCTTCGGCTGCTTCGACATTGGCTTGCGCTTGGTCTAGCGCGGTCCTGAAATCGCGATCGTCGATGCGGGCCAGAACCTGGCCCGCCTTGACGGGAGTGTTGTCCTCGACCAGCACCTCGGCGATGTGGCCCGAGATCTTCGGCGCGACAGTCGTATAGTCGGCCTTGACATAGGCATCGTCGGTCGATTGCAGATACTGCCCGACCGTCCAATAGTCATAGCCGTAGAGCGCAGCCGCGGTCAGGCCGGCCACCAGGCCCAACCCGACAACGGTGCGCTTGATCATCGTCTTGCGGGACCGCCGCGCGGGTTTTACCTCAACCGGGTATTCCAAGGTGGCGGGGTTGACGCTTACGGTCATCGTAATCTCCTCTCACGGTCGGGCCGAGTGGCCGATTGGTGCAAGGACGATGCAACGGCAATCTTGATGTGATAATCGAGGAAAGAACGGAAGGATCATCCATTAAGAGCGGATAATCGAAATGGACAGGCTCACGAGCTTGACGGTGTTTGGCCGCGTTGTGGAATGCGGGGGCTTTTCCGCGGCAGCCCGACGCCTCAACATGTCGACGACGATGGTCAGCAACCACGTCCAGGCGCTGGAGGACAGGCTCGGCGTCCGGCTTCTCAACCGCACCACCCGCAAGGTGAGCCTGACCGAGATCGGCCAGGCTTACTACCAGCGTTCCTCGCAGATCCTCGCCGATCTGGAGGAGGCGGACCGCGTCGCGGGAGCACTTCAGGCGACGCCGCAAGGCACGCTTCGCCTTCATTCCAGCATGAGCGTCATCCGTTTTCTGGCGCCGATCGTTTCCGAATTCGTCAACCTTTATCCGGCTGTTTCGGTCGATCTCACCGTCGGCGAAAGAATGGTCGACATGGTGGAGGAGGGCTTCGACCTTGACGTGCGTTCGCTGCCGCTTCCCGATTCAAGCCTGATCGTCCGGCGGCTGACCTCATGGCGCAACATCGTCTGCGGTTCGCCCGGCTATTTCGAACGCCATGGAACACCGCGTCGGCCCGATGACCTCGCACGCCACAATTGCATGCGCCATGCGTCATATCCTTTCGGTAACGAGTGGCGTTTCGAGGACCCCGACGGCGAGCCCGTTTCCGTCCGCGTCGATGGCAACTTATTGACCAACAGCCAGGAGACGCTCAGACGCCTTGCTCTCGACGGCCGCGGTCTGTTCATACCGCCGCCCTTCCTCGTGGCCGACGACCTGAGCGCCGGGCGCCTTGTCCGGGTGCTGGAGGAATATTCAGGAGTCGAGTTCGCGATCAACGCGTTCTATCCGCATCGTCACCATGTCTCGGCCAAGGTGAGGACTTTCATCGATCTGTTGGCCGAGCGCTTTGCCGAACACCGCAGGTGGATGGAATTGAAGTACTGAACGACGGTTACACCGTCCGCCGCCGGAAAGTCGGCGGGCTGATGTGCCTTCTGATCTCTGGCCGGCCACATGCCGGCAAGGGCCGGAGCGATTGCCAGCACCGACATGGCAAAACCCTCGATCCGGGAGGGCCAGCGCTGAGGCCGCGCGCCCGCTCATGATCCTATTATCCGCTCTTGGCGGATGATCCTTTCCAATATTCGAAGATTATCATGAGTGGGTCCAAGATGCATCTTCTTGGCGAACGGGCAAGGACCTGTTCTTGAACCAAGTCCAGAACTCAACCTTAGGAGATTTCCATGAAAAAGATCGCTCTTGCCGCCGCCGCGTTCCTGGCCATCACTGACGCCGCACTCGCCGAGAACCCGAAGGTCGGCGGCTCCGACATCAATGCGATTGCCCGGGAACAGCTCGACAGCACCCACACGTCCTCGATCGCGCATAGTGCAGTCTACGAACTGCTCAATGCGGGCTCGAACGCGGCCATCGCGCGGGATCCGGCGGTCGAGCATCGCCGGGACCTTTTCGGCAACCGTTAGACACCGGCTCCGGCCGCCGAACCCCCAAAGCAGCGAGCTCATTCGCCGCCTTCGCCTCGGGGTTCGACCGGTCGCGAAAAAAAGGAGAAATGCGATGGACGCAGTCGTCAACGGCGCCGCCGTGGAGCGGGCCGAAACAAGGAGTGCACCGCAGCGGCGTGGAGTCGAGGCTCTACAGATTCTGATGGCGCGCGTCGCGGCGATCTTGGTCTGGGTCGAAGCCGGTATGGAAAGGCGCCGGAGCCGCCGCATGCTGATGGAACTCACGGACTCGCAATTGCAAGACATCGGTCTTTCTCGCGCCGACGTTGCCGGCCGAGACTGGAAAACCGATCCTTTCCGCCCTGTTCCAGCCGATGGTCGCTAAATAACCATGACAGGCATCAAGCACCCACCGGGACAAACCGGAAAGCCTTACCTTCATCAACAGGAGAAAGAACATGCAGTTCATGGTCTTGACACGTCGGCGGACGGAAAGCTTCAACGACGCGGACTACACGCCCGAGAGACTGGAAGCCGAAGCCGAAGGCGTTCGCCGACTTTTCATGGCGAGCACCGTGCGACAAATCTGGAACCGCGGCGACATGGGCGGCGCTTGTCTTCTCATGGAGGCCGAAACGGAGGAAGAGGTTCGCTCGGTGCTCAATGCCCTTCCGCTGTTCAAAAGCGGCATGCAGGAAACGGCCTCCATTGTTCCGCTACGGCCATATAGAGGCTTTGGGCCGCGGCAATAGAAGATGTCACAAGGCATGCATGGTATATGGGACCTCGGCCAAGCGATCCCTGGCTCCGCAGAGCTTCATTCCCCGCGCGTGCCTGGGAAAAGAACCGTCAGTCTTTGCTCGGCCGCCGTCCAAGCCCGCAGGTGGTAGCTGCGCAGCACGAACACGCTTGCAGCGAAGGCAAGCATCCCGGCTGCCACACCGAGAGCCATTCCGGCGCCGGCTGCCGCTGTGGCGGCTATGCCCGTAAAGACACCTGCGATGGCGCTGCTGATCACGCTCACCATTCCGGCCGTGGTCATGAAATACTGCAACGGCGATGGGCTGAGCCCCTTGTCCACGAGCACCGCCGAGCGATCGTCATGCGTGGAATGAACGAGGTAGCTTTGCATGGCGGGCGCGACTTCGACGTAGTAGTGCCGGATCCGCGCCATTCCACGGGCGTGCACCATGTCCTCGATGGCGACCTGCACGGCGCGGACGAAGGTGACCAGGCCGATGAAGAAAACGCAGGGCAGCAAGATCAGGCTGAACAGCACGAACGGCGTACCCATTTTCGTGACCTGCGCCACGAATGACAGAGCGATCGCCGCGCTTGAGACCGATGTGAGGAACAGATTGGCGCGCTGATTCGCCTCCTGAATGGTGGCCGCGCGGGCGGTCTGCAGCACGAAATGCTCGGTTGTCATGCATTGCAGGACTACCCGCGCGTCGTTGCCTTCTTCCGCCATCCCATCCGTCCTCCGGTCGGCTCGACCACAGCGCCGCCGAAATCGCTCAGGATCGGCAGGCCGCCTTCAGTCGCGCATATGCGGGCCTGGCGGCCTTCCGTAGCCGCCGATGGAGCCACGCCGGCCCGAGAGGCTGGGTCATTCCACGCGCTCGAACACATCCAGGCTGGTCCCGAAGGCGCGCCATGCCCCAACTCTGACCATCCTGGCAGGCGCCCCTTCCGCCGATGCGGTAAGGGTCTGCCCTGCAACGGTATGCCAAAGCATCTCGAGCTTACTTTCCCGCAGAATACCGGTGTAGCTCACGGCCGCAGGCCCGGCCTTGCCCTGTCCCGCAGCCGTGAAGCCGATTACGTCGCCGCAAGCAGCGCCATGGATCGGAAGTTCCTGACCAAAGAAACTGCTGTCTTCCAACGCCGTCCTGAACGTGCCGCGGATGACGCCTTCCGCATCGTCCTCGATGATGACGGTCGAGCCGTATTGGTTTCGCCAAGTCCCGATCCAATCTGGCATGGTGCACTCCACGAGCGGTTCGGGATCAACGTGCAGGGCCCGCCCGTGTTCCGAGGCTGCCTGCGCCGCTCGGCGTCGAGGCCAACCTCTGGGCAGCCGTCGCCGGGCCGAGTGCGGCGCTGATGCCGCAACAGCGCCAATTCCGGCGCCCGCGTCAGCTGACGTCGATGACGACCATCAGCCCGCCGCCGCCCTTTTGCTCGACATTGTTGTTCGTCGTGTGGTGCGGAATGTGGCAGTGGATGAGCCATTTGCCGGGTCGCCGCGCCGTCCAGACGACATCATAGCGCTGGCCCGGACCGACATTGATGGTGTCGGCGAGGAAGCGGGCCGAAGGGGGAATGGTCTCGCCGTCGCGCGCGACGACCTCGAATGGTCCGCCATGAATGTGCATCGGATGGATGAAGCCGTTGTTGGTGCCGATGAAGCGAACCTTCAGGGTCTCGCCGACCTTCATGCGGATCGTCTCGGTGGAGGGATAGGCCTTGCCGTTGATGGTGAAGAAGTTCGGCATGCCGCCGTCCATCGGCATCGAGGGATAGGTCAGCCCCTCTCGCACCAGCCATTCCTGCAACTCGATGACGTAGTCATGGTCGGCGGCGACCTCATCGGCGGGGTTGGCGGGATCGATGATCAGGGCGCCATAGAGGCCGAGTGCCTGGGTGCGGTCGGGCTTGGCGTGCGGATGGTAGAAATAGGTGCCGTGCTGGGTGGCCGTGAATTCGTAAGAATAGGTCTGCCCCGGCTCGATCGGGGCCTGCGTGATCTCGGCCGGCCCGTCCATCTGGTTGGGCAGGATCAGGCCATGCCAGTGCACGGTCGTTTCCTCAGGCAGATCGTTTGTCACGTTGACCCTGATGCGGTCACCCTGCCGGATGTGGATGCGCGGGCCGGGAATCTGGCCGTTATAGGCATAGGCATCGACCGCGACGTCCGGCAGGATCTGCCAGCGGATCACCGAGGGCCTCAGCTCGAACACCTTCACGCCGTTCTCCATTCGGAACGGCAGATCCTGGTCGCCCTTGGTGGCGAGGTCGTATGAAGCGGTGACGAGGCGCGGATCGGCCGCCGCCATGTCGCGCATGGCGTCGGCCGGGGTGTCGCGGTCCATGATCATGCCCTGCGGCATGATCACCCCGCCGACGTCGCGGGCCGAAAGCCTGAGGTTCAGCCAGTTCGCCGGAGCGGCCATGCCAACACCAAGCGCAATCAGCGACACCACGCCGAGCGCGGCGATCTGCGGCGTGGTCGCGTCCGACCGCGTCTGATGGCCGCCCTTGCTTTTGTGGGAACCCGTGTCGTGGCCATGCTCGCGATGACCATGGCCACCGGCCTGCCGCATTTGCGTCTGCGCATGCTGCCTTCTGGCAGCGGGCTCCTGGTTGTCTTTCCCGGCCTCCGGCGGGCGCTCGGTCATCAGGCCGTGCTTCAACTCGCGCGCAACCAGCCAGACATTGGCGGGGTAGGCAAGCGCGAAACCGGCGATGACGCCGAGCGACATCACGCCCCAGAACAGCAGCTCGGTCGGCTCCATGGCGCGCATGTCGCGGCCCATCATCAGGAAGCTCATGACCGGCGCCATGCCGGCCATCATGAAGTTCATCGAAATGAACTCGGGCAGGAAGCTCTTGCGCACGTTTTCCCAATAGCTGCCGCCCATCATCGATTTCATGAACAGCGACTGGAAGATGAAAAGGCCGAACGCGAAGCCGGCGAGATATTCGACGATGAGATCGAGCCACATCGGCAGGCCGAGCGTGGCGGTGACGACCGCGGCAAGGATGATGCCCGTCGCATCGCCGGCGACACAGTGGATGGTCGAGCCGACGCCCTGCTTCCAGAGCGGACTGGTGAAGGCTTCATGCTCGCCCGGGCGCGGCTCCTTGTCGGCGAGCACGTAAAGCAGCAGCCCGAGCGGGCCCATATAGAGCGTCACCAGGATGAAGCCCCATTTCATCACCACCGGCTCAGGATTGTTGCGGTACTGGTCAACGCCGACATAGAGCGTCGAGGCCAGGGCGAGCACGAACCAGGCGACCAGAAAATAGTCGATCGGTTGGATAAGCATGGATTCGGCCTCTTGCGCCGTCAGATAAAACGGCAGGTTGTGCCCTCCTGCGGATGAACGCGGCCGTGGCCGATACGATCCCGTCTGTTCCTCTCATACGCCGACTGCTCGATCCCGCCGACTTCGAGCCGAGTTGTACTGACCTGACCGGCCCCGATGCGCTGCGGTTCATCTGCTGATCAGGACAACCGTCGATCGCCGGCCACGATCGGATACGCCGTAGGCCGACAATGTGGATCATGCCTGTACGGATGCCACTTTCCGGCGCCGCGAATGCGAGACGGTGAGCCAAAGGGCTGACACGAGGAAATAGAAGGCGCCGAAGCCAGCGTAGCCTGCGATGTTGGCGATCGAGGGCGCTGCGGACATCTGCGCTTGCGCGATGAAGAATGCGCCGGCGACAGCCGATTGGCCTCCGCTCAAGATCATGGCCCATTGGCCTCCGGCGGTTTTCCAGCGCCGGATTGCGGTTCCAAGCTGCAGCAGACCGGAGAAGATTGCCCACACGCCGAAAACGCCGAGAACCCAATTCATGTTCATCGCCAGCGCCATGATGACTGCAAGGGCGACCACCGAACTGATTGCAACGTTGAACGCTTGCGTACGATTGACGGCAAGCCCGCCGTTGCGGGAAGCATCGACATAATTGGCGGCTGCATCCCAGGCAGGATAGGCAACAAGCAAGACAGCCGCGATGGACGCCGACTGCCGGCCGACCGTCAAAGCGGCCACGACCCAGACGACGGAAAAGGCCGCACGGGCGAGGTAATACAGCTTGAGCCACTTGTCCTGGTCATTTGAAACAACTTCACCGCGATCGCGTCTCATTGGATATCCTTCGGGTATGGTTCAATGTGTGTCTGATGATCTCGGCCACCACAGGTGGCCGAGGCGCTTGTCAAAGAGGGCTGTTTCACCCTCGTAGCCTTCATTTATCCGCCAATTTCGCCCGAGAGCCGGCGCCGAGGTTCAGGCCACAGCCGTCGGCGAATGCGCCGCTTCCGGTGCATGGGAAATGCTGCCGGCGTTTCGGACGAGCGGTAGGCCTTCACTGTCGCGTTCGTCCGCGCCGAACCGCTCAGCGTATCTTTCGCCACCGCCGTGATGGCCGACAGCCTGCGAACGAGCGGCGACCTGGCTCACATGGGTGGGACCACGCCATTTTTGCCAACGACGACCTGATGACCGATCGTTTCGCTTGCGGCCTTCTCGCCTGCTATGAAGACGACGGCACCCGGGACCAGATCATCCTGAGTTGCCGGAGCGAGGGTCACGACGGGGGTGCCATCCGGGATCGCGATCTTCTTTTCCTTGCCTTGGTAGGACACGGTCACGGTGCGCCCGTCGACGTCCTTGACGGCATCGGCGACTGTTGCGTTGGTCATGCTGCTGTCAGGCCTCAGATCCCACCCGTAGTTTCCCTCACCTGCGCCTTTCAGCGCGGGCGGGAAGATCAGGACTTCCAGCGCGCCGTCACCGCCCTTGTCCTTCGGCAGCGAGGCAATTCCGACGAAGTCGCCTGGCTTGATATCGGCCACCTTCGCAGCAGCGACGGCGGATATCTTCCAGCCATCAGCCAGGACAACGTCAACAGTCTCGCCTTCCCGCGTGGTGACCTTCAGCGTCGAAGCGCTGAAGGTCACCACGCTGCCCCTGATGTGGATCTGCTCGGCCTCCCGGCTTTGAGCCTGAGCGGGCGCCGTGATGGCGAAGGTCGCCGGGATACCGACGACCAAGAGAGCCGAGAGGAGTTTGTGAAACATGGGGAATTCCTTACCTACTAGTTGGTAGTTTACTGCGGCGCATTTGTGGATCTCTTGTCGGGGCGACCTGTCGCTTAGCCGCCCGGCACTGATATCATTCGGGCTTCAGCCTCCGCAGGGTCGGGTCGAGAATTGTAGCGAAGACGCCAGGCTTTCCGTATGCCCGAGCCGATAGCATCGCGCCATGAACGGTGGCCATGAGCGCCTCTGCCTCCACCCGCGCCGGACCAGAGATTTTCAGGGAGCCTTGCTGTTCGCCGCGTTCGATGACCGACGTCAGCCACGCCGAGAGAAACTGAAAATACGCCCGTACCTCCGAGACGACCTCGTTCGGAAGCGCTGGAAGTTCGCTTGCCAGCAGCGCACATACGCAGAACGGGATGCTTGCATCCTCGATGCATCTGGCCCAATAACCCGCGTAGGCCTGAACGAGTTCGAGCGGTTCAGGCACGCTGCGCTCGAGATCGGCCATGCCGGCTTCGGCGTTCTCGCGGTAACGCGACACAAGCGTACGCACCAGATCGACCTTGCTGGGGAAGTGGTGGTGGATGCTGGCCTTGCGTATGCCGACCACGGCCGCGATGTCTGCGTAGCTGAATCCATTATAACCGCCGGCGATGATCAGCTTTTGTGCGGAGGCCAAAATCTCGTCAGATGTCGTTGAAAAGTTGCTCATGCACCCTGTCTACCTTCTAGTAGGCAGACTGTCAAGCGGACGGATACCCGCGCAATTAACGGGAGTGCGTCGCGCGGCCATCCCGAGCTTTTCCTGCAAAGCAGTCCACCAGCAGGCTGCCCGGCCGGCTGAGGATCAACGGCTATTTCGCAATTTTTCGATCAGGGTCGAGCATTAATGTTTTCGGCAACACGGGACACTGCCCGGCCGCCCTCGTACCAGTCTTTGGAGCGGTTCACGATCCAGACCACGGTGAGCATGACCGGCACTTCGATCAGCACGCCGACGACGGTGGCGAGCGCCGCCCCCGACTGAAAGCCGAACAGGCTGATGGCGGCGGCGACCGCCAGTTCGAAGAAATTCGAAGCGCCGATCAGGGCCGAGGGGCCGGCGACGCAATGCTGTTCGCCCGAGACACGGTTGAGTAGGTAAGCGAGCCCTGAATTGAAATAGACCTGGATCAGGATCGGCACGGCCAGCAGCGCGATGATCAGCGGCTGCGCCAGGATCTGCACGCCCTGAAATCCGAACAGCAGCACGAGCGTGGCAAGCAGGGCTATGAGCGAGAGCGGCTGAAGCCGCTCGAGAAATCGCTTCAAGGCGGCTTCGCGGCCCGCGGCGAGCAGCCGCCGACGCAGGAATTGGGCGCCGATGACCGGCACGACGATGTAGAGCGCGACGGAGAGGACGAGGGTATTCCAGGGTACGGTGATGGCCGAGAGGCCGAGCAGCAAGCCGACGATCGGCGCGAAGGCGAAGATCATGATGGTGTCGTTAAGTGCGACCTGGCTCAGCGTGAAATGCGGTTCGCCTTTCGTCAGGTTCGACCACACGAAGACCATCGCCGTGCAGGGCGCGGCCGCCAAGATGATAAGGCCGGCGATATAGCTGTCGATCTGGTCGGCCGGCAGATAAGGCCGAAAGAGATACCCTATGAACAGCCAGCCGAGCGCCGCCATCGAGAACGGCTTCACCGCCCAATTGACGAACAGTGTCACACCGATTCCGCGCCAATGCTCCTTCACATGGCCGAGCGCGGCGAAGTCGATCTTGACCAGCATCGGCACGATCATCAGCCAGATCAGTGCCGCGACCGGCAGGTTGACCTTGGCAATCTCGGCCTCGCCGACGGCGTGGAAGACGCCTAGCATGAGACGGCCGAGCGCGATGCCGGCGAGGATGCACAGCGCCACCCACACGGTCAGGTATTTCTCGACGAAACCAATGCCGCCGCCCGCGCTCAAAGCGTGATCGTTCATGATACTTTCCTTGCTCAGCCGGCTTTCGGAAGGTTGAGTATCGCCTCGGCGATGATCGACCTTGCCGAATTGCCCGTGCAGAGGAAAAGAACGTTGTATGGCTCGCTCATGGCGGATGCCTCCTTCTAACACTTGCAGGTGACCGCCTGGATCACGGGCCGACAGAGTTCCGGCGCGCCATTGCAGCAGTCTTCCATGAGATAGGCGAGCAGATCGCGGAATCCGGTCATGTCGGCAACATAGCGGATTGTGCGACCATCGCGCTCGGCGCGGACGAGGCCGGCATGGTCAAGAACCTTGAGGTGCGCCGACATCGTGTTCTGCACGATGTCGAGGCGATAAGCGACCTCGCCGGCGGGGGTCCCCCCGGCGCCCGCCTGGACAAGCAGGCGAAAGACCTCGAGCCTTGTATCCTGGCCGAGTGCCGCCAAAGCGAGGAGAGCTGATTTTTTATCCACGTATCTATAAATCCAGAACTAAGGCTTCGTAGGGCCGACATATGACAGCCGGATGACAATAGGCAAGCGCGCTCATCGCGTTTGAAGCTGGGGCAGAAGTTCGGGAACCGCAAAGCGGGCGCCGACCAAATCTCGGATATTCATTGCCGCGATCATTCCTGAGACCGGCGACAAAAGATGCGTGACTTTCGAGACAGGCATTCGGTTCGCTCAACCCACTCGTTGCGGCGTCCGCCGCCAGCCGTTAAACAGAGACTGACACACGAGCGTGAGAAGCAGCCGTGAGCGAGCCGACGCAGCGAATGGTCGAGACCAACGGCATCCGCCTCAACGTCGCGGAGCAGGGCGATGGCCCTTTGGTGCTCTTGTGCCACGGCTTTCCCGAATCCTGGTATTCGTGGCGCCATCAATTGAGTGCGCTCGCGGCGGCGGGCTTTCACGCCGTCGCCCCCGACATGCGGGGCTATGGCAGGAGCGATCGGCCGGAGGCGGTCGAACAGTATACGCTCTTCCATCTGGTCGGCGACATGGTGGGCCTTCTCGACGCCCTCGAAGCGCCGACCGCCATCATCGCCGGCCACGACTGGGGCGCCGTCGTCGCCTGGCACGCGGCGCTGATGCGCCCGGACCGATTCCAAGCCGTCATCGGCCTCAGCGTGCCGTTCCGGCCGCGGGCCAAGGTGCGCCCAACCAGCGTGATGCCGCGAACGACGGACTCGCAATTCTACCAGCTCTATTTCCAGCAACCCGGCATTGCAGAAGCCGAGCTGGAGCGGGACCCCCGGACCACGGTGCGGGCCATGCTTTACGCCGCATCGGGGGATGCCTCGGGCACGAGCGCGGGTGGAATCGGCATGGTTCCACATGATGGAGGTTTCCTGCAAGCCGTCGAGGCACCGCCGGGCCTACCGCCCTGGCTCAGCCAAGGCGACCTCGATTTCTACGCCGGCGAGTTCCAGCGCACCGGTTTCGCGGGAGGTCTCAACTGGTACCGCAACATCGACCGGAACTGGGAGCTGATGGCGCCCTTTGCCGGCGCGCGGATCAAGGTCCCCGCCCTCTATATAGCAGGCGACCGCGATCTGGTTGTCGCCTTCCCCGGAATGGATCAGCTGCTGGCCAATCTCGGAAATTTCGTCCCGCAACTCCGCGACAAGTTGATGCTGCCCGGCTGCGGGCACTGGACCCAGCAGGAACGCCCGGACGAGGTCAACGCCGCGATGATCCATTTCCTCCGGAGCGTGCGGGAACAGCGCTGATCCGAGGACACGACCGGAGCGGAAATCATGGAGATGAGCGTAAAGAGATTTTTTGAACGCTATCAGCGGTTTTTCAAGGAGTCGCTTGGCGGCGGCATGGATATGGATGAGGCCGCGTCGCTCTACACGTCGGAGTTCATAGCCGCCTCGCCTGCCGGCGTCGTGACCGGAAAGAACGACGATCAACTCAAGCAAGTCATGGCTCAGGGCTATGCCCACTACCGGGCAATCGGAACGAAAGAGATGCGGATACGCGACATCGGCATCTCGCCGATCGACGAGCATCATTGCGTTGCCCATGTTGCGTGGACCGCGACCTATGCCCGCAAGGGTCAAGCGGACGTCGAGATAGATTTCGACGTTCACTACCTTGTCCGGAAACTCGACGGCGAGCCGAAGATATTCGGATGGGTGTCGGGCGATGAGCAGGCGCTGCTGAAGAAGCACGGCATCATCTGAGGTCCGCCGCTCCCATTCCCGGTTGTGCTCAGCCCCGTCCTCGGCTTCTGTGTGGTGGCCATCATTGGCTGTGTTTTCGAAGCGCGTCGACAATGACCTTGAAGGCCGGCGAGTTCTGGCGACTGCTTGGATAGTATAGGTAATAGCCGGCGAATTTCGGCGACCAATCGTCGAGCACGAGTTGCAGCCGGCCGGCGGCAACATGCGCCGTGACCAGATCCTCGGGCACATAGGCAAGCCCGTAGCCGGCAATGGCGGCGTCGACCATCGGCAGGGTCGAGTTGAACACGAGCTGGCCATCGACGCGCACGCGCAGAGCCTGGCCGGCCTTCTGGAATTCCCAGGCATAGAGGCCACCGGCGCTGGTCATGCGCAGGTTAATGCAATTGTGGCCGATCAGGTCCTGCGGCGCCTTCGGCACACCACGTCCGGCGATGTAGGCCGGCGACCCCACGGCAACAAGCCGCCAGTCCGGCCCGATGCGCACGGCGATCATGTCCTTCTCCACGCTTTCGCCAAGCCGCACGCCAGCATCGAAACCATCCTCGACAATGTTGCGCAATCCGTTGTCCCGGCTGAATTCGAGCTTGATGTCAGGATAGTCGGCAAGGACGGGCCGCAGTTTCGGCCAGACCAGCTGCTCGAGGGCGTGATCGGAGACGGTGATGCGCACGGTCCCCGAGGGTTTGTCGCGATAGGCCGTCAGCGCCGCGATGTCGGTTTCGATATCGACGATGCGCGGCGCAAGGGATTGACGCAACCGCTCCCCCGCCTCGGTCGTCGAGACACTGCGCGTCGTTCGCGCCAGCAGCCGCAGGCCCATGCGGGTTTCGAGCCGCTTGATGGTGTGGCTAAGGGTCGATTGGGTAATACCGATCTTGGCGGCGGCCTTGGTGAAACTGCGCTCCTCGGCCACCATAAGAAACCACAGAAGATCGTTGAAGTTTTCGCGCATGGCCTTCTGCCCCGCTGAATACGGCCCGGCGTTATTTATGGCCTACATCGATAAGTTCAAGCGAATTTCAGCGCCTAATCATTCCAATAGTCCAGCGCTATCTCCTGTCGCGAACACGCCGCCGATGCGTTTTCCGGCGGCCGGCTTTTTGTGCGTGGTGACGGCTGATGGAAACGACTTACGACGACAGGCTGGTGAAGCCTCGGGCAGCATGGGGTGCGGTGTTCTCGATGACGCTTTGCGTCGCCGTCCTCATCGCTTCCGAGTTCATGCCGGTCAGCTTGCTGACGCCGATCGGCGACGGGCTCGGCATCACCGAAGGCCGGGCGGGACAGGCGATCTCGGTCTCCGGCATCTTCGCGGTCGTCACCAGCCTTTTCATCACCGGCCTGACGCGGCATATCGACCGCAAGCTGGTGCTGACGTCGTTCTCGCTGCTGCTCGCCGTGTCCGGCCTGGTGGTGACCTTTGCGCCCAACTATGCCGTGCTGATGATCGGCCGCGCCTTGCTCGGCATTGCCATCGGCGGTTTCTGGTCGATGTCCACCGCGATCGTGATGCGCCTCGTGCCGGAGGACTCCGTGCCCGAGGGCCTGGCGATGATCAACGCCGGCAACGCCGTCGCGGCAACCATATCGGCGCCGCTCGGAAGCCTGCTCGGCGATTATGTCGGCTGGCGCGGCGCGTTCTTCCTCGTGGTGCCGCTGGCCCTCTTTGCCCTTGTCTGGCAAAGCCTCAGCCTGCCTGCGCTGCCGCCACGCGGCCGCAAGGCGTCGGGCAATGTCCTCCGGCTACTGCTGCGCCGTCAGGTCGCGCTCGGCATGGCCTCGATCCTGTTGCTCTTCATGGGCCAGTTCGCGCTCTTCACCTATCTCAGGCCTTTCCTGGAAACCGTGACCGGTGTCGGCGTTTCGGCGCTCTCGGCGATCCTGCTCGTGATGGGACTTGCAGGCGTCGCCGGCACCTGGACCATAGGCCGGCTGCTCAAGACGCGGCTCTACAGCATCGTCATCATCATTCCGCTGGCCATGGCGCTGTTGGCGGTCGCATTGATCATGCTTGGATCGATGCCGGTAGCCGTCACCGCGCTGCTCGTCGGCTGGGGCTTTTTCGGAACTGCGGCGCCGGTCGGCTGGGGCACCTGGCTGAGCCGCGCGCTACGCGACGATGCCGAAGCCGGCGGCGGCTTGCAGGTCGCCGTCATCCAGTTCGCCATCACGCTCGGCGCGGCGGGCGGCGGCCTGCTGCTGGACACGCTCGGCTGGCGAAGCCCCTTCGCACTCGGTGCGGTGCTGCTTGTGGGATCCGCGCTGGCCGCGGCGGCAGCCGCCCATGATCATGGCAAGGGCGCGCCATGACACGCAGCCACATGACGCGCCGCACCGCGGTTGCCGCCGCACTGGCAGCCGCGTTCGCGCCCTCCGCCGCACCAAGCCAAGCCCGCGGAACGGACGGACAGGAGAAACCGTTGATGAGGATTGCTATTGAAGTGGACGCAATGCGCCTGACGGCATCCCTGTTCGACAATCCGAGCGCGCAGGATTTCGCCGCGATGCTGCCGCTCGACCTGACACTGGAAGACTACGCATCCGTCGAGAAGATCGGCTACCTGCCGCGCAAATTGCGGATCGAGGGCAGCGGCCCGTTCGACAATGAGGCCATCGGCGACATCGCCTACTACGCGCCCTGGGGCAATCTCATCTTCTTTTATGGCCCCTACCGGTATTCGCGCGGCCTGATCCGGCTCGGCCGGCTCGACAGCGGTATCGCACCGCTGCTGCGCGGCGGACGCTTCAACATACGCATAGAACGCCTGACATAGGCTCAAGGAGAAAACCATGCTCGGAACAGTTCTCTACGGTGCCGGCGACATCCGCTGCGAGGAAGTGGCGGAGCCCGAAATCCTTCATCCCACCGACGCCATCCTCAAGCTCTCGGCCACCTGCATCTGCGGCTCCGACCTGTGGCCCTATCGCGGGCTCCAGCCGCTGAACGAACCGATGCATATGGGCCACGAATATTGCGGCGTGGTGGTGGAAGTGGGCAGCGCGGTGAGAACGGTGAAGCCCGGCCAGTTCGTCGTCGGCTCGTTCTGCACCTCCGACAACACCTGCCCGCATTGCCGCTTCGGCTTCCCCTCGTCCTGCGAGCAGCGCGAGTTCATGAGCCGGGCGCAGGCGCCGATGCTGCGCGTGCCCCTTGCCGACGGCACGCTGGTCGCCACCCCCGGCATGCCCGAGGACGATCTGATCCCGAGCCTGCTGGCGGCATCGGATGTGCTTGGCACCGGCTGGTATGCCGCCGACGCCGCGCACGTCGAGCCCGGCGCGACCGCGGTCGTCGTGGGTGACGGCGCGGTCGGGCTGATGGGCGTGCTTGCGGCCAAGCAGATGGGCGCTGAGCGCATCATCGCCATGAGCCGCCACAAGACGCGCCAGGATCTCGCGCTCGAATTCGGCGCCACCGATATCATTTCGGAGCGCGGCGATGACGGCGTGGCGCGGATCAAGGATCTGACCCGCGGCGTCGGCGCGGAATCCGTGCTGGAATGCGTCGGCACGCAGGAATCCATGATGCAGGCGATCAACTGTGCCCGCCCCGGCGGCTCGATCGGCTTCGTCGGCGTGCCGCATGGCGTCCAGCTCGACGGCCAGGGCCTCTTCTTCGCCCAGAAGAGCCTGCTCGGCGGCCCCGCGCCCGTGCGCCGTTTTCTTCCGCATCTGATGGATCTGGTGCTGGAGCGCAAGATCAATCCCGGCAAGGTCTTCGACCTGACCCTGCCGCTGGCCGATGTCGCCGAGGGCTATCGCGCCATGGATGAGAGGCGGGCGATCAAGACGCTGCTTCGTCTGTAAGCGCCGCACTGCGTTCAGCCCACAAATGCAGGGGAGCAAACCTTAAGGAGACCAAAATGAAGAAAATCCTGACAGCAGCGGCGGGAATCATGCCCGTGCAAGCGCAGGGCATCGAAATCCGGACAAACGGCAGCACGCCGGCGATGATCGGAGCGGCAGAAAACTTTACCGGGCAAGCGGTCATCACTGCGCTGTTTCCCGCCACCGAGATAACGCGCGCAAGCACAGGGCTGGTGAACTTTGCTCCCGGAGCGCGCACCGTCTGGCACACTCATCCTGCCGGTCAGTTGCTGATCGTCACATCAGGCCAAGGCTGGATTCGCGAAGACGGCAAGGAGGCCCTCGTCATCAATCCAGGCGACGTCGTCTGGATTCCCGCCGGGGTGAAGCACTGGCATGGCGCGACCGCCACCAGCCCGATGGCCCACATCGCGTTGAGCTACATGCATGACGGCAAGAATGTCGACTGGCTGGAGCCTGTCTCCGACGAGCAATACCGCTGACCGTACGCAGGAACGAAAGGCATCATCATGAAACCTTCAACCATTCTCGCACTCGCTTTGTCGATGGGGGCTGCCGACGCTGCGGCGCAGACGGGGTCGCAGACCGGCAGCCTGCCTCCAGAGGATTTGCAGGCCGTCTCGCCCGCCCTTGCGCGCTATGCGACGGACAAGCTTGCCAATGACGTTTGGAAGCGCCCCGGCCTGTCGCGGCGCGATCGCAGCATCGTCACCATCGCGGCGGTGGTCACCCGGAACCAGGGCATACTCCTGCCGGAGCAGTTGAGCCTCGCCCTCGACAGTGGCGTGAAGCCGGCCGAGATCTCGGAGATGATCACGCATCTTGCCTTCTATGCCGGGTGGGGCAACGCGATGGCAGCCACGGCGATCGTCAAAGCGGTGTTCGAGGCACGCGGCATCGGGCCGGACCAGCTCCCCAAGGCTGTCGTCGATTTGCTGCCGCTCGACGAAAAGGCGGAGGCCGATCGTGCCGCACGGGTCGAGCAAGGCACGGGACCGGCGTCGCCGGGCCTGGTGCGCGACACGACGGAAGTGCTGTTTCGCGACCTGTGGCTGCGTCCCGACCTCGCGCCGCGCGACCGCAGCCTGGTGACGGTCAGCGCACTGGTCGCCGCCGGGCAGGTGGAGCAGATTCCCTACCATCTCAACAGGGCCATGGATAATGGACTGACGCGCGCCGAGGCCTCGGAGGTGATCAGTCATCTCGCCTATTACGCGGGATGGCCAAACGCTTTCTCGGCAGCCCCGGTCGCACGCTCCGTATTCGAGAAGCGCTCCGCCGACTGTCCGTTTTCGGCCGTGACGGCTTCTCCGTTCGAGCAGCGCGAAGTAGCAATGCGGCGAGCATCTGGAGAACTGCCCAGGGCAAATTCAGTGCGGCGTGGCGGATCGAGGCCGAAAGCCGACGCGGGCGGCATGACCTGACATTGCGCTCAGCCGGCGCGCGATCCCGGCGCTTCCGGCCGGAGATAGACCGTCAGGCAGCAGCAACAAATCGCCAGTCCGGCGATCGGGTATTTCAGGGCGACGACCGCCGCCAAGCCGAAAAGGCACAGCGTCACGATCGAGCGGATGCGCATGACCTTGCGCACCTTGAGCGGAACGGTGTCGGCCGGCATCGGGTCGATGAGTTCCCGGATCAGGAGAATGTAGGTCAGGTTCACCAGGAAGAAGACGACCGCGTAGAACGCCACCGGCTGCGGGGCCAGCTCGCTGACCGCCATCCACGCGGTTGCCAACGGCAGCAGCGACACCGAAAACAGGTGCGCGAAATTGTACCACATCAGGCTGGTCGTCGCCGCCGTGGCGTGGCGCAGGAGATGATGGTGATTCGCCCAGACGATGGCGATGAACAGATAGCTCACGCCGTAGCTCAGCCATGTCGGCCACAAGGCCAGCAACGCGGTGAAGGTCGGCACCTCCGGTGGACGCAGGTCAAGCACGAGCACGGTGATCAGGACGGCGAACACGCCATCCGAAAATGCGCTCAATCGCTCAAGGCCTGTCGAGGGAAGCAGCTGGAGTGTCCTTGTCGAGGTTCGTCCGGCCTATGGTAGCATCGCCACCCGCAATATCCATGGCTGCCCAGTCGAGATCGCTAACGCGTTGCTTCGCGCCAAGTCCAACCCCGCTCACGACGCCTTGGCCAGAAAGCTCTGGTAATCCGATTTGGCCTGCAGCAGGCGCAGCACGTTCTCGCGCGAGCCGCGCACATGGGCGCGCGCCAGGGCGCCGGCGCGCTTGGCGTCGCCGGCGCAGATCGCCTCGACAATCTCGGCATGCTCGTCGCGGGCGATCTTCCATTCGTCGAGCCACAGCAGTTCCGTCCAGACATAGTGCTGGCACTTGTCGAGGATGCCGCACAGCATGCCGTGCAGCATGGCATTGCCGCTGATTTCGGCGATGACGCGGTGCAGATCGATGCCGACTTCAAGCTCCTGGAATTTTTCCCTTGTGGTTCGATCCGCAATGGCGGCCAGCCTCTCGCATTCGGCCAGCATGGCGCGCAGCCGCGCCTTGTCTTTCTCGGTGGCCGCAGCCGCCGCCAGTTCGGTGGCGTGGCCGTCGAGCAGTTCGCGGATGTCGAAGGCCTCGCGGAACATGTTTATGTCGAACTCGGTGACGGCGTAGCCCTGCCGCGGCCGGCCGGTGACCAACCCGTCGCGCTCGAGGCGGTTGAAGGCCTCGCGCACGGGCGTGCGGCTGACATTCAGCTTTGCCGCAATGTCGCTCTCGGTGACGCGCGCGCCCGGCGGGATCTGGCCGGTCACGATCATTGCCTTGAGCGCGGAATAGACCGAGTCGCGCAGCGTGTTTTTTGTTTCCTTGGCCAAGTTCCGTATCCAGTCTCCGGTCCGTGCCGGAAATCGATGTGTTTCGCGCGTAGCTGTATTCAAAATCGGCGCGTTTTGCCATTCCCCGGCCCCGGGTCGGTGGCCCCAAGGCCCCGCCGAGCGGTGTTGACTTCGCTGATCCCCGAGCTACACTCAAAATTGTATACAAAATCGCATGCGAAATCAAAAACAATGGGAACACCGGTTGGAGAACCGAAATAAACAGCACCAAAGGCATTAGCGTCGTTGCCATAGCGGGCCTCATGGCCACGGTCACGGCGCCCGCCGCGGCAGGCGACACCATTACCGTCGCCTCATGGGGCGGCACCTATCAGGAGGCGCAGGCCAAGGCCTTCTTCAAGCCGACCGCCGATGCGCTCGGCATCACCATCAAGGAAGACACCACCAACGGTCTCGATGACGTGCGCCTGCAGGTGACAGGCAACGCGGTGAAGTGGGACATCACCGAGCTCGGCGCCGACGAATGCGCGCGCGGCTCGAAGGAAGGGCTTTTCGAAAAGCTCGACTACAACCTCATCGACAAGAGCGGCATCAATCCCAAGCTCGTGCATGACGACTGGGTCGGCATCTCCTACACCTCCGTGGTACTCGTCTACCGGACCGACGTATTCGGTGACAAAGGCCCCAAGACCTGGGCCGACTTCTGGAATGTGGAGAAGTTTCCCGGACGGCGCGCACTGAGCAGCAGCCAGGCGACGGAGACGCTTAGCGTTGCAGCCCTCGCCGAAGGCATTCCGATCGACAAGGTCTATCCTGTCGACATCGACGGCGCGCTGAAATCGGTCGACAAGATCCGTGGCCATGTCGATGCCTGGTGGACTTCCGGCGCGCAGGCCATGCAACTGGTGAAGGACGGCGAGGTCGACATGGCAAGCATCTGGAACGGCCGCGCCGGCACCTTGAAGAAGGAAGGCGCGCCGGTCAGCTTCTCCTTCGACCAGGGCGTACTCACGGCCGACTGCATGGTCATTCCCAAGGGCGCCAAGAACAAGGAGGTCGCGATGAAGGCGCTGGCGATGTTCGTCAGTCCGCAATTACAGGCCAATCTGCCGCTTTATGTCGACAACGGACCGGTCAACGAGAAGGCGTTCGAGACCGGGAAGATCCCGCCGGAGCGGATCAAGGACATCAACTCGTCGCCTGAGAACGTCAAGAAGCAGGTGCTGCAGGACGCCGAGTTCTGGCGCGACAACCTCGTCGAGGCGACGGAGAAGTTCAACAATCTGATCCAGCAATAGACCGGAAACCCTGACATTGCGGGGCCGCCTGGCCCTGCTTCTTGGAGTCCTGCCTAGGAGAAAACAATCTTGTCCATTGCGCCATCCGCGCTGCCGATCGGCATGCGCGCGATAGAGAAACGTTTTGGCTCCGTATCGGTGCTGCGCGACCTCAATCTCGACGTCGCGGCCGGCGAATTCCTGACGTTGCTCGGCCCTTCCGGCTCCGGAAAGACGACGCTGCTGATGATCCTGGCGGGATTCGTCAGGGCCACTGCCGGCTCAATCAAGGTCGGCGACGAGGAGATCATCACCACGCCGCCGCACAGGCGCAATATCGGCATGGTGTTCCAGAACTATGCCCTGTTCCCGCATATGAACGTCTTCCACAACATCGCCTTTCCGCTGAAGCAGCGCCGCGTTCCGGCCGCCGAGACGGTGGAACGCGTCGAGAAAGCGCTGGAGTTGGTGAAGTTGCAGGGCCTCGGCGAACGGCGCGTCGACCAGCTCTCCGGTGGCCAGCGCCAGCGCGTGGCGCTGGCGCGCGCCCTCGTGTTCGAGCCGCCCATCGTGCTGATGGACGAGCCGCTGTCGGCGTTGGACAAGGGCCTGCGCGAGCACATGCAGATCGAACTGCGCGCCCTGCATCGGCGGCTTGGCATGACGACTGTCTATGTCACGCACGACCAGCGCGAGGCGATCACCATGTCGGATCGTATCGCCGTCATGAATGCCGGGCGCATCGAGCAGCTCGACAAGCCCGAAATTCTCTACGCCGCGCCGCGCACCCGGTTCGTCGCCGGCTTCATCGGGGAATCGAATTTCATTCCCGTCGAATGCCGCTCCGGTTCGGTCTGGTACGAGGACAGGCAAATCCACACCGCGGCGCCGGCGCCGGCATCGGGCCAGCAGCTGATGGTGGTGCGGCCGGAAAAGCTGCGGCTGCTGTCAAATGCAGAGCCGGCCAAGGGCGTCAACGTGCTCAGCGCGACGCTCAGTGACGTGATTTATCAGGGCGACAGCTTCGTCTGCTACGCCGTGCTGCGCGACGGCAGGCAGCTGACATTGCGCGACTATTGCCGCAGCGACGTGCTGGCCAGGTTGCCGGCCGCCGGGCAGCCGATCGCGCTTGGCCTCGATGCGCAGGATACGATCCTGGTGGCGGCGGACTGATGAGCGTGCAAACCGCCACGATGGACGAGGCAATTGGCGCCATGACCCAGGACCTGAACGCGCATGCGTTGCGCGCCGATGCGCGGCGCGAGCAGTTTCGGCTGCTGGCGCTGCTGTCGCCAAGCCTGTTCCTCGTCTTTGCCATCATCATCGTGCCGATCGGCTGGCTGTTCTGGCTGTCGCTGTTCGACGAGGTCGGCGTCTTGAGCGCCGCCAACTATGCGCGCTTCTTCGAGCAGGCCTCCTATATCAAGACCTTCCTCACCACCTTCAAGGTCGCCTTCATCGTCACCGCCGCCTGCGTGCTGCTGGGCTATCCCTTGGCTTATATGCTGTCGCAACTGCCGCGCCGGGCGGCGTCGATCTGCCTGATCTTCGTCATCCTGCCGTTCTGGACATCGGTGCTGGTGCGCACCTATGCCTGGCTGGTGATCCTGCAGCGCAAGGGGCTGATCAACAGCTGGCTGATCGACCTCGGCGTCATCAGCCAGCCGCTGCCGCTGGCCAACAATTTTTCCGGCGTCGTCATCGGCATGACGCATATATTGCTGCCGTTCCTGGTGCTGCCGCTCTACGCCTCGATGAAGACCATCGACACCGACTGCCTGCGCGCCGGGATGAACCTGGGCGCCGGCCCGGTCGCCACCTTCCGCCAGATCTTCTTTCCGCTGTCGCTGCCTGGCCTCGCCTCCGGCGTGGTCATCGTTTTCGTGCTGTGTCTCGGCTTTTTCGTCACCCCGGCGCTGATGGGCGGCGGCAAGGTCGTCATGTGGGCGATGCGCATGGAACAGACCACCAGCCTCTATTCCAACTGGGGCGCCGGCGCGGCGCTCGGCGTCGTGCTGCTCGTGGTCACGCTGGCGCTGCTCGGCCTGTTCCAGTGGCTGCTCGGCGCGCGCGCCACAGGTGTGTGGAGTTCGCGATGAGCGGAGATGTCGGCCTGCCGATCTCGCACCGGCAACGTCTGTGGCTCTATGCGCTGGGCGGCCTCGTGCTGCTGTTCCTGATCGCGCCGTCGGTCATCATCGTCATCATGTCGTTTTCGGATTCGACGCTGCTGCAGTTTCCGCCGCAGCAATGGTCGCTGCGTTGGTACCAGACCTACTTCCAGTCGCTGGAGTGGCGCGACGCGACGGTGGTCTCGGTCAAGGTGGCCGTTATGACCGCGCTGGTGGCGACGCCGCTCGGCACGGCCGCCGCCTATGCCATCAACCGGGGCACGCTGCGCTTCAACGGCACCATCAACGCGCTGATGACCGCGTCGCTGATCGTGCCGGTGATCTTGATCGGCATCGGCACCTTCTTCCTCTATGCGCGCATCGGGCTCAACAACACGCTGACCGGCCTGGTCATCGCGCATACGGTGCAGGCGCTGCCGCTGGTGGTGCTGACGGTGCTGTCCGGCTTGCGCTCCTATGACATGAACCAGGAGCGCGTGGCGCGCAGCCTCGGCGCCGGACGCGTCGCCGCCTTCTGGCAGGTGACCATGCCGCAGATCCGCTTCTCGATCGTTTCGGGCGCGCTGTTTGCCTTCATCACCTCCTTCGACGAAGTGGTGGTTTCGCTGTTCATATCGGGCGGCGAGACGACGACCTTGACGCGCCGCATGTTCAACGCCCTGCGCGACCAGATCGACCCGACGATCGCTGCCATCTCGACCTGCCTGATCGTGCTGTCGGTCGTGCTCTTGTCGGTGGCGCAGATCTTCGGCAGGCGGCATTGATTTCACCGGACCAATTGGCTTCAAGTGACCAGGAGATATTCGGACAGAATGCGTGATTTCCAGTTTCCCGGCCGCTCGCCGGTCCGCGCCACCGAAGCGATCGCCGCGACCTCGCATCCGCTTTCGACGCTTGCAGCCATCGACATGCTGCGCGCCGGCGGCAATGCCATGGACGCCGCTGTCTGCGCCGCCGCCGTGCAGGGCGTGGTCGAGCCGCAATCGACCGGTATAGGCGGCGACTGCTTTGTCCTCTATTGCCCCGCGGGGCAGGGAAACGTGCTGGCCTTCAATGGCTCCGGCCGGGCGCCCGCCAAGGCGACCGTGGACTGGTATCGCGACAAAGGCTTCAGCGAACTTCCCAAACAGGGACCGCATGCCGTGACCGTGCCCGGCGCGATCGACGCCTGGTGCAGGCTGCTGGAAGACCATGGCAGCAAGGACCTTGCAGAGGTGTTGGCGCCGGCGATCAACTATGCCGAGAACGGCTATGTCGTGCATGACCGCGTCGCCTTCGACTGGGCCGAACCGGAGACCGACCTGTCGGCCGACGAGCACGCCGCGCGCATTTTCCTGCCGGGCGGCGAGGCGCCCAGGGCCGGCGACGTGCACCGGCAGCCGGAGCTTGCCGCCACCTTACGCATCATTGCCAGGCATGGCCGCGCCGGGTTCTATGAAGGCACCGTGGCCGACGACATTGTGAGCCGGCTCAGGGCGTTGGGCGGACTGCATTCGCTTGAGGATTTCGCTTCGACCAAGGGCGATTATGTAGCGCCGGTCAGCGTCTCCTATGGCGGCCACGAGATCCACCAGATGCCGCCGAACAATCAGGGGCTGACGGCGCTCGTGATGCTGAATGTGCTGTCGGGGCTCAGGCTCGGCGAGCTCGACCCCGGCGGCGCCGAGCGCCTGCACTTGGAGATCGAAGCGGGGCGGTTGGCCTACCGCGACCGCGACCGTTTCCTCGGCGACCAGGACCATGTGCCGGTGCCGGTAAAAGAGCTTCTGTCGGCCGCCTATGCCGAGCGGCTGCGCGCCGAGATCGACCGCCAGCGTGCCATGACGCACCTGCCGGATGTGCAGCTGCCCGGCAGCGACACGGTCTACATCTCCATCGTCGACCGCGACCGCAACGCGGTCTCCTTCATCAACTCGACCTATTATTCCTTCGGCAGCGGCGTCGTCGGCCCGAAGACCGGCGTGGTGCTGCAGAACCGCGGCTCGAGCTTCCGCCTCGACCCGGCGCATCCGAACGCCATCGCGCCCGGCAAGCGGCCGATGCACACGATCATGCCCGGCATGGCGACGCGAAACGGCCGCGTGGTGATGCCGTTCGGCGTCATGGGCGGCGGCTACCAGCCGTTCGGCCACGTCCATCTTTTGACCAACATGCTCGACTTCGGCATGGATCCGCAGCAGGCGCTCGATGCGCCGCGAGTGTTCTACAATGACGGCATGGTGGAGGCCGAGCGCGGTGTTCCCGCTGATGCGATCGAAGGCCTGCGCCGCCGCGGCCATGCCATCACCCAGCCGCACCACCCGCTCGGCGGCGGCCAGGCGGTGCTGATCGACTGGGAAAAGGGAACGCTGACCGGGGCGTCGGACCCACGCAAGGACGGAATGGCGCTTGGGTATTGATGGGATCGGGACAGCCGTCGCGGCCCGGATATGGCTGCAGTTGCCACAGGAAGCGTCGGCGCCGCCCCACATGAGCAGCATACCCTCACCCCGCCACCAGGTGACCGCCTCCGACATCGCTCAGCGCCAGCCTCTGCGGGCTCTCGCCCAGCCTCCGCGTCGCACTCGGAATCTCCTGGTCCAGCCTTGCGAACCGGCTCCTGCGCTTCGCCGGATCGGGCACCGGCACAGCTTCGATCAGCCGCCTGGTGTAAGGGTGGCGCGGGTTGGAGAAAACCTGGTCGCGCGTGCCCATCTCGACGATCTGGCCGAGATACATGACGGCGACGCGGTCGGAGATGTTTTCGACTACGGCCATATCATGGGAGATGAAGAGGTAGGCGACGCCGAATTCGCGCTGCAATTCCTTCAACAGGTCGAGCACGCGCGCCTGCACGGAAACGTCGAGGGCCGAAACGCTTTCGTCGGCGATGATCAGCTTCGGCCTGAGCGCCAGGGCACGGGCGATGCAGACGCGCTGGCGCTGGCCGCCGGAGAATTCGTGGGGATAGAGCTCCATCTGGCCGGCCGACAGGCCGACACGCTCGAATAATGCCGCCACCCGCTCCCTGCGCTCCTCCTTCGAAGCGACGCCATGGATGACCAGCGGCTCGGCGACGAGATCGCCGACGCGCATGCGCGGGTCGAGCGAAGCGTAGGGGTCCTGGAAGATCATCTGCACGTCGCGGCGCACCGCCTTGCGCTCGTCGCGGCCGAGGCCCGACAGGTTGCGTCCGCCGATGACGATGTCGCCGGTATAAGGCACCAGTCCGGCCAGCGCCTTGGCGGTGGTCGACTTGCCGCAGCCGGATTCGCCCACCAGCGCCAGCGTTTCGTTGGGCGCGATCGAAAAGCTGACGCCTTCGACGGCATGGACGCGCCGGTTGACCCGGCCGAAGAAGCCGCCACGCAGGTCGAACCGGACATGCAGATCGGTGACATCGGCGACGTTCGCCGGCGCAACCGGCTCGGCAATCTCTTTCGATTTCTGGCGGCCGGCGCCAGTGCCGATGCGCGGCACGGCGGCGAGCAGCTCGCGTGTGTACTCGGCTTGCGGCCTGGCGAAAATGTCCGATGTCTTGCCTTCCTCGACCATGCGGCCATGCCGCATGATGATGACGCGGTCGGCCATTTCGGCGACCACGCCCATGTCGTGGGTGATGAGGATGACGCTGGTGCCGTGCTGGCGCTGCAGGTCGCGCAGCAGTTCCAGAACCTCGCCCTGCACGGTGACGTCGAGCGCAGTCGTCGGCTCGTCGGCGATCAGCACGTCGGGTTCCAGCGCCAGCGCCATGGCGATCATCACCCGCTGGCGCATACCGCCGGACAGCTCATGCGGAAACTGTTTCAGCCGGCTTTCGGCTTCCGAAATGCGCACTGCCTTCAACGCCTCGCTGGCGCGGCTTCGGGCCTCGGCGGGCGAGAGGCTGGTATGCGCCTCGATGGATTCGGTGAGCTGGCGGCCGATCGACAGCACCGGGTTCAGCGAGGTCATCGGCTCCTGGAAGATCATGGCGATGCGGTCGCCGCGGATGCGGCGCATCCGGCGCTCGTCGAGCGCTGTGAGATCGGTGTCGCCCGCATCCCCGCCAAGAAGGCGGATCGTGCCCGAAGATATGCGCGCGGCGGGCCGCGGCAGTAGTTGCATGATCGCCAGCGCGGTCATCGATTTGCCGGAGCCGGATTCGCCGGCGATGCAGAGCGTCTCGCCGCGTGAAAGCGTCAGAGAGAGGTTGGAGACGACGTCGCGCTCGCCGTCCTCGCCACGCACGGAGACGGAGAGATTGGCGATGTCGAGAATGGTTTCGGTGGCTGATGTCATTTCAGACGCAAACCTGCAAGGGATTTATTCTGTGGCGCCCCCCACCCGGACCTTCGGTCCGACCTCCCCACAAGGGGGAGGTAGGGCGCCGGTTTTTTACTCTCCCCCTTGTGGGGAGGGTCGCTGCGAAGCAGCGGGGTGGGGGTGCAGCGCCGACCGAACATCATTCGAACACGCAGCGCGGGAAGTAGAACGACACCACCCAGTTCGGCATGTCGACGATCTCGCTGATCCTGAGATCGCCACAGACCGAGGCCAGCATATAGGCCTCGACCGGATCGATCTGGTAACGGCCGGCGAGCAGGTCGATCATCTGGGCGACCGCCTCTTTCGCGCCGGTCATCAGGTCCGGGCCGATGCCCGTGGTCACCTCGTAACCCTTGGTGTCGAGGTGGCGCGTCACCGGGCCGGGCGTGGTGAAGCGCGGCATCTTCAGCCTGGCGTCCTTGACAAGGTCGAGCTTGAGCACGACGACCATCGGGCTTTCGATCGCCGTGCCGCAGACCTCGCCATCGCCCTGCGCGGCATGCGTGTCGCCGACCGAAAACAGCGCGCCGGCCACCTCCACCGGCAGATAGAGCGTTGTGCCGGCGGCGAGGTCGCGAATGTCCAGATTGCCGCCGACGCGGCGGGGCGGCACCACCGAGTGATGGCCCATCTCGCCCGGCGCGTTGCCGATGGTGCCGGCGAAGGGTTTCAGCGGCACGCGGCCGTTCTTGCCGAACAAGGCCGGCTCCAGCGAGGCGGCATCGTATTTCCAGATGTTGAGCGCCGGCTGCTTGAAGTCGTCGGCGAGCAGGCCGAAACCTGGAATGTTCGCCGTCCAGCCGAAGCCGGACGGTTTGAACATCTCGATCGTCACCTTCAGCGCGTCGCCCGGCTCGGCGCCCTCGACGAAGATCGGCCCGGTGACAGGGTTGATCCCGGCGAAGTCGAGCTTGGCGATGTCGGCGACGGTGCTGTCGGGCTTGAGCTGGCCACCGGAGGAATCGAGGCACTGAAACTCGATGGTCGAGCCGGGCGCCACGCGCTGCGCCGGGGCAAAGGAATTGTCCCAGCCGAAATGGTGATGGCGTCCGTGGATGGTGTAGTCGCAGTTATTGCACATCTTTTACGTACACATTGTCGTAGTTGATCGGGATATGGACCGGGTCGACATAGAGGTTGTCGGCGCCGCCCATGCGCGCGGACTTCATGGTGAAGCGCTGCTCGTTGAAGACCGGCGCCCAGGGCGCGTCCTCCATCACCTTGTCGTAGATGGCGCTCCACATCTTGTCGCGCTCGGCGGCTTTAGCCGGGTCGACCACCGAGTCGGCCTCGGCCGCCTTGGCGTCGAGGTCCTTGTTGCAATACCACGACCAGTTCCAGCCGCCAGGCACCGCGCCAGCACAGCCGAGGATCGGACCGTAGAAGTTCGATGGGTCCGGGAAGTCGGCGATCCAGGCCATGCCGCCCGACCAGATCATCGGCGCGCCGGCCTTGTCGCCGCCGGCGGCGATGACGTTTGCCTGGGCGAGCGACTGGATGCTGGCCTTGATGCCGATCGCCGCGAGGTCCTGCTGGATCGCCTGCGCGATGCGCGGATTGGGATCGGTGTTCATGGCGAAAAGCTGCGTCTCGAAGCCGTCGGGATGGCCGGCTTCGGCCAGCAGCGCCTTGGCTTTGGCGACGTCATAGGGATAGCCCTTGTACGCCTTGTCGTAGCCCGGCATCGAGGGCGGCAGCGGCTGGTTGGCCGGCACGGCACGGTTGTTGATGATCTGGACGACACGCGCCTTGTTGATCGCCATGTTGACCGCCTGGCGCACCTTCACATTGTCGAACGGCGCCATGGTGGTGTTCATGGTGACGTAGCCGGTGTGCAGCTGCCCGCCCTCGACGACGCGCGCCTTCTGCTCGGGATCGGCCATCACCTCCTGGAACTTGGCCGGCGGAATGCCATCGCCGGGCACGTCGATCTCGCCCTTCTGAAGGCGCAGCAGCGCCACGATCGGCTCTTGGCCGATCTCGAAGGTGATCTTGTCCAGATGCGGCAGTCCCTTGTGCCAGTAGTCCGCGTTGCGCTCGAAGACGATGCGCTGGCCGAGCGTCCACTCGGCGAGCTTGAAGGCGCCGGTGCCGACCGGATGCTTGCCGAAATCGGCGCCGTATTTCTCGACCTCTTCCTTCGGCACGACATGCGAGAAGTTGATGGCCATGACATGCAGGAAGGTGGCGTCGGGCCGGGTCAACTCGAACTTGACGGTATAGGGATCGACGACGGTGACGCCGGACAGGCTTGCGGCCTTGCCGGCGGCGACATCGTCATAGCCCTTGATCGAGCCGAAGAATCCGGCGCCGGGGCTCTGCGTCTTCGGATTGGTGACGCGGTCGAGCGAGTATTTCACGTCCTCGGCGGTCATTTCGCGGCCATTGTGGAATTTCACACCATGGCGCAGCTTGAAGGTGAAGGTCTTGCCGTCGGGCGAGATCTCGTAGCTTTCGGCGAGGTCGGGCTTGAGATTGGTGGTGCCCGGCTCGTAGTCCATCAGCCCGTCGAACAGGCTCTTGATCATCGACCAGTTCTGCCAGTCATAGCCGATCGCCGGATCGAGGGTCGCGACATCGTCCTTGTAGGTGATGGTGATGGCGCCGCCCTGCTTGGCGTTGGGGTCGACGGCGTCCTCGGCGCGGACGCTCGTCATGCCGAGCATCAGCGCCAGCGCCGATGCGGCCACGGTTGATGCGAGAAGCTTTTTCATTGTTATGTTCCCTTTCTCTGTTGGTTTTCTGGTTTCATCTGAGCTTGATGCGGGGATCGATGAACGGGGCGATGATGTCGGCCAAGAGATTACCGAGCACGATGGCGAAGGCCGACACCAGCGTGACGCCCATGATGATCGGAATGTCGACGCGCTGGATCGCCTGCCAGGCGAGCTGGCCGATGCCTGGCCAGCCGAACACGCTTTCGACCACCACGATGCCGCCCATGAAGATGCCGATGTCGATGCCGATCATGGCGATGACCGGCAGGATGGCGTTGGGGAGCGCATGGCGGAACAGGATGGCGCGGCGCGCAAGGCCCTTGGCGCGCGCGGTGCGCACATAATCCTGGCGGAGCACGTCGATCATCGAGGAGCGCATCATGCGCGCGTACCAGCCCGCGCCGAGAATGCCCATGGTTAACGACGGTAGTACCAGATGGCGCCAGGTGCCGTAGCCGCCGATCGGGAACCAGCCGAGCCGCACGGCGAACACGTAGAGCAAAAGCAGGCCGACGACGAATTGCGGCGCCGAGACGCCGACGAAGGAGGCGACCATCAGCGTCTGGTCGGTGACGGTGCCGCGCTTGACGGCGGCGGTCAGGCCCATCGAGAGCCCGATCAGCAATTCGCACAGGATGGCGCCGACCATCAGAAGCAGGCTCGCCGGCAGCCGCGAGACGATCAGTTCGGTGACCTCGGAGCGTTGGATGTAGGAGCGGCCGAGATCGCCGCTGGCGAGCTTCGTGAGATAGTGCCAGTACTGGACCACGAAGGGCTGGTCGAGGCCGAGCTGCTGGCGGATGTTCTCGACCGTCTGCGGCGTGGCGCTGCGGCCGGCGATCTGGCGCACCGGGTCGGCAGGCAGCAAATAAAGCAGCGCGAAGGTGATCAGCGAGACGCCGAGCAGGATGAGCAGCGACTGGATCAGGCGGCGGCCGAGATAGGCGATCATGCCCGGCCCCTTTGCGTCGGATCGAGGATGTCGCGCAGCGCGTCGCCGATGAGGTTGAAGGCCAGCGCCAGCGCCAGGATCGCCGCACCCGGGAAGAACACCAGCCAGGGTGCCGCCTGGAAGTAGGTCTGGTTCTCGAAAATGATGTTGCCCCAGGACGCCGTCGGCGGCTGCACGCCGATGCCCAGGAAGGAAAGCGTCGCTTCCAGCAGCACCGTGGTCGAGATGCCGAGCGTGCCCCAGACGATGATGGTGGGCAGGAGATGCGGCAGGATGTGGCGAAACAGGATGCGCGGCGCGCTCGCCCCGATGGTGCGTTCGGCGTCGATGAACTCGCGTTCGGCGAGCGAAGAGGTTTCGGTGTAGATGACGCGCGCGGTCTGCACCCAGTTGACCAGCGCGATGACGAGAGCGACGATCCAAAGACTTGGCTCGAACACGGCCGCGAGACAAATGGCGAGCAGCAATGCCGGAAACGCCATCATCAGATCGGTGAAGCGCATGAGAGCACTGCCGATCCAGCCGCGGAAATAACCCGCCGTGACGCCGACCAGCGTGCCGATCAACAGCGCCACGCCGTTGGCGGCGATGCCGATGATCAGCGAGGTGCGGGCGCCGTAGAGGATGCGGGTCAACAGGTCACGACCGAGCAGGTCGGTGCCCAGCCAGAATTTTGCGTCGGGCGGCAAGGGCGAGCCTTCCAGCGTCAGCCCGTCGAACATCTGCTCATTCGGGTCATAGCCGGTCAGCCATGGCGCGAGGATCGCGCCGGCAAGGACGATGGCGACGATGAACAGGCCGAGCAGCGCCAGGCGGCGTTTGACCAGCCGGCGCCAGACGCCGGCGCGCGGCTTGACCGGCATGCGTGCGGCCGCCGGGAGGTCAGGCGCGATAGGACTGGTCATCGCCGCCTTCCTCACCCGTTATTTCGTCACTCGTCATCGCCACGATGCGGCGCGCCGCATTCTCGACGCTGATCTGCCAGCTCATCGCCAGCGAGCGCAGCTGCGCATAGGCGCGATCGTCGTCGGCGCCTTTCGACAGTGCCGCGACCGCGCGCACGATGGTCTGGCGCTCGGCGACGCGCTGGCGCAGCGTGGCGATCTCGCCGGCTAAATGTTTTCGCGCCTCGAAGCTCTGCCTTGCGATCAGCAGCGCGCTATAGACGCCGGCAGTGCCGACCGGCTTCAGGAGCTGCGCGTCGGCCTTGTGCGACAGCGCCCATTCGATGCGGCCGGGCGCCTCCGAACCGATCAGCGCCACCAGCGGCATCGGCGCCTCGCCGGCCTTCCACGGGAATTGCTCGTCGAAGCCGAGATCGGCGTCGAAAAACACGAAATCAGCGGCCAGCGCTTCGGGCGGCAGTTCGGGCCAGCAGTCCACAGTGACCAGGCCGATGGCCGACAATTGCCTGGTGATGGCCTGCACGGTCGGGTGCGGGCGATGCAGGATGAATGCCCTGGCGCCGCCGAGATTCGGGATGCGCGATGGCCTGGTCACGACACCACCCTCAGGCGCGGCCGGCCGAATGTTTTGGCCGGGTCATAGCGCGACAGATACGGGTCCGGCGCGACCTCGTGCTGCCGGCTGACGACCTCGAAGAACCCGTCGGCGATCCGGCCAATGATCACGGGCAGCGTCGCGTGCTGGGAATGGGCGTCGATGGCGATCGGGCCGAGCCGGGTGGAGAAGCGCCGTTCGGCGAAAGCCTTGGAAAATTCCGCCGGACCGGCGTCGGGATCCCGGGACAGGACGTCGGCCATCACTTGCACGGAGGCATAGGCGGAGGCCTCGAAGGAGGAGGCGAAGGCCGCCGGCCGAGGCGCGAAATACGGCCCGACCGACAAATGCCCCTTGCCGGTTTCGCCGATCGCCGGCAGTTCGCCCTCGGTGAGGTTGCAGGAGATGACCGGGCAGTTTTGCGGGCTGAAGGCCGGCTCCTCGGCGCCCAGGTCGCGGTAAGCCGCCAGGAAGGCGTAGGAGGAGGTGCCGATAAGATTATTCAGGACGAAATTCGGCCGCGTCGCCCTGATCTCGGCGATCAGCCGTGACACGTCGGTCTCGCCGATACGAAGATAGCGCTCGCCCAAGACCTTGCCGCCGGCATCCGCGATCAGGTCGCGCGCAACGCGGTTCATCTCCCAGCCCCAGATGTAGTTCGAGCCGAGCAGGAAGCCGTTGGCGCCGAAGCGGGGCACGACATGGGCCATCAGCGGCACCAGATGCTGGTTTGGACAAGCGTGCATGTAGACGACGTGCTCGTTGGCCTCGAAGCCTTCATAGGGGCAGGCGTACCAGAGCATGCCGCCGGCTTTCTCCAGCACGGGAATGGTCTCCTTGCGGCTCCAGGAGGTGACGCAGCCGACCACGTGGCGGGCGCTGCTGGTCCTGAAGATGTCCTCGCACAGCGTCGCGTAGCGATCGGCATTGCTCTGTGGGTCACGCTCGACGGGCACCAGTTCGATACCCGAGGCGCGGTCGGCATTGATGTCGGCGATGGCGCGCATGGCGCCCATCCGGCACGCATCGGAGACGAGCTGGTAGCTTCCCGAGCGGGAATAGAGGATGCCGATCTCGATACGCCGTTTCAAACAGATCCCCAAAATAACAATGCCCCGCAGCCACCGCCGGAGGGCGAGGCATACGAGGCATTCTTGCCGCCCGGCGATCAGGGCCGGTATTTTCAGCCTAAACTATTCCGTGCCACCACGCAGTCAAGCGGGAAAGTGCAAGCGTTAGTTCAACCGCGGCGCTGCGGCCCGTTTGGCGCGGCGGCTAGGCTGCCGTGCTCGCCGTTCAGAAAATTTTGAGAGAATATTCCGGGCTTCCGGGCGAACCGGGGAACGCGGTTCTTTGATAATATCCCTAGAGTTTCTGATGATCTGGACAAGGCTTGGCGTTCCGCCGGGCTTGTGACTTCGCAACCGCAGAGATTCCATCATGTCCGATTTCAGGAACACCTTGTTGTCTTCCCTCTCGTCATATTTCAACCGCCGCGCGGGTCTTGCCTTGCTTTTCGCTTCGGCGGTCGCGGTCGCCGGGCTGATTGCGCCCAGCGCTTCGTTCGCCGAGGACAAGAAGGCGATCAAGGTCGGCATCATCAGCGGCGAGGACGAGGATGTCTGGCGCGTCGTCGTCGCCCAGGCGGCGCAAAAGGGCCTCAGCATCGAGACCGTGGTGTTCAACGATTACACCCAGCCCAACGAGGCGCTGGAACGCGGCGAGATCGACGCCAATGCCTTCCAGCACCAGCCCTATCTCGACAACCAGATCAAGACACAGGGCTACCACATCGTGCGCGTCGGCTATACCGGCGTCTGGCCGATCGGCCTCTACTCCAAGAAATATACGAAGATCGCCGACCTGCCCGAGGGCGCGGTGATCGGCGTGCCGAACGATCCCTCCAATGAAGGCCGGGCGCTGCGCGTGCTGCAGAACGAAGGCGTGATCAAACTGAAGGACGGCACCGGCATTCTCGCCACCACCGCCGACATCGCGGAAAACCCGAAGAAGGTCGAGATCAAGGAGCTTGACGCCGGCATTGTCGGCCGCTCCGTCGAGGATCTCGATGCCGCCGTGGTCAACACCGACTGGGCGCTGAAGAGCGGCCTGACACCGGAAAACCGTATCGCGCAGGAGCCTATCGCCGACAACCCCTACCGCAACTTCATCGCGGTCAAGGTTGGCAATGAGAACGAGCCCTGGGTGAAGACGCTGGTCGCCTCCTACCAGAACGAGGCGGTGAAAGCCGAGTTCGACAAGGTCTACAAGGGCACCGGCCTCAGCGCCTATTGAGAACGGACCGGGCGCCCGGTTCGACAGCTATAGCGGCCCGCGCTCGAGCGCGGGCCGCAATTTTCGTTTTCGGATGACGAGAACAGGAACACGCATGAACCAGCATTTCGCGGCATCAACGGGCACCGTCGGCCCGATCCAGGGCCAGCCTGACACGTCCCAGGACGTGGTGCGGCTCGTTGACCTGAAGCGCCGCTTCGGCGCGACGGCGGCGCTCGACGGCATTTCGCTGACGGCGCGCAAGGGGGAGATCCTCGGCATCATCGGACGCAGCGGCGCCGGCAAATCGACGCTGATCCGCTGCCTGAACGGACTGGAGCGGCCGGATTCCGGTGAAGTCTTCATCGAAGGCCGCGAGATCAGCCGGCTCGGCGAGCGCGACCTGCAGCCGCTGCGGCGGCGCATCGGCATGATCTTCCAGCATTTCAACCTTTTGTCGGCCAAGACCGTCGAGGACAATGTGGCGCTGCCGCTAAAGATCGAGGGCCGCCCGAAGGCGGAGCGGCTGCGCCGCGCCGCCGAACTGCTTGAACTGGTCGGCCTGTCGGAGAAGGCAAAGGGGTATCCGGCATCGCTGTCGGGTGGGCAGAAGCAGCGCGTCGGCATCGCCAGGGCGCTGGCCGCGCGGCCGGCGCTGCTGTTGTCGGATGAAGCCACCTCCGCGCTTGACCCGGAGACGACGCGGTCCATCCTCGCCTTGCTGAGGGACATCAACCGGCAGCTTGGCCTGACCATCCTTTTGATCACCCATGAGATGGAGGTGATCCGCTCGATCGGCGACCGCGTGGCGGTGATCGACGCCGGGCGCTTCGTCGAGCAAGGCCCGGTCTGGTCGGTGTTTGCCGAGCCGCGGTCGCCGATCACGAAAAGCCTGCTTGGCGCCATCCGGCCGCAACTGCCGGCCGAGCTCTTGGCCCGGCTGCTGCCCGCGACCGGCGCGGAGACGATCCTGCGCGTGGATGTGGCCGGCGAGACCGCGCGCAGCCCATTGCTGTCCGATCTCACGGCGACGGTGCCTGGCACGTTCCGCCTCGTCCATGGCGGCATCGACCATATCCAGCAGCAGCCGGTGGGCACACTGTTCCTGTCTGTCCCCGGCAGCGATGCAAGCCATCTCGCGCGAGTGATCGCATTCCTGAAATCGCGCCAGGCGCGGGTGGAGGTGCTTGGCCATGTCGCCGATCCTGTTTGAGCTTCTGCTGCGGTCGATCTGGGAGACGGTGCTGATGACGGCCGCTTCCGGCCTCATCTCGCTGGTTTTCGGCCTGCCGCTTGGTCTCGCCTTGATCGCCACCGAACGCGGCGGCATCGCCGAAAGCCTGTGGGTCAACCGCGTGCTCGGCGCAGTCATCAACGGCTTCCGGTCGGTGCCGTTCATCATCCTTTTGGTGGCGCTGATCCCGGTGACGCGGCTGATCGTCGGTACCTCGATCGGCACCTGGGCGGCGATCGTGCCGCTGTCGATCGCCGCCACGCCCTACTACGCGCGCATCGCCGAAGTGTCGCTGCGCGAGGTCGACCATGGCCTGATCGAGGCGGCGCGCGCCATGGGCGGCAACCGCTGGACGATCATCCGCGAGGTGCTGGTGCCGGAAGCGCTGCCAGGCATCGTCGCGGGCTTCACCGTGACGCTGGTGACGCTGGTCGGCGCCTCCGCCATGGCCGGCGCGATCGGCGCCGGCGGCCTCGGAGACCTCGCCATCCGCTACGGCTACCAGCGGTTCGAGACGTCAGTGATGATCGCCGTGGTGATCGTGCTGATCATCCTGGTCTGCGGCATCCAGTGGGTGGGCGACCGGCTGGCGGCGAAGCTGGACCGGAGGGGGTGAGCGGCTGAGCTACGCGATGATGTCTTCGATAAGCGTTTGAAGCGGCGCCTCGGAACCACCGAAGCTGTCAATCATCGCCTGAATAACGCGATCTCGCTCCAGGATATCGGCGTTGAATGTGAAGCCCGCATGTTCAGCAAGCATCGCAAGGAAGGTGAGTTGGGTACGGCCGTTGCCTTCGCGAAAGGGATGAACGGCATTGATCTCCGCAATGACGTGGGCCACGTGCCTCGCAAAGCCGAGGCTGTCTAGGTCTGCCAAGGAGTCGGGGTCGCCAAGTTCACGGAACACCCGAACCATCTCGCTGGCGATGTGCTCGGGATAGCAAAACCAGCTGCCACCCTTGCCGATCCGGATGGTGCGCGGCTGACCGGCCCAAGCATACACGTCTTGGAACAGGTGCCGATGCAGGTGGAGATAGTGACGGTAGTCGAGTTCGCCTGCCGGAAGGGGCTCGTCCGCGCGAGTCAGGAACAAGGCGAGCTCGACCTCATCGAGCTCTGCCTGCTCGCGGATATCAAGCAGATTCATAAGCACGGTCGTGCCGGGGTAGCAGAGTGGATCGAACTCGGCAGCGTAGACCAAAGGCCTATTTCTTTTTGCGGATTTCTTCTTTGATCAGCGAGCGCCGCTCGTCACCGGACAACCCTTGCCGCACACTATGGTTGAGTATTTTCGCCATGCGGGACGACAACTTCATACCTTCGACAGCGCTGATTTTCTCGCCATGCGCTCTCGTCAGCACGAAATGACCGGTCTTGGCTGAGCGGCCGGTTCTTGAATTAAGATACTTCATTCACAAATCATATCATGGACCCGCAGGAGAGGCCAAAACGATTTCCGAGCAAGCCGGACCACGCCGCGGCCTTACTCCTCCGGGGCGAGCAAGGTGCCAGCGAGTTCATGCGGCGCCGAAAAGATCCCTGGCCTGCTCGGCCGTATAATAACCAAGCCTGACGTCCTGAGCCACCAGTTCCGGATCGCGCTCACGCGCATTGCCGTAGCCGCCACCACCCGGCGTACCGACGCGGACGCGATCACCGGCCTTCAAGGCGATATCCTGCTCCTTGGACAAATGTGGCGGCACATGCTCTTCGCCATTTCGGAAGACCGTGACGGTGTTGACCGCGCCATCCCGGCCGCCGAGCGCGCCTTGCGGGCCGAAGCGGCCATGATCCATGACGAAGGATGCGCGGGCTTCTCCACGCAGGATCTCGACCTCGTAGGCAAGGCCAAAGCCGCCGCGATGTTTGCCGGCGCCGCCCGAGCCCTCGCGCAACGCATAGTGACGGTAAAGCACCGGAAAGGCCTGCTCCATGATCTCGACCGGCGGCGACTTGGAGATGCCGATGGTCGAGCAGCCATTGGTCAGCCCGTCATGGCCGGCATTGCCGCCATAGCCGCCGCCGGAGATCTGGTACATGACATAGTCGCGGCCGCGCGCCGGATCGTTGCCGCCGAGCGCGAAATTGCCGCTGGAGCCGGCGGGGGCCGCCGTCACCTTGTCGGGCAGCGCCTGCACCATGGCCGCGAACACCGCCTCGGCGATGCGCTGCGACACTTCCGCGGCGCAGCCCGAGACCGGGCGGGGATATCTGGCATCCAGGAAGGTACCCTCCGGCCGCTTGACCTCGAGCGGCTCGAAGGCGCCGGCGCTGATCGGCACATCGGGGAAGATATGGCGCATGGCGAGATAAACCGAGGACAAGGTGGTCGCCAGCACGCTGTTCATCGGCCCGGCGCAGGGTTTTGACGAGCCGGCGAAATCGAAAGTCAGGGTGTCGCCCTTCTTCTCGACGGCGAGCGCGATGGTCAGCGGCTCGTTGACCACGCCGTCGGAATCGACGAAGGCCTTCGAGCGGTAGGTCCCGTCGGGAATGGCCGCTATGTTGGCGCGCATCTGCTCGGCGGCGCGGCGGCGCAGTTCTGCGATCGCCTCGACAACAGTTTCGTCTCCGTAACGATCCAGAATTCCATTGAGCCGATCCTGGCCGATCAGCAATGCGGCAGCCTGCGCCCTGATGTCGCCGATGCGCTGGTCGGCGACGCGGATGTTCGAACAGATGATGGCGTAGATCTCCGGGTCGAGTACGCCTTTCTTGAACAGTTTGACCGGCGGCAGCCGCAAGCCTTCCTGCTCGACCGCCGTCGCCGAAGCCGAGAAGCCGCCGGGGACCGAACCGCCAATGTCGGGCCAATGACCGGTGTTGGACAGCCAGCAGAAAATCTTGCCGTCCCGGTAGACCGGCATGACGAAGCGCACGTCCATCAGATGCGTGCCGCCGAGATACGGGTCGTTGACGATGTAGATATCGCCCGGCTCCGGGGCCAGGCAGCGGCCGTCGGCGATCATCTCGATCACCGTCCTGGTCGAATATTGCATGACGCCGACGAATACCGGCAGGCCCTGGCTGCCTTGCGCGATCAGCGAGCCGTCGACGGCCGAATAGATGCCGTCGGAGCGGTCATTGGCCTCGGCGATGACAGGTGAGAAGGCGGCGCGGGAAAAGGTCAGGTCCATCTCATCGCAGACCTGCTGCAGGGCTGCCTGAAGAACCGAGAGCGTGATGGCGTCGAGCTTTTGCATCTCAGGCCTCGCCAATGTCGATGATGATGTTGCCGTCGGCGTCCGAGCGGGCACGGTCGCCGGGTTCGAGCACCGTGGTAGCGTCCATCTGTTCGAGGATCGCGGGCCCTTCGATGATCACATCGAGCGGCAGTTCTTCGCGTGCGTATACGGGCGTGTCATGCCAGCGCCCGCTGTACCAGACCGGCCGGATCTCGCGCCGGGCCTCGTCGAGCGTCTTTGCCCGCCCGGCGGGGTCGATCAGCCGCGACAGATCGATCGCCGGCCTGGAACCCGTCACCGAGGTGTTCAAGTTGACCAGATTGGCGCGGATTTCCGGCAGCTCGACCTTGAAGCGCGCGAAATAGGCCTTTTCGAACAGCGCCTGCAGCTCCTGCCGGGTCACCGACGAGGACGGCAGCGGCACGTTGATGATGTGGGTCTGGCCGACGAACTGCATGTCGGCGGAATGGGTGACGCGGATGGTCTGCGGTTTCACCGCCTCCTTGGCGATCAGCTCCTCGCCTTCGTTTCGATGCCGTTCCAAAACCCGATGGAGCTGGCTTTCATCAAGAACGCCTACCGGCCGGTTGATGGTGTTGACGAAATCATGGCGCAGATCGGCGACGACGCAGCCGAGCGCATTGGTGATGCCGGGCCGTGCCGGCACCAGCACCCGGGGCAGTCCAAGTTCGCGCGCCAGAGCGGTGGCGTGCAGCGGGCCGGCGCCGCCGAAGGCGAACAGCGCGAAATCGCGCGGATCGTGACCGCGCGACACCGACACCATGCGGATGGCGCCGGCCATCTTCATGTTGCCGAGCCTGAGCACCGCGCCGGCTGCTTCGACGCCGGACAAGCCCGTCGCCCTGCCGATCCTGTCGGCAAAAATGCCGGTGACACGCTCTGATGTGACCGGATTGTCGACGGAAAGCAGCTTCTTCGGCGCCAGCCTGCCGAGCACCAGATTGGCGTCGGTGATGGTCGGCTCCAGGCCGCCGCGGCCGTAGCAGATCGGGCCGGGATTGGCGCCGGCACTTTCCGGGCCGATCTGGATCAGGCCTGCCGCGTCGACGCGCGCGATCGAGCCGCCGCCGGCGCCGACCGTGTGCACCGCCACCATCGGCACATGGATGGGCATGGCGTATTCGATCTCGATCTCGTTCGAAACCGCCGGTTCGGCGTTGCGGATCAGCGCCACGTCGGTCGAGGTGCCGCCCATGTCGTAGGTGACGAGGTTTTCGAAGCCGGCGCGCTTGCCCGTGTAGGCGGCGGCGATGACGCCCGAGGCCGGGCCGGACATCACGGTCTTGGCCGATTCACGTGTGACGAAGCGGGCCGAGATCATACCGCCATTGCCGTTCATGATCAGGAAGTCGCGGGCGTAGCCTTTGTCGGCGAGTTCCTTGCGCAGCCGCTCGACATAGCGCTCGAGGATCGGCTGCACCGAAGCGTTGACCGAGGCGGTGACGCCGCGCTCGAATTCGCGCGCTTCCGACAGCAGCGCATGACCCGCGGTGATGTAGTCGTTCGGCCAGAGTTCGGCGGCGATCTCGGCGGCGCGCCGCTCGTGCGAAGGGTTAGCGTAGGAATGCAGGAAGTGGATGACCAGGGATTCGCAGCCGGCATCGATCAGCGCCTTCACCGCCTCGCGCATTTCGGCTTCGTCGAGTGGCATGCGTACCGCTCCCGACGCCTCGACGCGCTCGGACACTTCGAGCCGCAGGTTGCGCGGGATGACCGGAACAAAGGTGCCGGTCATGCCATAGGGCTGCGGCCGCGTGCGCCGGCCGAGCTCGATCACGTCGCGAAAGCCGCGCGTGGTGATCATGCCGGTCTTCGCCAGCCGGCGTTCGAGCACCGCGTTGGTGGTTGTCGTCGTGCCATGCACGATAAGATCGATGCCGTCGATCGGAAAGCCGGTGGTATCGAGCGCCGAAACGACGCCGAAGGCTTGGTTGTCGATGGTCGTGGGCGTCTTGGCGATATGTACCCGCCCGCCATCCTTGCCATCAATCAGAAGCAGATCGGTGAAGGTTCCGCCGACGTCGATGCCGGCGACAACACTGCCCAGGGAATCCGGCGGCTGCACCGAAAAATTCTCTTTCATTGTCGAAACCCGAAATGCTGGGACTACGGATATGTCACAGTTTGGAAAGGTGTTTTACGGCGGCATCTTGACGCAAATATCGTTTGTATACTAATAAATTACGGACACAAGAGCTTACCGCTTTGGAGTGTGCGAGCAGCACGCCGGAACCTGAACGGTCCGGGCGCGCAGGAATAAGGTTTGGCGCCCGCGTTCGTGAGTTGGGCCAGAAGGTTGGATTTGATGAACACCACATCCGCGTTCAACACCGCCGGCGCCCGCCCGCTGCAATTTCCGATTCCAGCCAATGTCTATGCCGAAACCGTGGTCTCGGTGAAGCACTACACCGACCGGCTGTTCTCGTTCCGCATCACCCGTCCGCAGTCGCTGCGCTTCCGTTCCGGCGAATTCGTCATGATCGGCCTGCCCAATGCCGAGAAGCCGGTGTTCCGCGCCTATTCGGTGGCCAGCCCGGCCTGGGACGAAGAGCTGGAATTCTTTTCCATCAAGGTACCGGACGGCCCCCTGACCTCGGAGTTGCAAAAGATCCAGGTCGGCGACACCGTCATCATGCGCCAGAAGTCGACCGGCACGCTGGTGGTCGACGCGCTGACGCCGGCCAAGCGGCTGTTCATGATCTCCACCGGCACCGGCATCGCGCCCTTCGCCAGCCTGCTGCGTGACCCTGACACTTATGAAAAATTCGAGCAGCTGGTCCTGACCCACACCTGCCGTGACAATGCCGAGCTGACCTATGGCCAGGAACTGGTGGCGACGCTCGAAAGCGACCCGCTGATCGGCGAACTGACCGGCGGCCGTGTCACGCTTTACAACTCCACGACCCGCGAGGAGTCGGCGCGCATGGGTCGCATCACCGCGCTGATCGGCTCCGGCAAATTCTACAGCGATCTCGGCATTGAGAAGCTCAATCCCGAGACCGACCGCATCATGATCTGCGGCTCGATGCATATGCTGAAGGACGTCAAGGAAATGGCCGAGAGCCTCGGTTTCCAGGAAGGCTCGCTCAGCCATCCCTCGACTTTTGTCGTCGAGCGCGCCTTCGTCGGCTGAGGCCTGCTCTTCTCCGGCAATCGAGCTTTTGACCTTCTGGTCAAAAATTAGCTGCTTTCGCGGCCTTTTTCAGCTATCCTCGCTTGAGGACTCGTGAAGCGCGGCTTCGCGGGCTATCTTCGTGCGTGTCGCCCAAAAGTGCCGAGCGGTTTGGGAAGACGATACACACCAAGACACAAGCTGAGTGAAAGGGCAGGAGATGAGCAGCACAATCCGCGAGGCCGAGGCCAAGGTGATGCCGCTGCCGGCGCGCGCCGCCGCCAACACCGCCCTCCCGCTGGATCATCGCATCGCGCGCAATCCCGGCATGAAGCTCGACCTCGGCTTTCTGGAGTCGGTGCGCAGCGTCAACCGCTCGGCGCTGGAACGGCGCGTCGCCAGCCTGACCAAGCGGCGCTCGATCAAGGCCGACAACCAGGCGGCCTGGCTGCTGCGGGCGATAGCCTGCATGGACCTGACGACGCTCAACTCGAACGACACGGAAGAGCGCGTGCGCCGGCTTTGCGCCAAAGCGATCAATCCGCTGCGCCGCGACATCGCTGAGGGCCTGGGCATTGCGGGCGAACCCATCCGCCCGGCCGCCGTCTGCGTCTATCATCCGTTCGTCGCCATCGCGGTCGACGCCGTGCGCGGCACCGGCATCCATGTCGCCGCCGTCTCCACCGCCTTCCCGCATGGTCTTGCGCCACTGTCGACCCGCCTCCAGGAGATCGAGGCCTCGGTGCGCGACGGCGCCGACGAGATCGACGTCGTCATCCCGCGCGGCCTGGTGTTCGGGGCCAAATGGCGCGAGCTCTACAACGAGATCGTCTCGATGCGCGCTGCCTGCGGTGATGCGCATCTGAAGGTCATTCTCGGCACCGGCGACCTCGCCACGCTGCGCAATGTGATGCTGGCCTCTATGGTGGCAATGATGGCGGGCGCCGATTTCATCAAGACCTCGACCGGCAAGGAAAGCGTCAACGCCACGCTGCCCGTCGGCCTTGCCATGGTGCGCGCCATCAGGGCCTATTTCGAGGAGACCGGCTATCTCATCGGCTTCAAGCCGGCCGGCGGCATTTCTACCGCCAAGGTGTCGCTCGACTGGCTGGTGCTGATGAAGGAAGAACTCGGCCGGCCATGGCTGGAACCGGAGCTGTTCCGCTTCGGCGCCTCGAGCCTGCTGACAGACATCGAGCGGCAGCTCGAGCATCACCTGACCGGGCACTATTCGGCCAATCACCGCCACGCGATGGCTTGAGTCAGGGCTCGAACGTGGAGCCCTACGGCGCCCCCCTCTGTCCTACCGGACATCTCCCCCACACGGGGGGAGATCACGCGCTTCCTTGTTTTCGTCCATTTTCAACGTCGCAAGGGCAGCGACACGCTGAAACTGCCAATCTCCCCCCTTGTGGGGGAGATGTCCGGCAGGACAGAGGGGGGCGCGACAGAGCGCTTGCCGAGGCAATTATCTGGAGGGCCCCATGAACATTCTCGAACGCTATCACGCTATGGAATACGGTCCGGCGCCGGAAGCCCGCAACGAGGCCGACGCCTGGCTTGCCGCGCGCGATTTTTCCAAGGCACTGTTCATCGACGGCACCTGGAAGGCGGCTGGCAGCGGCAAGACCTTCGAGACCAGCGAGCCTTCTTCCGGCAAGCTGCTGGCCAAGGTCTCGGATGCCGGAGCCGCCGACATCGACGCGGCGGTCGCGGCGGCCGCGAAAGCGCTGCCGAAATGGTCGGCATCCTCGGGCTATACCAGGGCCAAAGTGCTCTATGCCATCGGCCGCGCCATGCAGCGCCACCAACGCCTGTTCGCGGTGCTTGAGACGATCGACAATGGCAAGCCGATCCGCGAGAGCCGCGACATCGACGTGCCGCTGGCGATCCGCCACTTCATCCATCATGCCGGCTGGGCGCAGGCGCTGGACAGGGATTTCCCCGGCCAGAAGGGCGTCGGCGTCGTCGGCCAGATCATCCCGTGGAACTTTCCGCTCTTGATGCTGGCCTGGAAGATCGCGCCGGCACTTGCCGCCGGCTGCACGGTGGTGCTGAAGCCGGCCGAATTCACGCCGCTGACAGCCATCCTGTTCGCCGAAATCTGCGAACGCGCCGGCGTGCCGAAAGGCGTCGTCAACATCGTGCAGGGCGGCCCGGAAGCGGGTGCGGCCATCGTCAACCATCCCGGCATCCAGAAGATCGCCTTCACCGGGTCTTCCGAAGTCGGCAAGATCATCCGCAAGGCTACCGCCGGCTCGGGCAAGAAGCTGTCGCTGGAGCTTGGCGGCAAGTCGGCCTTCATCGTGTTCGAGGACGCTGATCTCGACAGCGCCGTCGAAGGTCTGGTCGACGGCATCTGGTTCAACCAGGGACAGGTCTGCTGCGCCGGTTCGCGGCTGCTGGTGCAGGAAGGCATCGCCGAGGCGCTGATTGCCAAGGTCAAGATGCGAATGAGCCGGTTGCGCGTCGGCAGCCCGCTCGACAAGAACACCGATATCGGCCCGCTGGTCGATCTGACGCAGCTCGATCGCGTCAAGGGCCTGGTCGCCGAGGGCGCAAAACAGGGGGCGGTCTGCTGGCAGCCGGATGCGGCGCTGCCCTCATCCGGCTATTACCATCTGCCGACCCTCGCTACCGGCGTTTCGCCGGCTAATGTTCTCGCCCAGGAAGAAGTGTTCGGCCCCGTTCTAGCGGCCATGACGTTCCGCAACACCGAGGAAGCAATCGAGCTCGCCAACAACACCCGCTATGGCCTTGCCGCTTCGGTGTGGAGCGAAAACGTCAACCTCGCTTTGCACGTCGCACCGCAATTGAAGGCCGGCGTGATCTGGGTCAACGGCACCAATATGTTCGACGCCGCCTGCGGCTTCGGCGGCTATCGCGAGAGCGGTTTCGGCCGCGAGGGCGGGCGCGAAGGCATGTTCGAATATCTCACGGCAAAGCTGCCGCTCGGCCTGGTCATCAAGCCGGCGACAGTCTCGGCACAACCCGTTGAACAGGCCGATGGCGCAGCAATCGACCGGACGGCAAAACTGTTCATCGGCGGCAAACAGGTTCGGCCCGATGGCAACTACTCGCTGGCGGTTGTCACCGCCAAGGGCAAGCTTGCCGGCGAAGTCGGCTTGGGCAACCGCAAGGATATACGCGATGCCGTCTCCGCGGCGCGGGCCTGCAAGAGCTGGCCGGAGGCGACCGCCTACAACCGCTCACAGGTGCTCTACTATCTGGCGGAAAACCTCTCCGGCCGGGCGGAGGAGTTCGCCGCCCGTCTCGTCCAGCTCACGGGCGCGACCGCCAAGGCGGCACGCGACGAGGTCGACCAGTCGATCGAGCGGTTGTTTCTCTATGCCGGACTTGCCGACAAGTTCGAGGGGCGCGTGCACCAGCCGCCGGCACGGGCGGTGACGCTGGCCTTGCATGAGCCGGTTGGCGTCGTCGGCATCGTCGCGCCCGACAGTCAGCCGCTACTCGGGTTTATCTCGCTGGTCGCGCCGGCGCTGGCGATGGGCAACACGGTGGTCGCGGTGCCTTCGGAGCGCTATCCGCTGCTCGCCACCGACTTGTATCAGGTCATCGAATATTCCGACGTGCCTGCCGGCGCCATCAACATCGTCACCGGACGCACGGCCGAACTTGCCGGCGTGCTGGCCAAGCATGACGATGTCGATGGGCTCTGGCTGTTCGCCGATGCCGACACCTGCGCCAAGGCGGAGGTCGAGTCCGTCGGCAACCTCAAACGTATCTGGAGCGGCAATGGCCGTAGCCTCGACTGGGCCTCGGAAGAAGCCGCTGGCGATGTTTTGCTGCGCCGCGCCGTCGAGGTGAAGAACGTCTGGGTGCCCTACGGCGACTGACGTTCCATGCTGTCACGATGGAGATCGGGTTCGGGCTTGACGCTCGGGCTTATGTTCTTTAACGAGAAAAAACATCTTTATCTGTGAACTGACAGAGCAGGCCACATCATGGCCTGTGACTGGCACATGACGCCTTCGCAGGCCGCCGATAAAGGCAGTTAACCCAGGAGGAGAACAGCATGGCGGATCTGGCAGGCAAGGTCGTCGTCATCACGGCAGCGGCGCAAGGCATCGGCAAGGCAAGCGCGCTCGCCTTCGCCAAGGCAGGAGCTACCGTCCATGCCACCGACATCAACGAAACGCTGCTGGCGGAACTCGCCAAGACTGCCGGGATCAAGACACGCAAGGTCGACGTGCTCAATGACGAGGCGGTCAACACCGCCTTCGCCGGGATCGGCCGCGTCGACGTGCTGTTCAACTGCGCCGGTTTCGTCCACTCCGGCTCGATCCTGGAGATGAAGGACAGCGATCTCGATTTCGCTCTCAACCTCAACGTTCGCGCCATGATCCGCACCATCCGCGCCGTGCTGCCCGGCATGCTGGAGCGCGCAGACGGGTCGATCATCAACATGGCCTCGCTGGCGAGTTCGCAGAAGGGCGTGCCGAACCGTTTCGCCTATGGTGTCACCAAGGCTGCGGTGATCGGCCTGACCAAGGCAGTCGCGGCCGACTATGTCGGCAAGGGCATACGCTGCAACGCCATCTGCCCCGGTACGGTCGAGAGCCCGTCGCTGCAGGATCGCATGCACGCGCAGGGCGATTATGAAGCCGCGCGCGCCGCCTTCATCGCGCGCCAGCCGATGGGCCGGCTCGGCACGCCGGAGGAAATCGCCGATCTGGCCGTCTATCTGGCCGGCGCCACCTACACATCCGGGCAGGCCTACAATATCGATGGTGGCTGGTCGATCTGACCGGATCGAGGAGTCTGAAAATCCCGCTCACCGGCGATCACTATATGGTGTCCGCGCTTGCCCTGGATCAGGCCGGTGGTACGGTCCGCCGGCTTCCCAAACGGGAGCCATTCGTTTCGGTGAAGAGTTTGCAAAAGGCCGCGAGGCCGCAACCAGGAGAAGGGTTTAAATGAAACTGCTGCGCTATGGCGAGGTGGGGAGCGAACGTCCCGGCCTGCTCGATGCGGATGGGACGATCCGCGACCTCTCCGCCCATGTCGCCGACATTGCCGGCACCACGCTTCACCCGGCCTCGCTGGAGATGCTGTCCAAGCTCGACGCAAAGTCGCTGCCGGCGGTTTCCGGCAAGCCGCGGCTCGGTGCCTGCGTTGCCGGCACCGGCAAGTTCATCTGCATCGGCCTCAACTATTCCGACCACGCCGCCGAGACCGGCGCCACCGTGCCGCCGGAGCCGATCATCTTCATGAAGGCCAGCTCGGCCATCGTCGGACCGGACGATGACGTGCTGATCCCGCGCGGCTCGGAGAAGACCGACTGGGAGGTCGAGCTCGGCGTCGTCATCGGCAAAACGGCAAAATATGTCAGCCAGGCCGATGCGCTCGATTACGTCGCCGGCTACTGCGTCGCGCACGATGTCTCCGAGCGCGCCTTCCAGGCCGAGCGCCAGGGCCAATGGACCAAGGGCAAGAGCTGCGACACGTTCGGCCCGACCGGCCCATGGCTGGTGACCAAGGACGAGGTCTCGGATCCGCAGAACCTGAAGATGTGGCTGACCGTCAACGGCAAGACCATGCAGAACGGCTCGACGAAGACCATGGTCTACGGCGTCGCCTATCTTGTGTCCTATCTCAGCCAGTTCATGTCGCTGCATCCTGGCGACATCATTTCGACAGGCACGCCGCCCGGTGTCGGCCTGGGCATGAAGCCGCCGGTGTTCTTGAAGGCCGGCGACGTGGTGGAGCTGGGCATCGAAGGGTTGGGCCAGCAGAAGCAGACGTTCAGGGCTGACGCATAACTTTCACAAGTCGCGCCGCCCCTCATCTGGCTGCCGCCATCTTCTCCCCGTAAAACGGGGAGAAGGACGCTGTCGTTGCTGCTTTCGCCAATCGCCGGCGCTGGAGCTATCTTCCTTCTCCCCGTCACTATACGGGGAGAAGGTGCCGGCAGGCGAATGAGGGGCAGCGCCAACTATGTTGCGATACTACTTCAGCACCTTCCCATCCGCGCCAAACCGATAGGTCTTCGCCGGATCCGGCGTTGCATAAAGTGTCGCCCCCGGCTCGGCGTCATAAACACCGAAAATGCGCACGGTGATCAGCCCGGCCTTCTCGCAGTCGAGATAGAGATTGGTGTCGGCGCCGAGGTGCTCGGCATGCACGACCGTGCCTTTCCAGGCGCCGGATTTCGGGTCGACAGTCAGATGCTCCGGCCGCACGCCGATGCTCTTGGCGGTTTCCCCAAGCCTGGCGCCGTCGATGAAGTTCATCTTCGGCGAGCCGATGAAGCCCGCGACAAATTCGTTCGCCGGCGAATTGTAGAGTTCCATCGGTCCGCCGATCTGCTCGATTTTCCCGGCATTGAGCACCACGATCTTGTCTGCCAGCGTCATCGCCTCGACCTGGTCGTGGGTGACGTAGATCATCGTCGCCTTGAGGCGGCGATGCAGCTGCGCGATTTCCAACCGCGTGTTGACGCGCAGTGCCGCGTCGAGATTGGACAAAGGCTCGTCGAACAGGAACAGCTTTGGCTCGCGCACCACGGCGCGGCCGATGGCGACGCGCTGGCGCTGGCCGCCGGAGAGTTCCGCGGGACGCCTTTCCAGATAGGGCTCAAGCGACAGCATGGACGAGGCGATGCCGATGCGGCGCTCGATCTCGGGCGCCGGCGTGCCGGCCTGCTTGAGGCCAAGGCCCATATTGTTCTTCACCGTCAGGTGCGGATAGAGCGCATAGGTCTGGAACACCATGGCGATGCCGCGCTTGGCCGGCGGCGTAGCCGAGACATCCGCGCCATCGATGACCACCCGGCCCGAGGTCGAATCCTCCAGCCCGGCGATCACCCTCAGCAAAGTCGACTTGCCGCAGCCCGAGGGGCCGACGAAGACGACGAATTCGCCATCCGTCACCTCGAGGTCGATGCCCTTCAGCACCTCGACCGGGCCGAAGGCCTTCTTCACATTCTCGATCTTCAGCGAGCCCACGGCAGTCCTCCAAATTGATGAGTGGGCGCCAGGGCGCCTCCCTCTGTCCTGCCGGACATCTCCCCCTCAACTGGGGAGATTGGCAGCTTTGACGCTGAAACACTCTTTTTGACGTTTGTGATCGGCGAAGGCCATGCCGACAGCTGATCTCCCTCCTTGAGGGGGAGATGGCCGGCAGGCCAGAGGGGGGCGCCGTAGACCGCAACCCCTGCCGCTAGCTCCCTTTTCACAATCGCACCGCCTTCCCGCTGCGCACGCTCTCGTCGGCGGCAAGGCAGACGGCGAGCGATTTCACGGCGTCGTCCATATGGCGGGTGAGATCGATATCCTCGCGGATCGCCTTGAGGACAAAAGCCTGTTCGAGATCGCAGAGATCCTGGTGGCCGGGTTCGCCCTCCATCGACAGCATCTCGTCTGGCTTGGCGAACTTGCCGTCCGCGCCGGTTTTCGCACTGTGCAGGCGAATGGTCGACGTCTTGGTGTGAGTGTCGATGTCGTCGGACTTAACGCCTTCCTTCATGACGATCGACACGCAGCCCGTCGGCGAGATGACATCTTTGACAAAGAACGCGGTCTCCGAAATCATCGGTCCCCAGCCGGCCTCGTACCAGCCGACCGAGCCGTCATCGAACAGCACCTGGAGGTGGCCGTAATTGTACATCGTGGGCGCCACCTCCTCGGTCAGCCGCACGCCCATGCCGCGCACCTCGACCGGCCTGGCGTCGGTGATCTGCAGCATGACGTCGAGATAATGCACGCCGCAGTCGACGATCGGCGAGGTCGTGCGCATCAATTGCTTGTGCGTCTCCCAGGTATGGCCAGAGGACTGCTGGTTGAGGTTCATGCGGAAGACATAAGGGCCGCCGAGCTTGCGCGCCTCGGCGATCAGCCTGATCCAGGACGGGTGGTGGCGCAGTATGTAGCCGATCACCAGTTTCCTGCCATTGGCCTTGGCGGCCGCGACGACGCGCCTGGCGTCGGCCACCGTCGTCGCGAGGGGCTTTTCGACGAAGACATGGCAGCCGGCCTCGAACGCCCTCACCGCATAGTCGGCGTGGCTGTCGGAATAAGTGGCTATGCAGGCGACATCGGGCTTTTCGTCGCGCAGCGCATCGTCGAAGGAGCGCCTGATGCCGTAGCCCGACAGCCCATTCGGCAGCGGCACGTCGGAGCGGTTGATCAACGCGGCGATCTCGAAGCCCGGATTGGTGTGATAGGCGAGCGCATGGCTGCGGCCCATATTGCCGAGGCCGGCGACGACGACGCGAAGGGGCGTTTCAGAGTTCACCGAGCTGCTCCAGATATCCTGATTTCTCTTGAGAGGGTGTCACCCCACCCGGCGCTACGCGCCGACCTCCCCATCGAGGGGAGGTAGGACGTCGGCGTGACCCCCGCCACGCTCAAAGAGGCTTCTCCGAAACGTGTCCCTTGGCCGTCGTGAATGAAGCCGTGACCTTCGACCTCCCCATGATGGGGAGGTCGGCGCGAAGCGCCGGGTGGGGTGAAGGCTCCAACAGAGATTTGTCCGCTCACTTGACGGCTCCTGACGTGATGCCGCGGATCAGCTGCCGCGAGAAGATGACGTAGAGGATCAGCACCGGCATGATCGCCAGCGAGAGCGCGGCCAGGATGGCGTTCCAGTTGGTGACGAACTGGCCGAGAAAGAGCTGCGCGCCGAGCGTCACCGTCTTGGTCTCTTCCGACGGCGCCAGGATCAGCGGGAACCACAGATCGTTCCAGATCGGGATCATGGTGAAGACGGCGACTGTCGCCATCGATGGCCGCACCAGCGGCAGCACCAGCCGGAAGAAGATGGTGTATTCCGACAGGCCGTCGATGCGGCCGGCGTTCTTCAGGTCGTCCGACACCTGCCTCATGAATTCCGACAGAATGAAGACGGCCAGCGGCAGGCCTTGCGCGGTGTAGACCAGGATCAGCGCCGTCAGCGTGTTGACCAGCCCGCTCGCCACCATCAATTGCAGGATGGCGACGGTGGCCAGCCGGATCGGGATCATGATGCCCAGCGCCAGATAGAGGCCCATCAGCGTATTGCCGCGAAAACGGTATTCCGACAGGGCGAATGCCGCCATGGCGCCGAACAGCAGCACGAAGAACAGCGAGGCGACGGTGACGACGAGGCTGTTCTGGAAATAGTGGATGAAATCGCCCTGGCCGATCACCGTGGTATAGCCGATCAGGTCGAAGGTCTTTGGCGTCGGCGGTGTCAGCGGCGCGCCGAATATGCCGGCGCGGGATTTGAACGAATTCATGATGACCAGGATCACCGGGAACAGCGCGATCGCCGTGTAGGTCAGCAGGATCGCATGAGCGCCGATCGTGCGGGGCAGCGAACGGGTGGCGGTGCTCATTGGATGGTCTCCTGAGGAGCTACTTTGCCGAGGAACAGCACCCAGCCACCCCCCTCTGGCCTGCCGGCCATCTCCCCCGCAAGGGGGGAGATTGGCAGCTTTGGCGCCGACACATCTCCTGCATCGCTGGTGGCTGGCGAAGGCCGTGACAACAGCTGATCTCCCCCCTTGCGGGGGAGATGTCCGGCAGGACAGAGGGGGGTGCTCAAGCTCGACATATCGCCCCCTAAAACTGATATCGACGCAGGCGCGTCTGGATGAGGAAGAGGTAGACGCAGACACCGCCGAGGATGATCAGGAACATGATCGTGGCGATGGTCGCGCCCATGTTGGGGTCGCCGACCTGCAGCTGGAAGCCGAAGAATGCGCGGTAGAGGAAGGTGCCGAGAATGTCGGTCGAATAATTCGGTCCGGCGAGCGCGCCCTGCGCGGTGTAGATCAGGTCGAAGGCGTTGAAATTGCCGACGAAGGTCAGGATCGAGATGATGCCGATCGAGGGCAGGATCAGCGGCAGCTTGATCTTCCAGAACTGCGACAGGCCGGTGATGCCATCGCATTCCGCCGCCTCTATGACCTCATTGGGGATCGACAGCAGCGCGGCGTAGATCAGCATCATGGGGATGCCGACGAACTGCCACACCGAGACCAGGCTAAGCGCGGTCAGCGCATACTGCTCCTTGCCGAGCCATGGCGTGAACAGGCTTTTAAGGCCGACCAGGTCCATCATGTGCGGTGCCACGCCCCATAGCGGCGACAGGATGAGCTTCCAGGCGAAGCCGACGATGACGAAGGACAGGATGGTCGGCACGAAGATCGCCGTGCGGTAGAAGGCCGAAAAGCGCAGCCTGGGGCTGGACATAAGTGCGGCCAGCAGTACGCCGATCGGGTTCTGCACCAGCATGTGGATGATGAAGAACCAGACATTGTTGCGCAGCGCGTTCCAGAAATTCACCGACCAGTTTGGATCGCCGAACAGGGTGCGGAAGTTTGCCAGCCCGACGAAGACCTGGGATTGCTCGATGTTGCGGAACAGCGACAGCTGCAAAGTGCCGGCGAGCGGCAGGATCATGATCGCCGTATAGACGAGCACCGCCGGCGCCAGGAAGACGGCGATATGCCAGCGGATCGGTCTTTTCGGTCGTGCTTGTGCGGCCATGAGTTCGGTCCCCACCGATCAGGTCTGGGAAAATGCTTTCGACAACAGCGGTGCCCCTCATCCTTACCCTCTCCCGGTGAAGAACGGAGAGAGGAGGTCGCCAGCGTTGCGGCAACTCCCTTTCTCACCGTCACTGTACGGGGAGAAGGTGCCGGCAGGCGGATAAGGGGCGGCGCCGTCCTTCGCAGTCGATGCTATCGAAAAACGCTGGGCCGTCCACTTGGAACGGCCCAGCTCATTGCCCGAGCCTTACTTGGCGGGCTTGTACCAACTGTCGAGGCCGTCCTGCAGCTTCTTGGCAGCGGCTTCCGGCGTATCGGTGCCGTTGATGACATTGGCCGATTCGACCCAGGTCTCGTTCTCGAGGTTCGGCGTGCCGCGCGACAGGATCTGGTAGGTCGAGCGAATCGTCGACTTGCACTTGCCGCGCCAGGAGACGAATTCCTGGGCCAGCGGGTCCTCCATCTTCACCGGCGAGGAGTTCAGGCTGAAGAAGCCCGGCAGCGCGTTGGCGTAGATGGTGGCGAAATCCGGCGAGGCGACCCAGGACAGGAAGGTCTTGGCCGCATCCGCATGCTTGGAGCCCGCATTCAGGCCCATGCCGATGTCGGTATGGTCGGAGATGTAGCAGGTGTCGCCGGCCTTCTCGACCGGCGGCGGGAAGGCGCCCATCTTGAACTGGGCCTGGGTGTTGAACAGGCCGATTTCCCACGAGCCGGCCGGGTAGATGGCGGCGCGGCCGAGCGTGAACAGGTTCTGGCTGTCCGGATAGGTCTGCGCCTCGAAGCCGTCGCCGAGATAGGGCTTCCACTTGGCCAGTTCCTCATAGGGCGCCACCCAGTCCTTGTCGGTCAGCTTCTGCTCGCCCTTGATGAGGGCCGCGCGGCCTTCCTCGCCCTTCCAGTAGTTGGGGCCGATGTTCTGGTAGCCCATGGTCGCGGCTTCCCAGAGATCCTTGGTGCCCATCGCCATCGGGATGTAGGTGCCGTCGGCCTTGATCTTGTCGAGCGCGGCGAAGAACTCGTCACGGGTCTCCGGCACCTTGATGCCGAGCTTGTCGAAGGCGTCCTTGTTGTAGATGAAGCCATGGATGACCGACGCCATCGGCACGCAGAAGGTCGCCTTGCCGTCGTCGGTCTGCCAGGCGGATTTGGCCACCGGCGAGAAGTTGTCCATGCCCGGCAGCGAGGAGAGGTCCGCGAGATTGCCCTTCTTGAACAGCTCGAGCGACTTGTCGAACGGGCGGCAGGTGATCAGGTCGCCCGCCGAACCGGCGGCGAGCTTGGCGCCGAGAGCCGCGTCATATTCGGTCGGCGCCGAGGGCGCGAACACCACCTTGATGCCGGGGTTCTTGGCTTCGAAAGCCGGGATCAGCTTGTCCTTCCAGATGGCAAGGTCGTCGCCGCGCCAGCTTTCGATGTTGAGCGTTACGTCCTCGGCGTAAGCCACCCCGGCGGAGCCGAGAATGCTGGTGCCCAGAAGCAGTGCCGTCAGTAGTTTCGTTGTCATGCTCAGTCTCCCTGTTGACCTTTTTCAGGTTCGGTTTTGATGAGAACAGAGGCGTTGCGCCCCTTGCTCCCCTCGCAAGCCTGCTTCACCCCGATGGACACCGGGATGAAACAGGCTCTATTTCTTTGTTCGAGCATGATCTTTTCCGAGAAGCGGTCTCCACTTTTCGGGATCATGCCCCAGCGCGGAAAGGGCCGGCCGCAGCTTCTGGCCGGCCTCTTCCAGTATCTTCTGCGCCGTGTCGGCGCTGTCAGCGCCGGCGGCAAGCAGAATGGCGGTCTTGACCGCACCGCCGCTCTTTTCGAGCAAACGGGCCGCGTCGTCGCGGCTGCCGCCGCTGATGGCCGCGACGATCCGCGCCGCGCGGTCGCGCAGCTTGCTGTTGTCGGCCATGAGATTGACCATGTAGCCGTCATGGACATGGCCGAGATGGATGGCGGCGAGCGTCGACAGCATGTTGAGGGCGATCTTCTGGGCCGTGCCGGCGCCCATGCGCGTCGAGCCGGCGATCACTTCCGGCGGCGTTTCGAGCAGGATGGCGGTTCCAGACAGACGCAGCAGAGCCGAGTCCCGGTTGTTGGCGATGCCGATGGTGGCCGCACCGCGACGGGCGGCTTCCTCGATCGCCCGCAGTGCATAGGGCGTCGTACCACTGGCCGAGATTGCGATCAGGCAGTCGCCCTTGCCAATGCCGGCGTTGGCGACCGCTGTCGCGGCCTCCTCTTTATCGTCTTCGGGGCCGCCGGCCAGCGTTCTGAAGGCCTCATCGCCGCCGGCGATCAGGATGGCGATGCGGTCGCGACGGATGCCGAAGGTGCCAGGCAGTTCCAGCGCATCGGCAAGCGCCATCAGGCCGGAGCTGCCGGCCGCGGCATAGGCGAGCTTGCCGCCGCCCTTCAGGCTACCGGTGATGATCTCGGCCGCTTCGGCGATGGAGGGAATGGCGTTGCGCACAATCTTCGCCGCCTCGACCTGCGCATCGGCCAGCGAAGCAAGGATGGCTTCGGGAGCCTGGATATCCAGCCCCTCGGCATTCCTGTGCAGCGCTTCGGTGCGCGTTTCGGCCATCCCAATTCCTCCAATTCGGAAAACAATACCAAAAAAATACCACTTGTCCACACGCATTAACGAATTCGCCGCACCGAAATCGCTGGCGCAGGTAAATGGCCAAGTTTTTCAGTGAAATACGCTCTAATCTTTTTTGCAGCGGAAATTAACCCTTGGCTATTGGTATTTTATTGGTATTATCGGCCTGGAGGAGAAATCACGTGAAATTCGTGCTTGGCATCGATGGCGGCGGCACCAGCTGCAGGGCGGCCCTGGCAATGGCGGACGGCACGGTGCTCGGCCGCGCCAAAAGCGGCGCCGCCAACATCCGCACCGACCTGACCGGCGCCCGGTCGAACATCGTCGAGGCGGCGCGGCAAGCCTTTGTCGCGGCTGGCCAGGATCCGGACCTGATCCCGCAAACACCGGCCATTCTCGGCCTCGCCGGCGCCAATGTCGGCACCTACCGGCAGCAGCTCGAGGCGATCCTGCCGTTCAGCACCAGCCGCGTCGAAACCGATGCCGAAATCGCGCTGGAAGGCGCGGTCGGTTCCGGCGACGGCGCCATGGCGATCCTCGGCACCGGCACCGCCTATATGGCGCGCAAGAACGGCAAGTCGCGTGCCATCGGCGGCTGGGGCTTCCAGGTCGGCGACCAGGGCAGCGGCGCCCGCATCGGCCGCGACCTGCTCGAACAGACCCTGCTTGCCCATGATGGCGTGCGCGCGCGCACGCCGCTGACCGATAGCATGATGGCCGTGTTCCGCGACAATCCGGAGGATGTGGTCGAATTCACCACCAATGCCAAGCCCGGCGATTTCGGCGGCTTCGCCCCCAAAGTGTTCGAACATGCCGAAAAAGGCGACGCGGTCGCCAACTGGATCCTCGACAAGGCAGTCGCCGATGTCGAGGCCTCGCTCGGCGCGCTGGAGTTGGCGGACGACGCGCCGCTCTGCCTGCTCGGCGGGCTGGCGCCGCTCTACGCGCCGCGCCTGTCTGCACGCTACCGGGCGCTGCTTCGGGAGCCGCTCGACGATGCGCTCGGCGGCGCCGTGCAGATGGCGGTCCGCCTGTTCGCGCCGAGGGGAGCGGCTCGATGAGCGACGCCGCCGACCAGATCTTCGCCGCGCTGAAACAGTCCTCGCAAAGCGGTGCGCCGCTCTACCTGCAACTGCGCAAAAGCATTGAGGATGCCGTCAATCGCGGCCTGATCGGGCCCGGCGACGCGCTGCCTTCCGAGCGCGACATCGCCATCAAGGCCGATATTTCGCGCGTCACCGTGCGTAAGGCGGTGCAGGACCTCGTCAAGGGCGGCATCCTGGTCCAGCGCCACGGCTCCGGCACCTTCGTGGCGCCGCGCATGGAGCGGGTCGAGCAGTCGCTGTCGCGGCTGACCTCCTTCACCGAGGACATGGCGCGGCGTGGCATGGTTGTGCGCTCGGCCTGGCTCGACCGCGGCCTTTACGCGCCCTCGCCCGACGAGATGATGGTGCTCGGCCTTTCGTCGAACGAACTGGTGGCGCGCGTGGCGCGCCTGCGCATCGCCAACGACACGCCGCTGGCGATCGAGCGCGCCTCGCTGTCGGCCAGCGTGCTGCCGGACCCCGCTGGAATTGGCTCCTCGCTCTACGCAGCCCTGGAATTGACCGGCAACAGGCCGGTGCGCGCGGTGCAGCGCATCTCGGCCGCCAATCTCGGCGACGGCGACGCGCGCCTGCTCGAAGTGCCGCCGGGCATTGCCGGCCTGCACATCGAGCGTATTTCCTATCTGGCGAGCGGCAAGGTGATCGAGTTCACCCGCTCCATCTACAGGGGCGACGCTTATGATTTCGTCGCCGAACTGCGGCTGACAGGGCCGAGCGAAGAGGGCCGACCATGACGACCGAGCCGAACAAATCGACGGAGCCGACCCATATGCGGCGCGAGATCGAGGAGATCCCGCAAGCCGTCGCCCGCCTGCTCGACGGTTCCGGTGCCGTACTTTCCGAAGCCGGCCGCGGCATTCGCGAGCGCGACCCGCATTTCGTCGTCACTGTGGCGCGCGGCTCGTCCGACCATGCCGCTACTTTCATGAAGTACGCGGTCGAACTCACCGCCGGTCTTGCGGTGGCTTCGGTCGGCCCTTCCATCGCTTCGATCTATGGCCGCAAGCTCAGGCTCGGCGGCTCCGCGTGCCTGGCCATCTCGCAGTCGGGCAAGAGCCCCGACATCGTCGCCATGGCCGAAACCGCACGGGCAGGTGGCGCGCTGACCATCGCCGTCACCAACACCGCCGATTCACCGCTGGCGCGCGCCTCGGACCATGCGATCGACATCCTGGCCGGGCCCGAGCGCAGCGTCGCGGCGACCAAGACCTTCGTCAATTCCGCTGTCGCCGGCCTTGCTCTGATGGCGCATTCCACCGGCGACGAAGCGCTTCTCAAGGCGCTTGCCCGCTTGCCCGAGCATTTCGGCAAGGCGATCGCTTGCGACTGGATGAGCGTGCTCGTCGAAACGATCGAAAAGCAGAAGTCGCTGTTCATCCTCGGCCGCGGCCCATCCGCGGCGATGGCTAACGAAGCGGCGCTGAAATTCAAGGAAACCTGCGGCATGCATGCCGAGGCCTACAGTGCTGCCGAAGTCATGCATGGCCCGCTGGCGCTGATCGGCCCCGATTTTCCGGTGCTGGCCCTGGCCGCGCGCGACGCATCCGAACCGTCCGTGGCCGAAGCCGCCGACAGCCTGGCGGCCAAGGGGGCGCCGGTCTTCGTCACCTCGATGCTGGCGAACAAGGCCACACGCCTGCCGCATGTCGCCACCGGCCATCCACTGACCGATCCGCTGACGCTGATCGTGTCCTTCTACGTGTTCGTCGAGGCCCTTGCGCGCCACCGCGGCCTCGACCCGGATACGCCGCGCAACCTTCGCAAGGTGACGGAGACCGTATGAGCGACCGTTTCGCCCTGACTGGCGCCCGTATCTTCGACGGCGACGACTGGCATGACGGTCATGCCCTCGTCGTGCGCGACAGCCTGGTCGAGGCCATCCTGCCCACCGGCGCGCTTGCCGCGGATATGCGCCGCGTCGACACCGGCGGCGGCATGCTGGCGCCGGGCTTCGTCGACATCCAGGTCAATGGCGGCGGCGGCGTCATGCTCAACGATCACCCCGATGTCGCCTCGATCGAGACCATCTGCCGGGCGCATGCGCCGTTCGGCACCACGGCGCTGCTGCCGACGCTGATCACCGATACGGCTGATATCACCGCCGCGGCGATTGCCGCCGGCGAGGCGTCGGCACTGCGGAAAGTGCCGGGGTTCCTCGGACTGCATCTGGAAGGTCCGCATCTGTCGATCGCCCGCAAGGGCGCGCATGACCCGGCGCTGATCCGGCCGATGACGGACAAGGACGAGGCGATGCTGATCGCGGCGCGAGGCAAGCTCCCGGTGCTGCTCACCACGATCGCACCCGAATCCGTCGAGGCGGCCCGCGTGACGGCCTTGGCCAAGGCCGGCATCATCGTCAGCCTCGGCCATTCCGACACCGGCTACGCCACGGCCAAAGCCTTCGCCGAGGCCGGCGCCAGCGTGGTCACGCATCTGTTCAATGCCATGAGCCAGATCGGCAACCGGGAGCCGGGACTGGCGGGCGCCGCCATCGACATCGGCGGCCTGTCCGCGGGACTGATCGCCGACGGCATCCATGTCGATCCCGCCACCATCGCAATAGCGCTGCGGGCCAAAGAGGGGCCGGGCAGGATCGTGCTGGTCACCGACGCCATGGCGACGATCGGCACCGACATGACCTCCTTCACGCTCAACGGCCGCACCATCTACCGCAAGGACGGCAGCCTGCGGCTTGCCGATGGAACGCTGGCCGGCGCGGATCTCGACATGATCTCGGCTGTGCGCTTCACTCACCGCAGCGTGGGCGTGGAGCTTTCCGAGGCCTTGCGCATGGCCTCTCTTTATCCGGCGCAGGCGATCGGCCAATCGCACCGGCTCGGCCGCTTCGCCAAGGGCACCGCCGCCGACATCGTTTCGCTTTCGAACGATCTCGACATCAAAACCGTCTGGATCGGCGGCGACAGGGTTTTTTCGACCAGCGCCGGCGGGCAACGGTGAAAGCCGGCCATGGCTGACGTCGATTGCGTCGTCGCCGGAGCCGGCGTCGTCGGGCTCGCCATTGCCAGGGCGCTCGCCTTGTCGGGCCGCGAAGTGCTGGTTATCGAAAAGGCCGCCTCGATCGGCACCGTCACCAGCTCGCGCAATTCGGAAGTCGTTCATGCCGGGCTCTATTACGCGCCCGGAAGCCTGAAGGCGCGTTTCTGCGTCGAAGGACGCGAACGGCTCTATGCCTATTGCCGCGAGCGTGGCATCGGCCATCGACGCACCGGCAAGCTGATCGTCGCCGTCGGACCGGGCCAGCTGCCTCGGCTCAATGCAATCCGGGCCAATGCGGAACAATGCGGCGTCGACGACCTCGACTTGCTGACCGCCGCGCAAGCAGAAAGCCTCGAACCGGCGCTGAGCTGCGCCGGGGCGCTGCTGTCGCCGTCGACGGGCATCGTCGACAGCCAGGGGCTGATGCTGTCGCTGCGCGGCGACGCGGAGGCGGCCGGTGCGTCGTTCGCCTTCCTGACCGCCGTCGCAGCGGCGACGGTCGAGGCCGATGGGATTCGTATCACCACGCGCGATGGCGACGGCGAGACGTTCGCGTTGAAAGCCGGCGCTTTCGTCAACGCCGCAGGGCTCGACGCGCAGGCGCTGGCCGGCCGCATCGAAGGGTTCCCGCAAGAGCTCGTGCCGCCGCTCTGGCTGGCGCGCGGCAACTACTTTTCGCTTTCGGGCCGCTCGCCATTCTCGCGGCTGATCTATCCAGTGCCGGTCAATGGCGGCCTGGGCGTGCATCTGACCCTCGATCTTGGTGGCAGCGCGCGCTTCGGCCCAGACGTCGAATGGATCGGCCAGGCGGACTATACGGTGGATCCCGGCCGCAGCGCGGTCTTCTATGACGAGATCCGGCGCTATTGGCCGGATCTGAGGGACGGCGCCCTGCTGCCGGCCTATGCCGGGATCAGGTCGAAACTATCGGGCCCGAACCAGCCGGCGGCCGACTTCATGGTGCAGGGTCCGGCCGACCACGGCGCGGGCCGGATCGTCAACCTGTTCGGCATAGAGAGCCCGGGCCTGACGGCAAGCCTGGCGCTGGCCGAGCATGTCGTCGGTCTCTTGTTCCCCCGATAGTGCCCAGGCGATCGCACGAAACTGTTCGCGATGCTCCCCGTCCAAACAAGCGGGATGAGGTATCCTTGCCTGGATCGACTTAGCTGGCGGGACTGCTTATGGAAAAAAGATCCTTGTAGGTATCGCGCAGCAGATTCTTTTGCACCTTGCCCATGGTGTTGCGCGGCAATTCGTCGACGAAGACCACGCGCTTGGGATGCTTGTATTTCGCCACGCGCGCGGCAATGGCATTGAGTATCTCGGCAGCGGTGACGGTCGAAGCCGGCGAGCGAACCACGACGGCCGTTACGCCTTCGCCGAAATCGGGATGGGCAACGCCGATGACGGCACTTTCCAGGACGCCGTCAAGCGCGTCGATCTCGCTCTCGAGCTCCTTGGGATAGATGTTGTAGCCGCCCGAGATGATCAGGTCCTTGCCGCGGCCGACGATGTGGACATAACCGTCGGGGTCGATCATGCCGAGATCGCCCGTGATGAAGAAGCCGTCGGCGCGGAATTCCGCTTTGGTCTTTTCCGGCATGCGCCAGTAGCCGGAGAAGACATTCGGCCCCTTGACCTCGATCATGCCGACCTCGCTTTGGGCAAGCGGCCTGCCAGTGTCGGGGTCGGCGATGCGCAACGACACGCCGGGCAAGGGAAAGCCGACGGTGCCGGCGCGGCGCTCGCCATCATAGGGGTTCGAGGTGTTCATGTTGGTCTCGGTCATGCCGTAGCGCTCGAGAATGGCGTGGCCTGTGCGCTCGCGCCAGGCCCTGTGCGTCTCGGCCAGCAGCGGCGCCGAGCCGGAAACGAACAGGCGGATGTTTCTTGCCGCCTCGCGGGTCAGCCCGTCCTGCTGCAAGAGCCGGACATAGAAGGTCGGCACGCCCATCAGCGCCGTGGCGTCCGGCAAGAGCGCGACGACGCGCCCTGCGTCGAATTTCTGCTCGAACAGCATCGAGGCGCCGGCCATCAGGATGACGTTGGTGGCGACGAACAGCCCATGGGTGTGGAAGATGGGCAGTGCGTGGATCAGCACATCGTCCGATGTGAAGCGCCAATAGTCGACCAGCACGCGCGCATTCGAGGCGAGGTTCTCGTGGCTGAGCATGGCCCCTTTCGAGCGGCCGGTCGTTCCCGACGTGTAGAGGATCGCCGCAAGATCGTCGGGACCGCGCGCGACGTCGTGGAAGTCGGGCGATTGCCGCGACGCCTGGTCCGCCAGCGATCCTTCGCCCTTGCCGTCGAGGGTGACGGCAAGAGCTCCGCATTTTTGCGCCAGGGCGTCGATGCCGGCTACCCGTGCCGGATCGCAGACGACCAGCCGGGGCTCGGCGTCGCCGAAGAAATAGGCGAGTTCGGCCAGCGTATAGGCGGTGTTGAGCGGCAGGAAGACGGCGCCGGCACGCAGGCAGGCGAGGTACAGCAGCATAGCTTCCGGGCTCTTCTCGACCTGCACCGCGACCCGGTCGCCGGGCTCGACGCCAAGTTGCAAAAGCGCGTGCGCCAGTTGCGCCGAGCGCGCCAGCATGTCGCCATAGGTCAGCACGCGGCCGTCATCCGTCCGCATCAACAGGCGTCCGGGCTTCGGCATCCGGGACCGGAAAATGTCGAACAGATGATTGCTCATGAGGTCTTCCTGCGTCTGGCGGCGAAAGGCATGCATCCGGACGGAGCCGGGCCTGTCTTCCGGTTCGGCCGCTTGCACGGCGCCAGACTGTTGGTGGTTCTTGCCGACCCGTCAAGCCCGCAAGGGCGGCTCCACGCGGCGGCCATGATCATGTCGCCGGGCGAAAGCGGAAGGCTTTGGCGGTAAAAGGCTGGGGCGGCAAAGGCTTGGGGCGCGATGCGGCGCTAACGTGGCGTGCGCTCGGCCCTGGCGCTGGCCGGCTCTGATGCTTCGACCTGCTTGAAGCGCTCCATGCACATGGCTGCCGTCAGGCGATAGTGATTGAGCAGGGCTTCGACCGCGGCGTCGGCATTACCGTCCAGCGCATTTTCCGCGATCAGGCGGTGCTCCGCAAAATCGTCGCGCTGGACGCCTTCGCCGTTACTGGCCATTCGGCGGTAGCGGTAGGCGTGATCGGAAAGCTGGTCGCAAAACCCCACCAGCCATCGCGACCGGCAGGCCGAGATCAGCGCACGGTGGAAAGTGCGGTGCAGTCTCTCCCAGTCCGGATTGAGCGACGACAGATCCGTTGGCATGAGACGTGAGGTGCGCCCCAACCGATGCAACGCCAGAACCAGCTGTTCTTCCCATTCGGCGGTCCGGTGGGCGATGGATTCGCGAAGCGCCCGTTCCTCGAGCCAGCAACGGGTACGTGTCAATTCCTCGAGCTCTGCCGCGCTGACCGGCATGATGAAGAAGCCTCGCTGGTCATGCCGACCGAGAAGCCCTTCCGAAGCCAGGCGATTGAGAGCCTCACGAACCGGGGAAGCGCCGGCGCCATATTTGGAAACAACCCACTCAACCCGCAGCTTGCTCTCGGTTTCAAAGGCGCCCCGCAGAAGATCGGCACGGAGTTGATGATAGACAGTGCTGGCGAGCGTACTCTTCGAGCCTGTGCCGTCGTCATTCAGATTGGCAGCTGCGTATGTCAAAATCGGCTCCTTGTCCCCAAATCTGGTCTTGGGCAATTCGAGTCCGAGAAACAGTTCCCTTTCCGTACACGTACCCTACCGCGCGCGCCTCGACGCGCTCAAGCGGGAGATCGCGTCATTGTACTTTAGAACAAAGAAATATGCACGATCCTATATCTGGTCGAACGAAATCGTGTTCGGCTACAACCGGCGGAAATTTAACGTGTTTATATGCAGGATCACCTGTTCTTCCGTGCCTCCGCGCGAACCTCTTTTCCGTCGCGCGCAAAAGACACCGAACAGTGGGACCGAATCAGGCCTTTTATCCTGCCCATGGCTTTTGTCGCGGGGCCAGCCGCAGCGAAGCGCGCAGTGCAGGCCCCCGGGGTTGACCACGTGGGGAGATCCTGGCCTCCATCGGTTCTTGTGCGGTGCTTTTAGCCGGCTGCCTTGTCGGCCGCCGTCCTGATCGCCTCTATATTTGCCCGGTACGCTTCCACGCTGCCGCCCTTGAAGATGGCGGCGCCGGCCACCAGCACATCGGCGCCGGCGGCGGTCACCAGCGGCGCGGTTTCGGGCGACACGCCGCCGTCGATCTCGATGCGGATCGGCCGGCCGCCGATCAGCGCCTTGACCCGCCTCACCTTGTCGACGATTGCCGGAATGAAGGCCTGGCCCCCGAAACCCGGGTTGACGGTCATGATCAGGATCAGGTCGAGCCTGTCGAGCACGTATTCGATCGCACTTTCCGGCGTTGCCGGATTGAGCGAAACGCCGGCCTTCTTGCCGAGATTCCTGATCGTCTGCAGCGAGCGGTCGAGATGCGGCCCGGCCTCGGCATGCACGGTCATGCCGTCGCACCCGGCCTCGGCGAAGGCTGCCAGATAGGGATCGGCCGGCGCAATCATCAAATGGCAGTCGAAGAAAGCCTTGGTGCGATTGCGGATCGCCTTGATCACCGGCGGACCGAAGGTGATGTTGGGGACGAAATGGCCGTCCATCACATCGAGATGGATCCAGTCGGCGCCGGCTGCCGCGACGGCCTCGACCTCGTCGCCCAGCTTCGAAAAGTCCGAAGCCAGCACCGAAGGTGCGATCAAGGTTTTTTTCGTCATGATGACGGGGCCTTTCCGAGCGCCTTTTTCATCTGATCACTGCCTAAAGCGCAGCCGCTGACTTGTCGAGGGTGCGAGCTTGGCGGTTCCACAGCTGGGGTAGTGCGGCGTCCTCTTCGTGTTGCAGCTTCAGCCTGCCCGGCCACGAAGAACCCCGCCGGGATTCCTCCGGCGGGGTTTCCGATGTGCCTTCAGGCGATGGTTACTGCTGCTGGAGATTCAGGATTCTGTTTGGAGCCGTATCCTGCTGCTGTTCGGACTGCGGCCTGCGCCGTGGCAGAACCTGCTGCAGCAGCATGCCCGGGTTGAGTTCCAGCGAGGGCTGCCCGCGCACCGTCCTGCAGTTTGGATAACGGCCGATCATGCCTTCCGGGCAACGCCGCCTGAAGATCGGCTGGCACTGGCCGTTGACCATTTGCGAGCCCGGCGCGCATTCGCTCTCTTGCCTGGACCGGCGGCATGCACCGTCGATCACCTGGGTTCCACGCGGACAGACGCACTCGCCGCGCTTGTTGTGGATCTGGCCGCGAATGTCGCACTGCTCCACATCGGGCTGCTTGCGCCGGCACACTCCATTGCGCAGCTCGGTCCCCCTCGGGCAGACGCAGTCGCCATTGGCGTCGTGGACCTGGCCGCGGATGGTGCATTGCTCAGGCTCCGGCTGGAGAGCCCGGCAGGCTCCCTTGCGCAGTTCGGTCCCTCGTGGGCAGACGCATTCGCCTTCCGCGCCGTGGACCTGACCACGGATGGTGCATTGCTCGGGCTTCGGCCTGTCGCGTACGCAGGCGTTGGCATCCCGGTCGAGATGCGTGCCCCTGGGACAGGTGCAGCCATGGCCGTTCGATGTCGGCACCGAGCCCGGTATCGCGCAGCCCGGCCTGGATATCGTGACGCAGGCGCCATTCTCCAACTCGGTCCCGCGCGGACAGACGCAGCGTCCGTCCTCTGTGCGGACCTGGCCCTTGAGCAGCACGCAACGCTTTGGCTCCTTCGGCGGGATGATGACGCCGCCGGACGAGCACTGGCCGTTGCGATAGGTGGTGCCTTGCGGGCAGACGCACCGGCCGGCGTCGTTCATGACGAAGCCTGCCGAGCATTCCTTCTTCGTCTCATGCCTGATGGCGAAGGGATGGCAGGCATAGGCCTTGTCGCGATTGCCCTGGGTATTGGCCTGGTCGCGGGAAAGCACATCTCCGCCGCCCTGCACCCGCGTGTCGGGAGAGAGCACGCCGACGCAGTTCTGGCCGTTGACGCTGCCTTGCAGATTGGCCAGGCGGCCGTCGTCGGGGATGACCACGGTGACGTGGTGGACGCGGCTTTCGCCAGCGCCAAGCGTCAGGTCTGCGATGCAGGACGCAGGCAAGGCCGCCGGTTCCGGCGAGCAGCCGAAGGCCGGCTCGATCGAGGTGATCGCGACGCCTTCCAGCCGGCCGAGGCCTTCGACGCCGATCGCATCGCCGATGCGGACAGGGCCGGAAAATTCCGCCGAGCCGTCGTTGGTGATGGTGATCTCGAACGAGCAGGGTTCTCCGGGCCGGCACTCGCGGTCGCCGGTCTTCTCGACGCGGATGGACGAGACCCCGCCGCCCTTGGCGCAGGCCCGGCCGACCGGATGGACGACGTCCTCGCCCTGCGCCGGGCCGTAGGAGCCCCGCGCGCAATTCTCGAACTCGCCGTTGGCCGAAACCGTCACGTCGAAGTGCCTGCTGGTTCCGGGTGTCATGACGGCGCCTGGAATCTGGCACGCCAGCGTGTCGGCCGGAACCGGCCCGCATGCCCATTCCGCGCCGTCTGATGTGACGGTCTGGATCTGGACGGGCGCGCCGCCCGCCACCAAAGCGGCGGCATCGTTGACCCGCACCGGACCGGTGGGGGCAGCCGTGCCGGCATTGCTGACGGTGATGCGGCAGGAGACGAAAGCGGCACCCGCCAGCGAACCGCCGCATGTCTTGGTGATACGCAGGACAGGCTGGCCGCCATTGGGACGAGGGATGCGTTGCTTGGCGCAGGCCCGGTTGTTGGTGAGGTCGGTTTCGCCGGGGATCGGTTTCACCTCGGCGCAATTCTCGACCGTGTCCGACCGGTAGCCTGCCGGCACCACCGCCTTGACGACGATCGCCGTCAAAGCGCCCGGCGGCAGCGAGATGCCGGCATTGTCGCAACGGAACTGGCCGGGGCCGTTCGGACCGCATGTCCAGGGTGGGCTCGGGCCAAAGGTCGAGGAGGCCGGCGCGCCCCCGGGATAGGTGTCGACCACGGTCAGCGGCCCGTTATAGGTCGAGGTGCCGTTGTTGATGATGTCGATGACGAAGCTGCACACGCCATCGGCGGTGCAGGCTTCCGCGCGGGCACGCTTTTTCAGGATCAGGTCGGCCTTCTTCTCGACCGGCGGCCGGCAGTCGCGATCGCGATCGCCACGCCGGCAGATCGGGATCGAGGCGCAGCCACGGGCGTTGGCCTGGCTGCCGAACAGCGGCTTGCCGCTGGCGGCATAGTTATAGGTGGCACAGTTGCGCAAGCTGCTGCCTTGCCAGCCGCCAGCCGGCTTGAAGCCGAACTCCAGGTCGATGAAAGCCCCCGGATTGAGCGTGGTCACCGGATGGGTGCACATCATCGGGGTGGCGCGGGGCACACAGGTCCAGGGCGGATTGGGTCCCGAATCGAGCGTCGAGCCCGCCGGCAGCGTCACCTCGTCGAGCACGATCTTGCCGTTGTAGGGCGCGTCGCCGACATTGGTGACCCGGATGCTGAAGTCGCAGCCGCCGCCCATCGTGCAGCGCGTGACATCGGCGCGTTTCTCGACCTTCAGGTCCGGTTCCCTGTCCTTGGGCGGACATCTCTGGTCGCGCGGGATGACGATGTCGTTGGTCTGCGTGCAGCAGAGCCCCCAACCCTCTTTCGGCCCGGCATAGGTCTCGATGCCGGTGACGACGAGGTGGATGACGTCGCCGGGCGAGGCGCCGACGATCTTCCAGTTCAGCACACCGCCGCCGGCCGGCACCTTCTGTGTGTCGGGGACGATGGTGATGCCTGGCGTGGCGGTCGAAAGCTGCACCCACCTGCCGCCCATCTCGGGGCCGACAGGCATATGGTAGATGAACGCGCCGCCGCCGGGCACGCAGTCGACCGTGCCGCGCTCCACCTTGAAGCATTCCTTGCCCGGAGGCGGCGGTGGTGGCGGATTGCACTTGGTCAGGTCGATCCGGATCGAGGTTTTTTCGCCGGTGAGAAAATTGCCGTCGTCCGGCTTGCCCGGATCCTGCGACGGGATGATGGTTCCCGTGCCGGTGCCGGTGCCGACGGTGACTTTGACCAGGCCCTGATTGTCGACCGTCGCCGGCGCGGGGAACGCCGCGTGGTCGATCCTGGCGGTGATACGGAAAGTGATGACGCGTTCGTCCGGTGCGCCCGAGCCGTCGAGGTCGGAAGCGGAAATCCGGAAATCCGAAACCGTTGCCGTGTCGTTGGGGCCGGCCGAATTGCTGATGACGGCGCCAGGCAGAGGTCCGCCGGACGCATCGGTGCCGTCACCGGAGACCTGCATGTTGACGATCTGCAAGCCATGCGGGAGCTGGTCCTTGAAGTCGAGCCGGACCGTCTGCAGCGAAGCCGCAAACCCCGGGCTGGCGAAGCCTTGCGGTGCGCCGCGCAGGCCGAAGCTCAAAGTGTAGAAGACATAGTCGCAGCTTCGCTGGCCGCCGGTCTTGGTGAAGAACGGCACGGCTCGTCCGGGCTCCGGATTGATGATGCGCGGATTGTCGAGCTTGAATTCCTTATCCGGGCTGGCGGCCTGGACGGTCTTGGCCGGAGCCGTGCCTTCGGCAAGTGCCGGCAGCGCCGGCAGCATGGCGACCGCGATACCGGCCGCCACCAGCCAGCGCGCAGCGCGCCTGGCAAAAGACAGGCGCCTCGTGTTCATGACGGTTGATTTGTCGGCGACGCCCAGCGGGGAGAGTGCGAGATTGTTCATCGTCCCCTCCTCAACGGTCGCAGCTGACGGCTGGCGTTCTGAGCGGCAAGGTCATCTTGCAGCAAGGGTAGTAGCCGCCCTTGTCCTTGTCGGACTTCCTGTAGAAGCAGAGTCCGACATCGACCGTGTCGCCCGGATCGTGGCCGGTGATGCCGATCGTGTATGGCTTGCCAGGCACATGCGACATGGGCGAGGTCACCCCGACGCCTGGCGTCCTGGATTGGGCTTTGATCGAATCGCCCCCGAGGCCGGCATGGTCATGGAGATAAAGGTCCGCCTCGAGCCCGCGCGGTGTGCAGAAATACCTGACATCGTCGACATCGAGACAAGGGGGCAGGTTGCCGGGCGGTTGGAAGTCCGGCGGATAGAACGGTGGCAGATAGCCGCCCGGGATTTCCTCATAATAGCCGGCGCGGCCCTCGCAGGGATGCCAGACGGCGACGTCGCCGACATGGCCTTCCACTTCCGGGTCCTCGAAATAGCCGTCGAAGTCGACGAACCGGGAGCCGAAAGGCGGCACATTGGCCGGCTTGACCAGCTCCCTGGGCGTGATCTGCACGCCATGCACGGCGAGCGGCCCGCCAGCGGCGAGCCGCTCGGCAAGAGCCGGATTGTCGCGCAATTTATCGCCGGTGTTGACCAGCGTCCGGGTGCAGGCCGACGTGTCGAGATCGCCCTCGGCGTCGTAGCCATATTGCAGGTCCAGCCCGCCGGCCGACTGCCTGAAACCTTGCGGGAAGCCGACGGCATATTCCTGCGGCGCTTCCACCCAGACCGATTCCGTTGCCGGATCGTCCGGGTTTTCGCTGAAGTAGCGGATGACCTCGCCCTTGCCGGAATCGGCGAGCTGGCTGTAGTCGTAGCGGTTCTCGACCGGGCCGCGCTGGGCCAGGTACATGAAGCCGCTATCGTCGAAGGCGATGTCGGTGACGGCGTAGTCCTTGTCGGCCTTGACCGTCAGCTCCCAACGGGGATCGCCGGCGAAGCGGCCGTCGCGGGCAATGCCCACCGACCAGATCTCGGCCTTCTCGCCGACGGAATAATAGAGCCGGCCGCCATGATAGGCGACGGCCCAGACACGGCGCTCGTCCTGGGTGTAGCCCCAGGTCTCGGGGTCTTCCGTGTCGAAGGCCGCGCCCTGTATGTCCATGACGGCGCCATCGTCGGTGACCGGAGCCAGGCCATGCGCCGGGCGCCCGGCGACGCCATGGTCGAACGTGTCGACCAGCGCGCCATTGGCGTCGATGCGATGGATCAGACCGGTATCGAGGTCGGAGGCGAAGACTTGGCGGTGGATGGGGTCGAAGGTGAGATTGCCGATGCCGGGCCCGCTGTTGGTGTCGATGTCGGCGAATTTGGCGACCTGGCCGGTGATGCCGTCGACCTTCCAGATGGTGCCCGGCCGGCCGCCGTTCTCGGTGCCGAACTGGCCCTCCATGAAGGCAGCGCCTGCCATGCCGCGGTGCTGCCGCTCCGGACGGCCGTCATCGTCGGCGTCAGGCGTGACGATGCGAATGCCGTGCAGCGAGGTGGCGCCGGCATAGAGATTGGGAATGCCTGACGGGACGCCATCACGCATGCCGTCATCATAAGTGAGACCGAACACCTGGCCGATCTGGCCTGATGTCACCTCGAAAGGCGGCGGCGTGTGGACGAGTTGGCCGGAGGCCGGCCCGCCCAGGCTTGAAACGTCGAAAACGCGCAAGGTGGCTCGCGCCGTGTCGATGAAGGTCTCGTCGACTGGATCGACGCCGGGCGGCAGGCCCCCCTTTTCGGAATCTGAAGAGTCGAAATCGGGAATGACGGTGCCGGAAAAGCCGGTGACCGCCATCGAGCCGGGATAGATGATCCGGGTTTCCTGCGCCTGCGCGGGATCGCCAAGCCACAGGCCGGCGATCAGCGCCAGGACAAGAAAGGCGCTGGCGACCTTCGGCACGCCGCCCAAACGGCCGGCACGAGAGGGCGCGAACCGGCGGTGATCGCGAGACATGGAACTCCCCCCGAAGTCTAAGGGAGAACCAACCGATCCTGCCGCGCAAACCAGGGCAAGTCGCGGCGTTCCAGCACGTTCGTCCCCGATCGAATTGTCTGCTTTCCTCATAATTACGATACGCCTGCTCCTGTGCAGGGTCAACGGAACCAGCGGAAAGCCAAGCGCATCGACCCTGTCGCGAAGACGATGGTCGCGCCGAGCTCCTGTTGGTCGGGGAGGCCATGGCGTCCCTGGGGTGCTGGTCATGGTGGCTCCTTTCCCGTGGCCGCATCATGCGGCGCCTGAGCGTCAGTCGCACGCGGAGGCGGAAAGGTTCACCGTGGGGTCTGATTATTCTTTCCAGACCGCAGCGAGGCGGAACGGGCGCAAATGCCTCAGGCGCAGGCGTAATTGCGCCGTTTCGCCATCCGCTGGCGAGGATGGTGGAAGCCTTGCGCAGAATGCTTGCGCCCGATGCTGCCTGTTCTTATATACGCGCCAAGCCGTCCAGCGCCGCAACAGCGGTTGCCGAACGGGATTTCTTGTGAACAGGGGCTTTCGTCGGAACGCCTTACGGGTCCTGAGAGCCTGCTTAGCGGAGAGACTAGAAAAATGGCAAAAGTAATCGGTATCGATCTCGGCACCACCAACTCCTGCATCGCCATCATGGACGGCAAGGAGCCGAAGGTGATCGAGAATGCGGAAGGCGCGCGCACGACGCCTTCCATCGTCGCCATCTCGGGCGACGGCGAACGTCTCGTCGGCCAGCCGGCCAAGCGCCAGGCGGTCACCAATCCTGAAAACACCATCTTCGCGGTCAAGCGCCTGATCGGCCGCCGCTATGACGATCCGGTGACGGAAAAGGACAAGAAGCTTGTCCCCTACAAGATCGTCAAGGGCGACAATGGCGATGCCTGGGTCGAGGCCGGCGGCAAGAAGCAGTCGCCCAGCCAGATCTCGGCCATGATCCTGCAGAAGATGAAGGAAACGGCGGAAGCCTATCTCGGCGAGAAGGTCGAGAAGGCGGTCATCACCGTTCCCGCCTATTTCAATGACGCCCAGCGCCAGGCGACCAAGGACGCCGGCAAGATCGCCGGCCTCGAAGTGCTGCGCATCATCAACGAGCCGACCGCGGCTGCCCTCGCCTACGGCCTCGACAAGAAGGACGGCAAGACCATCGCCGTCTATGACCTTGGCGGCGGCACGTTCGACATTTCGGTGCTCGAGATCGGTGACGGCGTGTTCGAGGTGAAGTCGACCAATGGCGACACCTTCCTCGGCGGCGAGGATTTCGACATGCGCCTCGTCGAGTATCTGGCGGCCGAGTTCAAGAAGGAACAGGGCATCGACCTGAAGAACGACAAGCTTGCCTTGCAGCGCCTCAAGGAGGCTGCCGAGAAGGCCAAGATCGAGCTGTCGTCGACGACGCAGACCGAGATCAACCTGCCGTTCATCACCGCCGACGCCACCGGGCCCAAGCACCTGACGCTGAAGCTGACGCGCGCCAAGTTCGAAAGCCTGGTCGAAGACCTCGTCCAGCGCACCATCGATCCGTGCAAGGCGGCGCTCAAGGATGCCGGCCTGAAGGCGGGCGAGATCGACGAAGTGGTGCTGGTCGGCGGCATGACCCGCATGCCCAAGATCCAGGAAATCGTGAAGCAGTTCTTCGGCAAGGAGCCGCACAAGGGCGTCAACCCCGATGAGGTCGTCGCACTCGGCGCCGCCATTCAGGCCGGCGTGCTGCAGGGCGATGTCAAGGACGTGCTGCTGCTCGACGTGACCCCGCTGTCGCTCGGCATCGAGACCCTGGGCGGCGTGTTCACCCGGCTTATCGAGCGCAACACGACGATCCCGACGAAGAAGAGCCAGGTGTTCTCGACGGCTGAGGATTCGCAGTCGGCCGTGACCATCCGGGTCTTCCAGGGCGAGCGCGAAATGGCCGCCGACAACAAGGCGCTCGGCCAGTTCGACCTGGTCGGCATTCCGCCGGCCCCGCGCGGCGTGCCGCAGATCGAGGTCACCTTCGACATCGACGCCAACGGCATCGTCAACGTTTCGGCCAAGGACAAGGGCACCGGCAAGGAGCACCAAATCCGCATCCAGGCCTCGGGTGGCCTTTCGGACGCCGACATCGAGAAGATGGTGAAGGATGCCGAAGCCAATGCCGACGCCGACAAGAAGCGGCGCGCGCTGGTCGAGGCCCGCAACCAGGCCGAGGCGCTGGTGCATTCCTCGGAGAAGTCGCTGAAGGAATATGGCGACAAGGTCTCGGAAGCCGACCGCACGGCGATATCGGACGCGATCGCGGCGCTGAAGACCGCTACCGAGGGTGACGACGCAGCGGAAATCGAAGCCAAGAGCCAAGCGCTCGCGGAGGCTTCGATGAAGCTCGGCCAGGCCATGTACGAGGCCTCGCAGAAGGAAGCGGCGGAAGCCGATGCCAAGGCGGACGCCGCCAAGGACTCGGATGTGGTCGATGCCGATTTCGAGGAAATCGACGAGGACGACGACAAGAAGAAGTCGGCCTGAACCGGCTGACGGCAAGATAAAGCGGAAAGCCCGGCGCAAAGCCGGGCTTTTTTGCAACCCTGGCAGAAAAAGTGCGGAAAAAATCGTCGAAAAGCACGAACAGCTCCGCACCGGCCCTAGCATCCGGGCTGCGCCGATCCTAAATCGTGGCAACGTGCCGGCAAACGACGCAACACTGCATGAAGACGTTGAGCATCCGGACAGCGGGAAAAAATGAAAGCTGATTTCTACGAGACGCTGGGCGTGCACAAGGGTGCCGACGACAAGGAACTGAAGAGCGCTTTCCGCAAGCTCGCCATGCAGTTCCACCCCGACCGCAATCCGGGCGACCATGCCTGCGAGCACAAGTTCAAGGAAATCAACGAAGCCTACGAGACGCTGAAGGATCCGCAGAAGCGCGCGGCCTATGACCGTTTCGGTCACGCGGCCTTCGAGCAGGGCGGCATGAACGGCGGCGCACACGGCTTCGGCGCCGGCGGCTTCGCCGACATTTTCGAGGACATTTTCGGCGACATGATGGGTGGCCGCCAGCGCCGCTCTTCCGGCGGCCGCGAGCGCGGCGCCGACCTGCGCTACAACATGGAAATCTCACTGGAAGAGGCGTTTGCCGGCAAGACCGCGCAGATCCGCGTGCCGGCCTCGATCTCCTGTTCGGAATGCTCGGGAACCGGCGCCAAGCCCGGAACCCAGCCGGTCACGTGCTCGATGTGCAACGGCCACGGCAAGGTGCGCGCCACGCAAGGCTTCTTCTCCATCGAGCGCACCTGCCCGCAATGCCAGGGCCGCGGCCAGACGATCAAAGATCCGTGCCCGAAATGCGCCGGCCAGGGCCGCGTCACCGAGGAGCGGTCGCTGTCGGTCAACATCCCAGCCGGCATCGAGGACGGCACCCGCATCCGGCTTGCCAATGAGGGCGAAGCCGGCTTGCGCGGCGGGCCGTCGGGCGACCTCTACATCTTCCTCGCGGTCAAGCCGCACGAATTCTTCCAGCGCGACGGCGCCGACCTCTACTGCAAGGTGCCGATCTCGATGACGACTGCCGCCCTTGGCGGCTCGTTCGAGGTGACGACGCTGGACGGAACGCAGACCAAGGTGAAGGTGCCGGAGGGCACCCAGAACGGCCGCCAGTTCCGCCTCAAGGGCAAGGGCATGCCGGTGCTGCGCCAGCCCAATGTCGGCGACCTCTACATCCAGACGGCGGTCGAGACGCCGCAGAACCTGTCGCGCCGCCAACGCGAGCTGCTGGAGGAATTCGAACAGCTCTCCTCACAGGACAATTCCCCCCAGTCGAGCGGCTTTTTCGCCCGCATGAAGGACTTTTTCGAGTCGTTCGGCGAGCGTTGATCGACGGCCTGTGCGCGTGTGGCTTGCCTTGCCGGTGTCGGCGCTGCGCCTCACCTGCCGGGCGGCCGACACGCGCCGTGAAAACCGCAGTAGGCGCGCATTTTTAGACGCGACGAAAACTATCTTATCCACGACATAGGCATGACCCTGCCTTGCCTTGGGCGGCTTAGGTGTTAAGTAGCTCTCAGGGGAGCGCTGAGGAGAGCTTGCATGACACGTGGTCCGGGACTGCGGAAGGCGCTTGCCGAAAAGTTCGATGACGAGCTGAAGTTCTTCAAGGGCTGGATCGACAAGCCGAAGACGGTCGGCTCGATCGTGCCGACCAGCTCCATCACCGCCCGCAAGATGGCTTCGATCGTCGACCCGAAGTCCGGTCTGCCGGTGCTCGAGGTCGGGCCCGGCACCGGCGTCATCACCCGCGCCATCCTGGCCCAGGGCGTGAGGCCTGAAAACCTTTACGCGGTCGAATATTCCACCGACTTCGTGCGCCATCTGCGCCGGCTCTATCCCGGCGTCAACGTCATCGAGGGCGACGCCTTCGATCTCAACGCCACGCTTGGCGACAAGAGCGGGATGATGTTCGATTCGGTGGTCTCGGGCGTGCCGCTGCTCAACTTCCCGGTCGCCCAGCGCATCGCCTATATCGAAAGCCTGCTTGACCGCATTCCGGCCGGCCGGCCGATCGTGCAGCTGACCTACGGCCCGATGTCGCCGATCCCGCCCGGCCGCGGCGACTATACGGTCAAGCATTTCGACTTCATCATTCGCAACATCCCGCCGACGCAGCTGTGGATCTACCGGCGCGAGGCGCATTAGGGATTGCGAAGCCGACCGCGAATGTCTTCGAAAGTCGTCATCCTGCGGCTTGTCCCGAGGATCTGCCGCATAGCGGTATCAGATGCGGTGGGCATTGGGACGAAAATGTCTGACTTGGATGCGTTGGCAGATCCTCGGGGCAAGCCCGGGGATGACGCTTTGCCTGATCTGCATTGATTTGAGCGGGCTCTGGCTGTACCTGTCCGGGAACAAGGTTGGCCAATGGCAGTGATCCCAAAAATCCTCGTCTTTGCCGGCTCGGTCCGGGCCGGGGCCTTCAGTGGCAGGACCGCCGACGTGGCGCAGAAGGAACTTGCGGTGCAAGGCGCCGAGGTCACTCGCATCTCGCTTGGCGACTATCCCTTGCCGATCATGGATGAGGATCTGGAGAAGGAAAAAGGCGTCCCCGAAAACGCCCTGAAACTTGCCCGGATGATCATTGCCCATGACGGGCTGCTGATCGCCACGCCCGAATATAACGGCTCCATTCCGCCGCTGCTCAAGAACACGATCGACTGGGTGAGCCGGGTGCGCAAGGATGGCGGCCGTGCGGTGAGGCCGTTTGCCGGCAAGGTCGCCGGCCTCAGTTCGTCTTCCAGCGGACACTTCGCCGGGATACGCTGCATCAACCATCTGCGCGCCGTGCTGGTGCGTTGCCAGATGGAGGTGGTGACGCCGGAATGCTCGGTGCCGGAAGGCGGCAACGCCTTCGACGAGGACGGGCGTTTCAAGGACGAACGACTGCACCGAACCATGGAGCACCTATGCCGCACGCTGATCGAAACCTCGCGCATGCTGTCGACCCGGGTCGAGCCGTGATCGCCAACGCCATGCAGACCGACACAATGCGCGAAAGGCTGATCGTCGGCCTCGACGTGCCGAGCTTGAAAGAGGCCGAGAAGGCGGTCTGCGAACTCGACGGCGTCGTCTCCTTCTACAAGATCGGCTACCAGCTCGCCTTCGCCGGCGGGCTCGATTTCGCAAAGGAGCTCGCCAGCGGGGGCAAGAAGATCTTTCTCGACATGAAGCTGCTCGACATCGACAACACGGTGGCCAAGGGGGTCGAGAACATCGTCAAGATGGGCATGACTATGCTGACGCTGCATGCCTATCCAAAGACGATGCGGGCGGCGGTGGAGGCGGCGAGAGGCAGCGAGCTTTGCCTGCTTGCCGTCACCGTGCTGACCTCGATGGACGAACAGGACGTGATCGACGCGGGCTATGAATACGACCCGCACACGCTGGTGCTGCGGCGCGCGGAACAGGCGCTGCATGCAGGCATGGGCGGCATCGTCTGCTCGGCCGCGGAAACAGAGGCGGTGCGCCGCATCGTCGGGCCCGACATGGCGGTGGTGACGCCAGGCATACGCCCCGCCGGCAGCGACCATGGCGACCAGAAGCGCGTGATGACGCCGGCGGATGCCATCCGCAGCGGCTCCAGCCATCTGGTCGTCGGGCGCCCGATCGTCGCCGCGGCGGACAGACGCGCGGCGGCTGAAGCCATCCTCGACGAAATGCGCTCGGCATAATTTCCAACGAACGGCTTCGGAGAAGAAGGATGCCCAAGGGATACTGGATCGCCCGCGTCGATGTGCGCGACGCGGAAGGCTACAAGGATTATGTCGCCGCCGCCAAGCCGGCCTTCGAGCGCTTCGGCGCGAAATTCCTGGCGCGCGGCGGCGAGCATGAGAAGGCAGAAGGGGCCGGCCGCGCGCGCAACGTCGTCATCGAGTTCGAGACGCTTGCCGCCGCGCATGACTGCTACCATTCACCTGAATACCAGCGCGCCGCCGCCATTCGCCAGAAGGTCGCCGACGGCGAGATCGTGCTGGTCGAGGGCGTCTGAGGCTATCCCGGCCGGCATCAGTGCCGGCCGCGGCCTTTGCACGAGTCCTGAGGTTCACATCCCGCAGCCTGGCCCAGCAGGCGGCGCCCCGACCGGTTGTCTTTGAGTGACAACCGGCACAGTCGTTCGACAACGGCCACGACATGGCTGACGCATAATCCCTTTAGCAATCGCGTCCGAACAGCCCTTACACGGGGTAATTTTGATGCCGGCCGATCGCGGGTTGACATGCAGGTATTTACCTGCATATTATGGCTTCACATCAGAGTGAACCCAATGGACGCGGACAAGGTTTTCAAGGCGCTGGGCGACCCGACGCGCAGAAGGCTGCTTGATCTTCTGTGCGAGAAGAACGGGCAGACGCTGGGCCAGCTTTGCGAACATCTCGATATGGCCAGGCAATCCGCCACCCAACACATCGACCTGCTGGAGGCGGCCAATCTGGTGAGCACGGTCAAACGCGGCCGCGAGAAGCTGCATTTCATCAATCCCGTGCCGCTGCACGAGGTCTACGAGCGCTGGGTGCGCAAATTCGAACGCCAGCGGCTCAGCCTGCTGCATGACCTGAAACAGGAACTCGAAGGAGAAGACAAATGACCGCAGAGACGACCAGCTTTGTCTACGTGACCTACATCCGCTCGACGCCGCAAAAAGTGTTCGAGGCCATAACCAGGCCCGACATCGCACGGCGTTACTGGGGCCACGAGAACGTCTCGGACTGGAAGGCGGGATCGAAATGGGAACATATCCGCGCCAATGACGAGCGCACCGTCGAACTGGTCGGCAAGGTCGTCGAGATCTCGCCGCCGACCCGTCTCGTGATGACCTGGGCAAACGCTTCGCAGGCCGACGATGCGTCGAAATACAGCCGGGTGACGTTCGCCATCGAGGAATACGACACGATGGTGCGGCTGACCGTCAGCCATGACGAACTCGAAGCCGGCAGCGGCATGGCGAAGGGCGTCAGCCAGGGATGGCCGGCGGTGCTGTCCAGCATGAAATCCTTCCTGGAGACCGGCAGCGGCATCGATATTTTCGCCAAGCCGAAATCGGCCTGACCAGCAAATCCGACTGCAGGAAAACGACAATGACCAAACGCTACACCGGCGGATGCGCATGCGGTGCGATCCGCTATGAAACGAGCAGCGAACCCATCTTTCAAAACCACTGCCAATGCCACGAGTGCCAGAAGCGAAGCGGCACGGGCCACAGCTCCTATCTGACCTTCCCCCGGCGAGCCGATGTGACGATCACGGGCGAAGCGAGCACCTGGCGGGTGGCGGGCGACAGCGGCAACGAAAAGATCCACGCCTTCTGCCCGACCTGTGGAACGCCGGTCTACCTGACGCAGGTCGCAAGGCCGGACCTGATAGCGGTTCACGCGACCAGCCTTGATGATCCCGGCCAGTTCAATCCGCAGGTGGTCACATATGCCATCCGCGGCCATGCCTGGGACATGATCGACCCATCGTTGCAGACCTTCGAGCGAATGCCGCAGGGATAATTCCGCCGGACGTCCATTTTCGCCGAGTAAGCTTGGATTTGCCGTCGCGCCGCTTAGAGCAGTTCACCGTTTCACGGGAAGCGGCGAGCCGCTCTATCTCTTTGTTTTTGCGCAATTCCCAAGGGAAAGCGCTACGCGCTTTTGCGGGGAAAACCGCACACACTTTTGTTGGATTGCTCTAGGCGCGACGATTCGGCCCGATTAGCCGGCTGGCGGCGGTTTCGGCCATGGCGTCGGCGAGCTCCAGGTTCCATTGCGACCGGCAATAGGCGCGGAAATCGAAGCAGGGCAGGCCGGGGCAGACTTCGAATTCTATGAGGTGAACGGTGTCGTCGGGCTCGATGCGGAGATCGATGGAGAACACGTCGCGCAGGCCGAGCCCGCTCATCAGCCGTTCGGCGATCGCGCGGACTTTTGCATCGGCGACCGGCTGGCTTTCGGCGACCGGAAGCAGAAGCGGCTCGGCGTATTTGCCCGCCGCCTTCGCCGCCTCGCCGGTCTCGCCGTAAAGCGCCAGGCTGTCCTCCATGGTCTGGAAATCGCCGCCGGACTCGACGAAGGCGACGCCGAGCGCTTCGACGCCGGTGTCCGGCGTCAGACCCAGGAAACTGGCGCGCGCGTTGCGGCCGGCGACATAGGGCTGGACGACGACGTCGTCGCGATAGGCGGCGAAAACACGCCGGCTAAGCTCCAGCGCGTGGCCGAGATCGCCGCAGCGCGACTCCGGCCAGATGCCGATCTTGGCGCCGAGCCGGTTCGGCTTGACGAACCAGCCGGCGGCGGAAACCGGCGGCTCGACCAGCCATTGTCCGTTGCGCGCCAGGCCGGCCCGCGGCACAGGCAGGCCGAGCGCGCCGAGCACGGCGCCGGAGCGAAACTTGTCCTGGCAGAGCGCGAACAGCGAATCCTCGGCGCCGATCGCCTTCAGGCCGTTCAGTCTGGCAAGCGCAGGCGCCGCGCCGCCCCGGAAATAGGCGATGCCGTCGGTCAGCGTCCAGACCAGCGTGGCCGCCGGGTCGGCCTTGGCGAGCATATCGGCGGCATCGTCCAGCTCCACCGCCGCGAAGCCGAGATCGCGTCGTTTGAAGGCAGAAGCGAGGGCGTCGAACTCATGCGCGAGATCGGTCGATTGCGCCAGGTAAGAAGCGATTTCGGCGGCACGCTCCGGCGGGTGGCCATCGGCGAGGAGCCGCTCGAGGCAGGCCTTTTCCGGCTCGTGGACGAGGATCAGCCTTAGGCTGGACATGACATGATTCCCAATGGTGCAATTCCACACCATCGCATGGCGAAGACGCCAGGCTTTCGCGAAACCGACGCGGGCCGGACGCCTGCGTGACAGCCGGCTGAATGATCCCGTCAGACGCGGTGCATCGGGTACCGAGACTCAAGTCGGGCCGAGCCGAAAAGGCCGGCGTCACCTGAATATAGAAATGCCCTAGGCGATCAGCACGCGCGGCTCGAACCGGCCATTGACCTCGATGTCGAGGAGGAAGGTCATGCCTGCCTGCGGGTCAAGCTGACGCTGCTTCTCGTCCTTGCCGTGCCAGGCCGAGGTGACCGCCAGCCGGCTGGCGTTCTTGCCGACAAAGGCCGGGCAGGAAGGCTGCGTCACCGGCATGGCGATCGTGCGCACCAGCTTGCCGTCGGGCGCATAGCCCTTGACCACCTTGCCGCCCCAGACGGCATTCCACAGGATGCCGTCGCGGTCGAGCACGGAGCCGTCGACGAAGCCCTTGGCCGACCGGTGATCAACGAACACTTTCGGCTCGCCCGCCGGCAGGCCGGTCGCCGGATCGCAGGCAACACGCATCAACAGGCCGGTCGAGGTGTCGGTGTAATAAGCGAGCGCGCCGTCCGCGGAAAAACAGATCGAGTTCGACACGGTGATGTCGGAGAACAGCTTGCGCAATTCGCCCTTGAAGAACCAGTAGATCGCGCCGGCGCCCTTCTCCTCTCCCTTGCCCATCGTGCCGGTCCAAAGGGCGCCGCAGGGATGGACGCGGGAATCGTTGGAACGGGTGACCGGATTGTCGGCCTCGACAGGTGTGTGCAGCGTCATCCTGCCGGTGGCGACGTCGCGGACAAAAAGCCCGGTTTCGGTGGCGATCAGCTGGCGCTTGTCGTCGATGATGGCGATAGCGCTGGCCATCCGGCCAAGCTCGTGCACCTGGGCCGCGCCGCCGGACAGGCGCTTTTCCAGGAGATGGCCCTTGACGATGTCGAACCAGTAGAGCGTGTCTGTGGCGGGGTCGTAGCTCGGCCCCTCGCCGAGCTGGCAGACATGGTCGGAAAAAACCGAAACGATCGCTTCGCTCATCCTGCGTCTCCGCCGAACACCGCGTCCCAGGCCGTCACCGCCGCCTGGGCCCGCGCGGCCACGTCTTCGACGCTCATGCCCGGCTTGAACAGGCTGGAACCAAGCCCGAAAACCGTGACGCCGGCCGCCTTGTAGCCGGCAAAGTCCTTCTCCGAGACGCCGCCGACCGCGCCGACCAATCTCGAAGCCGGCAGCACCGCGCGGATGGCGGAAATACCGGATGCGCCGAGCACGCTTGCCGGGAAGAATTTCAGCGCCGAGGCGCCGAGCCGGATCGCCAGGAAGGCCTCCGTGGGCGTGAACACGCCGGGCATGGTGACCATGCCGTATTGCATGGCGCGTTCCATCACCTCGGCATCGATATTGGGACTGACCAGCAGCCGGCCGCCGGCTTCGTGCAAGCCATCGACATCGGCCGGCGTCAGCACCGTGCCGGCGCCGACCAGCGCGGCCGGCGGCAGCGCCTTGAGGATGGCGGCGATGGACGCGAACGGATCGGGTGAATTGAGCGGCACCTCGATCGCCTCGATGCCGGCATCGAAGACCGCCTGGCCGATCGCCACCGCCTCGGCAGGCTTGAGGCCGCGCAGGATGGCGACCAGCCCGCGCTTGAGCTTCGGGAACGCAGCGGTCTGGTTCATCAGGCAACTCCGGTTCTGGCGATCATGCCGTTTTCGCGCGCCGCCTCGACCAGGCCGGCACGCACCGCCTCATCCGCGTCGACGGTCCGCACGCCAAGCCCGGCAAGGCCGAGCGCCTGCCGATAAAGCGCCGCAAGCGCGCCGGAGGCAATCAGCACCACCGATGTGGCGCCCGCGGCCTGGCGGCGCCTCGCCGAGGCGATCTCGCCGCCGATCAGCAGGCCCGACAGGCAGGCCGCGGCATCGTCGGCCTTCATGTCCTGGAGCAGACCGGCGGCGCGGATCGAGAACAGTTTTGCGGTGACGTCGCCACCTTCGGTCAACGCCGCACCACACCAGCGGCGGAAGAAAGGGTTCTGCGGGTCGACCGGCTTGGGATGCTCGCCGAGCGAATGGCGCAGGATCGAATGCGCGGCCAGCACCGAGAACAGCTCGCCGGTCGGCCATGTGCCGAAGCCGGCAACGGCGCCGTCCTCAACCAGAACCCATTTCGAATGGGTGCCCGGCATGCAGACGATTTCACGCCCCTTTGCCGGCAAACCGGCGCCGGCAAGCTGTGTCTCCTCGCCGCGCATGACGTCTGGCGCATCGGCCAGGCGTTGGGCAAGGCCGGGCACGATACGAATGTCGCGGCTCTCCCCCGGGATGCGGGCCGCGCCGGCCAGGATGGCGCCGATCGGCGCCGGCACGGTGACATAGGGCGCTTCGAGCCAGCCCTGGCGCGAGCCTGCCATGCCGCAGATGATGACGGGCAGCGTTTCCGGCGCGCCCATGGCGGCGAGATGACCCTCGAGAACCCGGGAAAAGCCCTTCTCGCGCGCGGTGATCAGTCCGTCGTCGCCGCGACGCTCGGCAAGCACCTTGCCGCCGCCGTCGATCAGCCAGGCACGAAGCCGGGTCGTGCCCCAATCGAGCGCCGCGACCGCCGGCACATTGCCGACAAATCGGGGGCCGGCAAACCCGGGGCTCACAGGAAACCTCCGTCGACGATCAGCATTTGCGCGGTCAGCATGCGCGAGGCGTCCGAGGCCAGGAACAGCACGGTGCCGACCAAATCGTCCGGCCGCATGACGTCCTTGATGCACTGCTTGGCGACATGAGAGGCAAGCGCCTGCTCCGTCACCCAGCGTTCCTGCTGCCGTTCCGTGATGACCCAGCCGGGCGCGACGGCGTTGACGCGGATACGGTCGGGCCCGAGCTTGCCGGCCAAACCCTTGGTGAGGCCGAGTATGCCCGCCTTGGCGGCGGTGTAGGCCGGCATGTCGGGGTGGTTGATCAGGTAGGAGGTCGAGGTGAAATTGATGATCGAGCCGCCGCCGGCCCGCTTCATGCCCGGCGCCACCGCCTGCGCGGTGAAGAAATGCGGTCTGAGGTTGATCGCCTGGTTGTTGTCCCAAAACTCCACCGTCACGTCTTCGACGGCGTGGCGTTCGTCCCAGGCGGCATTGTTGACCAGCACGGTGACGTCGCCATGCGCTTCGGCCGCCTTCGCGGCAGACGCCCGGAGCGCTTCGATGTCGCGCAGATCGGACTTGAGGTAGAGCGGCCGGCGGCCGAGCTCTTTCTCGATGCGGTCGGCAAGCGCGGTGCTGGGCTTGTCGGCGATGTCGATGAAGGCGACCTTGGCGCCCTGGCGCATGAAACCCTCGGTCAATGCCGCGCCAATGCCGGAGCCGCCGCCGGTGATCAGCACCGAAGCGCCTTCGAGGTCGGCAAAACGTGCCGATGGCATCATGGTTTTCGTCTCCCGGGTTGACCGGCGCGCATCCTAGCCAGACCGATCCGGCGGGCAAGGGCGAAAAGACGGATTTTGAGGCTTATGTCTGACAAAAAGCCTGGAGACCACGCACAGGCACGGCCGGTCCTCGATCGAGGACCGGTCAATCGCCCGGTCAGATTGCCTTGGCGCGCAAGGCGCCGCGGAAGGAATCGCGGAGATAGCCGAGCGTGGCGTCGGCATCGGCCGGCTTGCCGAACAGATAGCCCTGCCCACCGGCGCAGCCGAACTGGACGAGGCGGTCGGCCTGCGCCTCTTCCTCGATGCCTTCGGCGACGACATCCATGCCGAGCCCTTCGCACATTGCGAGAATGGCGCGGATGATGTGCTCCGACGGGCGGTCATCGAGAATGGAGGAGACGAAGGCGCGGTCGATCTTCAACTTGTCGAAATGGAATTCGCGCAGCCGCCCGAGCGAGGACTGGCCGGTGCCGAAATCGTCGAGCGAGACGCGGATGCCGACGCGGCGCAGGTCCTCGACGATCTGCGCGGCCGAGGCCGGATCGTTCATCAGGCCGGTCTCGGTAATCTCGATCTCCAGCCGGCGCGGATCGAAGCCCGTACGGTCGAGGATCGCCAATATGTGCAGGCCGGTGTTCTGGTCGACGAGCTGCGAGGGCGACAGGTTGAACGACAGGAACAGGTCCTTCGGCCAGCTTCTCGCCGCCTCGGTCGCCTTGCGCAGCACTAGCTGCGACAGCGGGCCGATGATGCCGCGCTCCTCGGCGATCGGAATGAAGACGGTCGGCGGCACCGAGCCGAGATCGCGGTCGGTCCAGCGCGCCAGCGTCTCGAAGCCGATGGTGCGGCGCGTGGTGAGGTCGACGATCGGCTGGAAATGCGGCTCCACCTCGCCGGCCGAGACCGCGCGGCGCAGCGCCTGCTCGATGCGGGTGACGCGCTTGGCCGCCTCTTCCATTTCGCGGGTATAGACGACGACCCGGCCGCGGCCGGATCGCTTGGCATGGTAAAGCGCCGTTTCGGCCTTGTTGATGAGGATCTCGGTGGTCTCGTCGCCGGAATAGAACAGCGAACAGCCGACGGAGGCCGACAGCCTCGCCGTGCGTTCGCCGACATCATACGGGGCCGACAGGATTTCGATCAGCATGCGCGACTTTTCGGCCGCCGCCTCCTCGCTGAACACCAGCGGGTAGAGGAAGGCGAATTCGTCGGCGCCGATGCGGCAGACGGTGGAATGACCGTCCATCGAGGCGCGCAGCCGCATCGCCACCTGGATCAGGATGTCGTCGCCGGCCTTGTGGCCGAACAGATCGTTGATCGGCTTGAAGCCATCAAGGTCGAGAATGCCGACGGTGAAGGGCGCGGGATCGTCGGCACGGTCGCTGATCAGGCGATCGACCTTGTCGAAGAAGCGGCGATGGTTGCCAAGCCCGGTCAACGGATCGGTGAATGCCAGATCCGTGCTCTCCCTGTTTGCCTGACCGGTGCCAAACGAAGTTTGCATCGGTGTCCCTGTTTCTCGAAGTCGGAATTTATTTCCGAGACTGGCAGCAAACCCTTTAGGAAACGTATCGGAAAAATCGATTTTTCGCCGCTGGAGTGCGTTGCCCTCCGCAAAGCCGTCCGGGCTCAACGGCGTCGTCGCTCACGCGGATTCTCAGCCGGCGGGGCGAACGCGATAGAGCTCCAGCGGCGCGCCCTGGGTCTCCGCCACCGGTTCCAGCCAATCCGGCACGCTGCCATGCATCAACCCGGCCAGAAAGCCGTCAGGCGCCTTGGTTGCGAGAAGCCTGGTTTCGGGATTGCCGCGGCAGAGCGCGACAATCCCGACGCGATGGTTTGCCACGACGGCTTTCGCGTCAGTGGCCGAGCCCAGCAAGGCATCGAATACGAGCAGGTTTCCGGCGACGTTGCGGTGGTAGGGCCCAGCGAGCGCGCGATGACCGGTAAAGGCCAGGATCGGCGAGCCGAGATTGGAGATGGCCAGCACCGTGGTGTGAGGCATGCGGGCGAGCGCGGCGAACGAGGCCTTGCTGTTGCAAGGTGCATCGATGCCGGCGTCGGTGACGGCCGCACCGGTCTGGAAGGCGCTCGATGCCGCCTCGGCAGCGCTGGACCAAACCGCATTGACCGAGATCAGCCAGGCTGCGGCCATACGGAGCACGGAGCCACCGGACGGACTGTTTTCGGCGCGCTGCCGCCATTTGGCGATCCAGGCGCAAAGCGGGATCACCGCGAAGGCGATGGAGAAGGTCGAGCCGCGGACCTCCCAGGCGCTGACCAGGAAAGCCACCACCAGCAGCGCGCCGACGAGACTGTCCTGCCGCCGCCAGCCGCCCTTGCCGAGACGCAGCGCCATCAGGACGATCGCCACCAGCGGCGTCGCGAAGCGCGCCACCGCTCTGGCCGGGTCAGCCGCGACGAGCTGGAATATCGACTGCGCTTCGTCGATATGACCGAGCCACATCTGCTGGAGGCGCGGGTCGAGGCCGGCATACGGGGCAGCCAGGCATTGCGGGAACAGAAACATCACGACAAGGACAAGCACGAACGCCAGCAGGCCGAGCGAGACCAGGCGACGGCCGTACGTCGCATTGGCGGCGCCCCATGAGGCAATGACCGCAAGGCCGGCGCCGGCAAGCGCGGCAACCACGAACTGCACGGTCGAGAAGGTGTCGCACTGGGTCTGTCCCCATGCCGACGCCGGTATGGTGGTGATGAAAACAAGGGCCGAGACGGCGGTGACGCCCAAGCCAAAATCCCTGGCGATCAGCCTTTCGCCGCCACCGCTGACGAGGAACAGCAGGGCGACGATGGCGCCCAGGGTTCCAGCATAGGGGGCGCTTTCCATGCCGATCGCCAATGCCAGGGTGGCGCACGCGCCGGCAAACAGGGCGGCGGGCCGGTGGCGAGGGGCTTCAAGCAGCAAAGCCAGGCCGGCCAGGGTCAGCATCAGCTGGACATTGTGGTGATCGAGTGCGCCGGGCGAGAAGATTCCGAGATAATACAGGGCCGCTCCGCCGACCACCGCGGCGGGCAAGACCGCGTGCTCGCCAGCGAAAGCGCGCGCGGCGCGCATGATGGAGAACAGCGCGAGCCAGAATTGCAGGAGCGGCCAGAGCACCTGCACGACCTGCTCGCCCAAAGCGGCACTGCCCGTCTGGGCCGACACGGCAAGCATGCCGAGCGCCAGCGGGGCGTCGAGCAGCCGCGACCAGTGCATGACGAAGCCACCCTCCAGCCCCATCCTGTACTGGTGCAGGTCGAACCAGCCCTGGCCGGCCAGGAGGTCGCGAACCTCCACCAGTTGCAGCAGGCTGTCATTGTCGCCGGCCGGGTTGGCCAGTTGCGGGAATCCGGCATAGAGATCGAGCGCCAGCAGCAGCAAGGCGGCAAGCAACGCAAACGCTATGTCGGACTTCCAGGTGGAAGCGCCGTTGCTGGCTGTGCTCATCCCATCGCCCCTGGCAGGAATGCCGGGCTTTTTCGGCCAATCGACACTCGTAAAGTCGGCCTTAAACCTAGCCTTAACGGCTTCAATAAATAGTAAAACCGCCTGAACGCGCCTGACTTTCGGCGCGAACCGCGCGTGGCGGCGAGGCACCCGGAGAGGAAAATGCCGCAAGAGCTTCGCTACGAACCCGCCATCGCCGTGCTCCTGCCTTGCTACAACGAGGAATTGACGATCGCCGAGGTGGTGCGGCGCTTCCGCGAGACGCTGCCTTTGGCGACGGTCTATGTCTACGACAACAATTCGCGCGACCTGACCGCGCTCAGGGCCCGCGCCGCCGGCGCCATCGTGGTGCGCGAACCGCGCCAGGGCAAGGGCAATGTGGTGCGGCGCATGTTCGCCGACATCGACGCCGACATTTACCTGATGGCCGACGGCGACGGCACCTATGCGCCGGAAGACGCGCCGCAATTGATCAACACGCTTCTGACCGAGCGCTCCGACATGGCGGTGGGCACCCGGCGCGGCGTCACCGACGATGCCGGCAGGACTGGCCATGCCTTCGGCAACCGCGTCTTCAACAGCCTCTATAAAGGGCTGTTCGGCAGCGATTTCACCGACATCTTCTCGGGCTACCGCGTCTTCACCCGGCGCTTCGTCAAGAGCTTCCCGGCCGTCTCCGGCGGCTTCGAGATCGAGACCGAAATGTCGGTGCATGCCTCGCAGCTCAAATTGCCCGTCAGCGAGATCGCGCTCGATTACGGCAAGCGGCCGGACGGCTCGTCGTCGAAGCTTTCGACGTTTCGCGACGGCGCCAGGATCCTTTGGATGTTCGCCATGCTGATGAAGGAAACGCAACCGCTGCGTTTCTTCGGCGCCTTCGCCCTGGTCTTCCTGGCGTCGAGCCTGTTCCTGATGGCGCCGGTGCTGGTCGAATTCGCCGAGACCGGGCTGGTGCCGCGCATGCCGACATGGGTGCTGTCGGTCGGCCTGCTCTTGCTCTCGATGCTGGCTGGTGTGACTGGGGTGATCCTCGATTCGGTGTCGCGCGGCCGCGCCGAACAGAAGCGCATCTTCTACCTGTCGATGCCTTCGGGCCGCATAGAGCGGCGCGAGCGCGCCAGCGAGCCGACTGCCGCGAAGGCCGGCCCAGGCAAGACGCCTCGCGCCGCATGAAGCGGTGAGCCGTCTTATCCGCTTCCTCTTTGCCGGCGGCATCGGCTTCGTCGCCGACGCGGCCGCCCTCTGGCTGCTGCTTGCCGTCACGCCGCTCGGCCCTTTCAGCGCCCGCATGCTGTCCATCGGCTTTGCACTCTGCGTCACCTGGCAGATAAACCGGCATCTGACCTTCTCGCCGTCGAGCCGCGGCTTGGTGCGGGAAGGTGCCCGCTATGGCAGCATCGGCATAGCCACCAGCATCGCCAACTATCTGGTCTACTGCGCCATCCTTGTCGTCCTGCCGACAACCCCGCCATTGGCCGCCCTTGCTTTCGCTTCGCTGGCCGCCATGGCGCTGTCCTTTCTCGGCTATTCCAGGCTGGTCTTCGACCGCTAGCGGCGTGGCCCGATTGGCAGAAGGCGCCGGGACCCTTATATCGCTCTCTCATCGACCGTGCTGGGGACCTGCCATGAAGCTGAAAATCGCCGTCCAGATGGACCACATCTCCACCGTGTCGATCGCCGGAGACACTTCTTTCGCGCTGTCGCTGGAGGCGCAGCGGCGCGGCCATCAGCTCTACCACTACACGCCCGACCGGCTGTCGCTGCGCGACGGCAAGGTGTTCGCCCGCATCGAGGAGATGCAGGTACGCGACGAGAAGGGCAGCCACTATTCGCTGGGGGAGAAGGTGCGAACCGACCTGTCGGAGATGGACGTGATCCTGCTGAGACAGGATCCGCCCTTCGACATGAACTACATCACCACCACGCACATACTGGAGCGCATCCACCCCAGGACGCTGGTGGTCAACGACCCGGCCTGGGTGCGCAACAGCCCGGAAAAGATCTTCGTCACCGAGTTTTCCGACCTGATGCCGGAAACGCTGATCACCAAGGATCCCCAGGAGGTCGCCGCCTTCCGCAAGGAATTCGGCGACATCATCGTCAAGCCGCTCTACGGCAATGGCGGAGCGGGCATCTTCCACCTGCTGGAGGCCGACCGCAACCTCGCCTCGCTGCTCGAAATGTTCGGCCAGTTGTTCCGTGAGCCCTACATCGTGCAGCGCTACCTCAAGGACGTGCGCAAGGGCGACAAGCGCATCATCCTGATTGACGGCGAGCCGGTCGGGGCGATCAACCGGGTGCCGGCCGAGCACGATTCCCGCTCCAACATGCATGTCGGCGGCCGCGCCGAGAAGACCGAGCTGACCGAGCGCGAACGCGAGATCTGCGCCCGCATCGGGCCGGCACTGAGGGAACGCGGCTTCATCCTCGTCGGCATCGACGTCATCGGCGACTACATGACCGAGATCAACGTGACCTCGCCGACCGGCGTACGTGAAGTCAAACGCTTCGGCGGCGCCGACATCGCCAGCCTGTTCTGGGACGCGGTGGAGGCCAAGCGGAAGTAACCGTTTTCATTTCGTATTAACCATGTTCCGTTTTTGCAACCGGAGACAATCGCGCTGCAACTTCAGCGATTGCATGTTCCTGTAATGTTCTTGATTTGGCCGAGGAATTGTGATTGTCTCCGGGCCAGGCCCTTCGCGGCCTGATTGCAAAAGGCTTGGGGCAAGCCCAGATCCGGGGGCAAAACATGGTGGCGCGGGTTCGCACGGTTGCTTTCCAGGGCATCGAGGCCGTTCCGGTCGACGTGCAGGTTATGATAGCGCCCGGCAAGGTCAACATGCACATCGTCGGCCTGGCCGACAAGGCGGTGGCCGAAAGCCGCGAACGGGTGCAGGCGGCACTCCATGCTTCCGGCCTGTCGATGCCGTCCAAGAAGGTCACTGTCAACCTAGCGCCCGCCGACCTGCCCAAGGAGGGCAGCCACTACGATTTGCCGATCGCGCTCGGCCTGATGGCGGCGCTTGGCGCCATTCCGGGCGACATGCTGGCCGGCTATGTCGTGCTTGGCGAACTATCGCTCGACGGCACTATCGCCGCCGTCGCCGGCGCCTTGCCGGCCGCGATTGGGGCCAATTCTGAAGGCAAGGGCCTGATCTGCCCCTTCGCCTGCGGCCCGGAAGCCGCCTGGGCCGGCAAGGACTTTGACATACTCGCGCCGCGCAGCCTGATTGCCATCGCCAATCATTTCCGCGGCACGCAGGTGCTGTCCCGGCCGGAGGCCGGCATCCATGCCGCGGCGCGCGACCTGCCCGATCTTGCCGATATCAAGGGCCAGGAAACCGCCAAACGAGCGCTGGAGGTGGCGGCGGCCGGTGGGCACAACCTGCTGATGGTCGGCCCGCCCGGATCGGGAAAATCGATGCTGGCGCAGCGGCTGCCGTCGATCCTACCGCCGCTGGCGCCGAAGGAACTGCTCGAAGTGTCGATGATCGCCTCCGTCGCCGGCGAGCTCGGCGAAGGCAAGCTGACCGACCGGCGGCCGTTCCGCGCGCCGCACCATTCGGCCTCGATGGCGGCGATGGTCGGCGGCGGCATCCGGGCGCGGCCGGGCGAAGTGTCGCTTGCGCACCACGGCGTGCTGTTCCTCGACGAATTTCCCGAATTCACGCCGCAGACGCTCGATGCGCTCCGCCAGCCGCTCGAGACCGGTGACTGCATGATCGCGCGCGCCAACCACCGCGTCACCTATCCGGCGCGCATCCAGCTTGTGGCGGCGATGAACCCGTGCCGCTGCGGCATGGCCGGCGAGCCCGGCTATCGCTGCCTGCGCGGCGAACGCTGCCGCACCGACTACCAGGCGCGCATCTCGGGACCGCTGCTCGACCGCATCGACCTCAGGATCGAGGTGCCGGCGGTCTCGGCCAGCGACCTGATCCGGCCCGACCGGGCGGAGAAGAGCGCCGACGTGGCGCTGCGCGTTGCGCGTGCCCGCGCCCTCCAGCGCGAGCGCTTCGAACGGCTCGGCGTCACCAGCGCCGCCACGAATGCGCATTGCGCGCCGGCGGTCATCGAGGAGATGGCCATGCCCGACGCATCGGGCCTGTCGCTGCTCAAGGAGGCCAGCGAAAAGCTCGGCTTCTCGGCGCGGGCCTATCACCGCGTGCTGAAGGTGGCGAGAACACTGGCCGATCTCGACGCCAGCGAGACCGTCGGCCGCATTCATCTCGCCGAAGCGATCTCCTACCGGATGAGTTCGGAGCGGGTGGCACAGGCGGCGTAGTTCGCGCTGCTTCGAGAGGAGGGAAACGGAACGCCTGCCGGCTTCAACTCTCCGGTTCAGGCCGCTCCCTTCGCCTTCAGTTCCAGCCTCCGCGCGTGCAGCACCGGCTCGGTATAGCCGTTGGGCTGGATGCGGCCCTTGAAGACGAGGTCGCAGGCGGCCTGGAAGGCGACGGAGCCGTTGAAATCGGCGGCCATCGGCTGATAGAGCGGGTCGCCTTGGTTCTGCTGGTCGACGATATCAGCCATGCGCCTCATCGTTTCCATCACCTGGTCGGCCGTGCAGACGCCATGGTGCAGCCAGTTGGCGATGTGCTGCGAGGAGATGCGCAGCGTGGCGCGGTCCTCCATCAGGCCGACATCGTTGATATCTGGCACTTTCGAGCAGCCGACGCCCTGGTCGATCCAGCGCACGACATAGCCCAGAATGCCTTGCGCGTTGTTGTCGAGCTCCGCCTGGATGTCGGCCGGAGACCAGTTGGGCCGCACCGCGACCGGCACCGACAGGATGTCGTCGAGCTTGGCCTTCGGCCGGCTCTTCAGCGCCGCCTGGACGGCGTGGACATCGACCTTGTGATAATGGGTGGCGTGCAGCGTCGCCGCGGTCGGCGAAGGCACCCAGGCGGTGTTGGCGCCGGCCTTGGGGTGGGCGATCTTCTCGGTGAGCATCGCCGCCATCAAATCGGGCATCGCCCACATGCCCTTGCCGATCTGGGCATGGCCGGCAAGCCCGCATTCTAGCCCGGTGTCGACATTCCAGGCCTCGTAGGCGGAAATCCAGGCGGCCTGCTTCATGTCGCCCTTGCGGATCATCGGGCCGGCTTCCATCGAGGTGTGGATCTCGTCGCCGGTGCGGTCGAGGAAGCCTGTGTTGATGAACACGACGCGCTCCCTGGCGGCGCGGATCGCCTCCTTGAGGTTGACGGTGGTGCGCCGCTCCTCGTCCATGATGCCCATCTTGATGGTATTTTTGGTCATGCCGAGCAAAGCCTCGACGCGGTCGAATATCTCGACGGCGAAAGCAACTTCCTCGGGTCCATGCATCTTGGGTTTCACGACATACATCGAGCCCGCGCGGGAGTTGGCGCGGCGGCCATTCGGCCCGACATCGTGCAGCGCAATCAGCGCGGTCAGCGCGGTGTCCATGATGCCTTCCGGCACCTCGTTGCCGTCGCGGTCCGCTATCGCCGGATTGGTCATGAGATGGCCGACATTCCTGACCAGCATCAGCGAGCGGCCAGGCAGCGTCACCGTGCCACCATTGGGCGAGGTGTAGGACCGATCGGGGTTGAGCTTGCGGACAAAGGTCCGGCCGCCCTTGGTGATCTCTTCGGCCAGGTCGCCCTTCATCAGGCCAAGCCAGTTGCGGTAGACGACAACCTTGTCCTGCGCATCCACCGCCGCGACCGAATCCTCGCAGTCCTGGATGGTGGTCAGCGCCGATTCCAGGATGATGTCGGCGATGCCGGCCGGATCGGTGCGGCCGATCTGGTTGTCGCGGTCGATCAGGATCTCGATATGCAGGCCGTTGCTGACCAGCAGCACGGCTTGCGGGTTGGCGGCATCGCCGCGATAGGCGACGAACTGCCTGACGTCGGCAAGCGTGGTCGAGCCGGCGCCGGCACTGAGCCGCAGCGCGCCATTGGCCAGCGAAAGGCCGTTGACGCCGGCCCATTTGCCCGATGTGAGCGGCACCGACTGGTCGAGAAAGTCCTTGGCCCAGGCGACGACTTTCGCACCACGCGCGGGGTTGAAGCCGTTGCCCTTCCCGGCGCCGTCTGTCTCGGGAATCGCGTCGGTGCCGTAAAGCGCATCATAGAGCGAGCCCCAGCGCGCATTGGCGGCGTTGAGCGCATAGCGCGCATTCATCACCGGCACCACAAGCTGCGGCCCGGCGACGACGGCGATCTCGGGATCGACCTTTTCGGTCGTCACCGAGAAGGACGGGCCTTCGGGGACGAGATAGCCGATCTCCTTCAGGAAGGTTTTGTAGGCTTCCATGTCGACCGGCGCGCCATTGGCGCGATACCAGTCATCGAGCTTTTCCTGGATAGCGTCGCGCTTTGCCAGCAGTGCCCGGTTCTTCGGCGCGAGGTCGTGGACGATGGCCGAAAAGCCGTTCCAGAATTTGTCCGGATCGATGCCGGTGCCCGGAGCGGCCTCGTTGACAACGAAGTCATAAAGTTCGCCGGCGATCCGCAATCCGGCGATTTCGACGCGATCGGTCATCAGGCTGCTCCAGATGAAAGGCTTTCGCGGGCCTTTGGCATGTTGGGAGTGCAGGGTCAATTCAGCTTAGGGTGAAGGCAAGGCTGGTAGGCGCGGTTTTTAGGCTTGGTGCCGGCGGCGACGCTGCCAATCTCCCCCCAAGTGGGGGAGATGCCCGGCAGGGCAGAGGGGGGCGCGAAGGAATGCCGACCTCGGCAAGTTTCAGTATTTCGTGCAGTCGGTCGACGTCGAGTATGAGCGGGCGCTGCTCCGAGACGCTGGCGGGACAGCGCCCCCCTCTGGCCTGCCGGCCATCTCCCCCACAAGGGGGGAGATTACACCCTCCATCACACCGCGATCCGTGGCCTGCCCGAAGCCACCGCCACCACATGCGCCTCGATGAACATACGCTGGGCTTCGACGGTGGAGACGCGGAATTCGGTCGCGACATCGATCTCGGCGCTGTCAGTGCCGGCATCCCTGGCGCGCTGCGCAGCGATGCTGCGCACATCGGCCTCGGCGGCCGCGATCGCCGCCGCCTCGTCGAGGAAATCGCGCACGGTTTCGCCCGAGGCAAGACGGAACAGACCTTCCTTGGGCTGGCTGACGCGCGCCTCCGCCGATACCCGGACCTGGCCGACAACGGCGCCGAGCGCGTTGGCGACGTCGGTGTCATCAGGCACCACGCAGTCATTGCCGACCAATGGCGGGAGTCCGGCATAGTGCAGCGGCGCGGAGGCACCGAGGCCGATCACCGGCCGGTCGAGCGCGACGCTCAGGCGCGCAATGCCGGGATGCGCGTCGACGGCGCGCTGCACCAGCGCATGCGCCACGGTGGACGCACCGTCGAGCCCGTCCTCGGCGAAGGCGGTTTGAAGGATATATTCGGCCGACCAGCGCGTCAGCGCCGCCAGCACGCGCTCCGAAATCGCCTCGGGAGAGGCCGCGATCGCCTGGCCGCGGCCGTCGCGCTTGCGGGCAAACAGCTCTGCGCCGAGGCGGGCGGCCGCGGCATCCCAGTTCGCCTGCTTGCCAAGCACATGCGCCGCATCCGACGGGGTGAAACCTGAAATGTGCACCAGCCCGCGCGACACCAGGCGGTTCAGGGTAGCGTTCTGGGCATTCGAGGTCAAAAGCCTGTCGAGGGGCAAGGGCATTGCGCCGATCGCTTCATAGAGCCTTGCTTCCGGAGCGGTCAGCCCGGCGGCAAGACGGTCGGGCACGCCGGTGCGCACCGCGAAGCGGCCGTCCATGCGGCCGGTGTTCGGCGCGCGCAGCTGGCGCTCGAGTTCCGCCAGAACCGCCTCGCGATGCACCATGCCGGCCAGCGCCAGCGGCACCAGCCGGCGCGGTCCAAGCAGGAGCCTGGGGTTGAGAGCGCCGTCTTCCAACGCCACTTCGGAATCGCCGCCGAGGCCGAAGGTGCGCATGGCGACCGCTTCGACCATGGTGCGAAAGCCGCCGACGGTGGCGCCTTCCGGATCGAGCCGCGGCCGGCCCTTGTCGAGCACGGCAACGTCGGTGGTGGTGCCGCCGATGTCGGAAACCACCGCGTTTTCCAATCCGGTCATGTGGTGCGCCCCGACCAGGCTGGCGGCCGGGCCGGACAGAATGGTCTCGATCGGCCGCTGGCGGGCGAACGCCGCCGACACCAGCGCACCGTCGCCGCGCACCACCATCAGGGGCGCCGCGATGCCGCGCGCCTCGAGAAAGCCCTCGGTCGCCGCCACCAGCCGGTCGATCATCGAGATCAGCCGGGCGTTGAGCAGCGTCGTCAGCGCCCGGCGCGGACCGCCTAGCTTGGCCGACAATTCATGGCTCGCGGTGACCGGCAGGCCGGTTTTCTCCCGGATCAGCTCGCGGGCGGCGATCTCGTGCGCCGGGTTGCGGGTGGCGAAATAGGCGCAGACGGCAAAGCCCGAGACCGAGCCGCCGAGTCCGGGCAGCGCCGCCTCGAGGCCGGACAGATCGAGCTTGGCGGTATTGCCGTGCACATCGTGGCCTCCGGGGCAGAACACGACCGGATCGGTGCCCAATGCCGCCTTCAGCCCATCGCGGGCAAGGTCCGCCTCGGAAAAGCCGATCATCACCAGCGCGACGCGGCCACCCTGGCCCTCGACCAGCGCGTTGGTGGCAAGCGTCGTCGACATGGAGACAAGCTTGATGGCGGCCGGATCGGTGACCGCTTTTTCCAGAACCGCGTCGACGGCGCCGGAAATGCCAACGGCGAGATCGTGCCTGGTGGTCAGAGCCTTGGCCTTGGCCAGCACCTTTCCCTTGTTCGGCCCGCTCTGCGGGCCTTCGGTTTCGGACCACAGCACGGCATCGGTGTAGGTGCCGCCGGTGTCGATGCCGAGGAAAAGAGGTTTTGGCTTGGTCTTGGTCATGTCTGATGATGGCCCGAGCAGATAGGAAAATGCTTCTCGCCCTTAACCTATAGCGGCCGGACGATAAAGCTGAGAGCGCTGGGCCACGGGAGGGGTTCGATCTCCCCCACGAGGGGGGAGATTGGCAGCTTCAATGGCAGGGTCAACCTACCCCACGAACCCAACCTTTTTATGCGACCCATCGCAATACGGCTTGTTCGCCGAATGGCCGCAGCGGCATAGGAAGGCGCGTTGCGTGCGGTCGACCGTGTGGCCGGTGCCGGTGACGATTTCGACATTGCCTTCGAGCTTGAGCGGCCCGTCTTTCGTCGGCGTAACCTTGAGTGGCCCGTCGCGCGCGTCCAGCGCCGGCGTGTCCTTCAGCGCCGGCTCGCCGGTGGCGGCAAACCCTGATTTGTTGTGGCTGCCGTCGCAGAACGGCTTGTTCTGCGACGCGCCGCAGCGGCAGAGCGTGGCGCGGTGTAACGTCTCGCCGTCGAGCATAATCTCGGCGTGGACGGCCAGCGGGCCGTTTTCCCTGATGCGCACGGTGTTGACCACCGGCGGCCTTTCCTGCGGCCCGCCATCCTTCCTGACATAGGTAATGGCGCCTGACGGGCAGCTTTCGGCAATGGCGACGATCTTCTCGACGCTGGCCGCGTCGGGATGGATCCACTCTCCCGGCGCGTTCGGCACGAAGACATGCGGATCGCCCAGCACGCAATTGCGCGAATGGATGCAGCGCCGGCCGGCAAAGCCGACGTCTATCTTCTCGCCCTCGACCGGACCTGCCATCGCCTTGCTCCTGTTGCCTGACGCACGCCGCCTGGATGCGGCGTGCTTTGGGTGCTGTTCTTGCAGGCTATGCCCCAGGCAGGAAAAGCGTCAAGCTGGCAAGCCGGTCAGGGAACCAGTTCGATCTCCTCGGTCTCGCCGCCGCTGCAGGTATAGCAGCAATCGTCGCATTTTTCCTTGTCGCCGGGGCCGACGCCCCAATAGGTGCCTTCGTCGCCGTCGACCCAGGCGCCGTAGCAGATCGATTCGCCCTCGTCGCAGGAGACCGGCAATTGCCTGGTCTCGCCGTCATCGAGGTAGAAATCCTTGCCGTTGCCCGGCCACACATAGTCGCGGTCCTGGCTGTAGAGCTCGAGGCGCATGGCATTGGGATGGCTGTTCTTGATGGCGAAGGTGACGTCGCCGGCATGGGCCGACGGCACCAGCAGTATGGCAAGAGACAGCGCGGCCAGCGAGCGGCGCGCATAGGCGTAGAACATGATATCCCCCAAAAATAAACGGCCCACCCGGCCGCCCCGCGGGCATTGCACGGGGCGAGCGATCGCTAAAGGGGGCGACCGCGACAATCCCGGACTAATTTTGGGGAGATTGGCGCTACTCCACCAGGTCGACGGTCTCGGTCGAATGGTGCACGCAGATGAAACAGCAATCGTCGCAGGGCCGGTCGTTGTCCGGGCCGACCCCGGCCGAGATGGCGTCATTGCCGTTGACCCACGCGCCGTAGCAGATGCGTTCGCCCTCATTGCACGAAATCGGCACCGATTTGCGTGAGCCGGGATCGATCAGGAACACCTTGTCGTCGCCCGGCCAGACCGTTTCGCGGTCGCGGCTGAACAGTTCGACCGCAACGGCCTGCCCGCGCTGGTTCTTGACGAAGAAAGCCATGTCGGCAGCCCCGGCCGAGGTGGTGAAGACCAATGCCGCGAGTATGGCCGTGCGAAAGAGCGTCACGATTGGACCTTTCGAATCATGCCAGCAGACTCGCATGGCCGCCGCGAACTAGGAAGCCGCCTCCGCCGCGATCTGGCGTCCCAGCCGCAGCGTTTCCCGCACCAGCAGGTGAAGATCGTCGCGCCGGGTCCGGTGGTTGGTGATCGCCACGCGCAGGCAATGCTGGCCTTGCACCGTCGTGTCCGACAGTGCCGCAATGCCTTGTTCCTGCAAACGCAGCATGATCTCCGTGTTGAACCGCTTAAGCTCCTCGCCGGACGCCCCGGCAAGCCGATGCCGGAAGCAGACGATGTTGATCGTGGTCGGCGCCATCAGCACCAGCGACGGCTCGTCCTCGATCAGTCCGGCGAGATAGGCCGCTTGCGCGATGTTCTGGTCGATCAGGCGGCCGAATTTGTCGATGCCATGCTCCTTCAGCGCCATCCATACTTTGAGCGCGCGAAAGCCGCGCGACGTCTGCAAACCATAGTCGTGCAGCCATTCGCCGGAGGCGAGACCACGCGGCGTCGATTCCAGATATTCGGGCGTCACGGCGAAGGTACGGCGATGCGCGAGGGCGTCCCTGACCAGGGCGCAGCCGGCCTCGAACGGCGCGTGCAGCCATTTGTGCGGATCGAGCGCGATCGAATCGGCCCATTCGATGCCGGCGACGCGATGGGCGTTCTGCGGAGCGATGGCGACCAGGGCGCCGATGCAGCCATCGACATGGAACCAGAGCTCTTCCTCATGCGCCAGCTTGGCAAGCGCCCGCAAGTCGTCGATCGCTCCGGTGTTGACGGTGCCCGCATTGCCGATGACGCAGGCCGGTTTGAAGCCCGCCTGGCGGTCCTCGGCAATTGCCGCCCGCAAGGCGGCGATGTCGATGCGCAGCCCGGCATCGGTCGGTATTCGCCGCAAGGCCCGGTTGCCGAGGCCGAGCGCCTCCATGGCCTTGCGGTGACAGGAATGGAGCTGGTCCGAGCCATAATAGCGCAGGGGCTTCTCGATGGCGGCAACGCCGTGCTCGCGCACGTCGATGCCGGCCTTGACGTTGCGCGCCACCGTCAGCCCGATCATGTTGGCCATCGAACCGCCGCTGACCAGCGTGCCGCTGGCCGAGACGGGAAACCCCAGCATTTGCTTGCACCAGTTGACGACCTGGCAGTCCATCAGCCCGGCGGCATGGTTGCCGCCGCCGAGGTTGGAACCCTGGATCGCCGCCAGGAAATCGCCGAGCGCGCCGGTGAAGTTGCTCGAGCCCATGTACCAGGCCCAGAAGCGAGGATGGATGTTGCCCATCGGGTATGACATCACGGTGCGGGAGACCTCGCCATAGACGGCGGCTAGCCGCGCCGGCGTTCGCGGCAGGGGTGCGGCGAAGACCTCCCTCACGTCAGCCGGCACCTCCCGCCAGACCGGACGGTCGCGCACGGCGCGCAGATAGTCGACGGCATCGTCAATGACCCGGTGCGACAGGGCCTGCACATCGGCCCAGTCCAGGGGGTCAAGCGTCTCCTCGGCCACAGCGCCAAGGGTTTCCTGCGCGACGTCCATGACAGCCTCCCGTCAAGCCGCCGGAAACTGGCAGCCGGGCGTCGATCGCGACAACGCCATCTCGTCGGCGTCCATCTCGGCATCGATGCCATCGAACAGCGGCGTCGTTATGTAGCGTTCTCCGGTGTCGGGCAGCATGCACAGGATCACCGATCCGGCCGGCGCCTCCTCGGCGACCTGCCGCGCCACGGCGAAGGTGGCGCCGCCGGAAATGCCGGTGAAGATGCCTTCCTTCTGCGCCAGCGCCTTGGCCCATTTGATGCCCTCGGGCCCGGCGATCGGCATCACCTCGTCATAGAGGCCGGCATCGACCGCTTCCTGCAGCACGTTGGGGATGAAATCAGGCGTCCAGCCCTGGATCGGATGCGGCTCGAAGGCCGGGTGGCTGGCGGCGGGCGCCCCGTCGGCACCGCGCTGCTGCGCCTTGCCGCTGCCGATGAGCTGGGCGTTGGCCGGCTCGGACAGGATGATACGGACATCCGGCCGCTCACGGCGCAGCACGCGCGCCACGCCGACGACGGTGCCGCCAGTGCCGTAGCCGGTGACGAAGCAATCGAGCCGCGAGCCGGCGAAATCATTGATGATCTCGCGCGCCGTCGTCGCCTCGTGGATGGCGGCGTTGGCCCTGGTTTCGAACTGTCGCGCCAGGAACCAGCCATTGGCCTCGGCCAGCTCCACGGCCTTCTTGTACATGCCGAACCCCTTTTCGGCGCGCGGCGTCAACACCACCTTGGCACCCAGCATGCGCATCAGCTTGCGGCGCTCGACGGAAAAGCTGTCGGCCATGGTGACGACCAGCGGATAGGCTTTCTGCGCGCAGACCATGGCGAGCCCGATGCCGGTGTTGCCGCTGGTGGCCTCGACGATGGTCTGGCCCGGCTTCAACGCGCCGCTGCGCTCGCCCTCCTCGATGATGTTGAGCGCCAGCCGGTCCTTCACCGAGGCAGCCGGGTTGAAGAACTCGGCCTTGACGTAGATCGTCGCGTGGGCCGGGCCGAGATTGTTGATGCGGATGACCGGCGTGTCGCCGACCGTGTCCAAAATGCTGTCGAACAGGCGGCCGCGGCCGGCCGTGGTTCTGATTCTTGCTTGCTGCAACATATCTGTCTCCTCGTCTGTGTTGGTACCTTGCGGTCACGGGCCGGTTACAAACCGGCGGCTTGGGCGGCGAGGTTTCGAGACCTTGCCGCGCTAGGGTCGCTCGACGTGCCGGCAATGCGGCTGCCCGCATCCCGGCGCGCAACTCGCAACCGGGTGCGTTCATGCCGTGTTCGGTGATAAACGAGGGCCGACCGGCCAACGTGGGAGGAAGCGTGGGAGCAAGCGTGGAAATGCACGTGGAATCCGCTCGACCGAGCCTGGATCGCGGCAAGCCCGCTCTTGCCGTGCGCCTGCTCGGGCCGTTCGCGGTCGTGCGCGATGGCGTGCGGGCCGAATTGCCGGCATCGCGCAAGCTGCGCGCGCTGCTTGCCTATCTGGCGTTGGCACCGCATCCGGTGGGACGCGCTCGGCTGTGCGAGCTTTTGTGGGATGTTCCGAACGATCCCAGGGGCGAGTTGCGTTGGTGCCTCAGCAAGCTTCGCGCCGTCCTCGACGAGCCGGGGCACCGTCGGGTCGAGACACAGGACGACACGGTCGCATTGCGCCTCGACGGCTGTTTCGTCGACGCGCTGGAGGTTAGCGCCGCCGCCGCGCAAGGGATCGCCTCGCTCGACGCCGAGCGCCTGCGATCGCTGTCGGAGCTGTTCGCCGGCGACTTTCTCGACGGTCTGGAGCTCGACCGCAGTCCGTTTTTCGAGAGTTGGCTGATCGCGCAGCGCCGCCGCTTCCAGTCGTCTCACGCCGCCGTGCTGGAGCACCTGGTCGCGGCGGCTCCGCCCGGTTCGGAGGCGGCAGCAGCCGGTCTTGACCGGTGGGTGGAGCTGGCGCCGTTCGACGGCCGCGCGCATCTGGCGCTGCTCACGCATCTGGCCGGGCGCGGCGCCATCGGCGCGGCCGAGCAGCACCTGACGGCGACGGCGCAATTGTTCCAATCGGAAGGGTTGGACTTCGGACCGGTGCGCGCGGCCTGGCAGGCGCTGCGCGACAAGCCAGCGGAAGATCGGCCAGCGGAAGATCGGCCGTCGATAGATCGGCCGGCGGTAGATCGGCTTGCGGCGCAGCCCGCCGGCATCGCGGCATCGCCGCCGTCGCCCGCTCCGGCGGGCGTGGAGCCCAGCCACGCCTCGCTGGCGGTGATGCCGTTCGTCGAGACTGCCGGCCCTTGCGGCACGCGCGGCGGGATCGCCGACGGCCTGACCCATGACATCATCACGCGTCTGGCCAAGCTCAGGGATTTCTTCGTCATCGCGCGCGGCTCGGTCTTCGCGCTCGCCGAGAAAAACATCGCGCCGCAGGAAGCGGGGCGGCAGCTGAATGTGGACTATGTCGCCACCGGCACGGTGGGCACCGTGGCCGGCCGCGTCATCATCGCCGTCGAGCTCATCGAGGTTCGCACGGCCAGGATCGTCTGGGCCGAGAGCTTCGAGCGCCGGGCCGACGACCTCTTCGGCGTGCTCGACGATATCGGCAACGCGATCGTCTCGTCTATCTCGGCCGAGATCGAGACGGTCGAGCGCAACCGCGCCATGCTGAAGGCGCCCAACTCGCTCAACGCCTGGGAGGCCTATCACCGCGGCCTCTGGCACATGTATCGCTTCACCCAGCCGGAAAACGAGTTGGCGCAGCATTTCTTCGGCGTGGCGACGGCGCTCGACCCGACCTTCGCCCGCGCCCATGCCGGCCTGTCCTTCACCCATTGGCAAAGCGCTTTCCAGCGCTGGGGCGACCGCGACCACGAAAGCGCGCTAGCCTACGAGACAGCGGGGCACAGTCTCCTGGTCGACGAACAGAACCCTGCCGCGCACTGGGCGATGGGCCGGGCGCTGTGGCTGCGCGGCGAACAGGACGGATCGCTCTTCGAATTGGAACGGGCAGTGGAGCTCAGCCCCAATTTCGCGCTCGGCCACTATGCGCTGTCCTTCGTCCACTCGCAGTCAGGCGATCCGCAGTCGGCGATCGGCTCTTCCGACCATTCGCGCCATCTCAGCCCTTTCGACCCGCTGCTGTTCGGCATGCTGGGCGCGCGCGCCATGTCGCATGTGCGGCTCGGCCAGTTCGAGGAAGCCGCGGAATGGGCGCTGAAGGCGGCGGCGCGGCCCAATGCCCACGCCATCATCCTGGCGATCGCAGCACACTGCCTGGCGCTGGCCGGGCGGCTCGACGAGGCACGCAATTTCGCCGCCGCCCTCCGCAAGGCGCTGCCGGACTACCGCGCCGACGATTTCATCGGCACGTTCCGTTTCGAGGCGGACGCGGAGGCATTGTTCCGGCAAGGCGCAAAGCGGATCGGATTGAACTGAACCCGCGCAATTCCCGCCGATTAACGATTTCGGAAGGGGTTGTTTAACCGTTCGTCGCTATGTCAGCGCCCGGGAGGGGCATGACAGAGAGTGTATGATGAGCGACAGCCCTGACAAGCGCAATGAATGGCGCGCCATTCTTTACGTGCAAGCCCGCGTGGCGGTCCTGTTCGTCCCGGTCGTCGCCAGCCTGCTGATCATCGCCGCACTTGCCGGCAACGACCGCAAATCCGTTCCCGCCGTCGACCGGACGGTGACAGGCTCCGTGCGATAAGGGCACGGTCATCGACGGCGCACGTTTCCCGGCAGGCATGCGCCTGATGTCGGGCAAGTCCCTGCGGCTTTCTGTTGGCGGGAATGACCGGGCGATCGGTCGCACAGGCAACAAAAAGCCCGGACGAGCCGGGCTTTTTCTGCGAGTCTCTGAACCGTCGAACGGTTCAGAGACGGGAATTTGGTGCCCAGAAGAGGACTCGAACCTCCACTCCTTGCGGAACACGGACCTGAACCGTGCGCGTCTACCAATTCCGCCATCTGGGCTGGTGCGGGCTCAATAAGCGGGCAAGCGGTGCGTGTCAACGCGGTTTTTTTTCGAGGGCTGCCGCGCGCCGGCTCAGTTTCGGGCGTTGGCGCCGCCCCTCACCTGCCTGCCGGCATCCTCTCCCCGTATAGTGACGGGAGAGGGGCGCTTTCATCAACGGTTTCGCCAATCACCAGCGTTGCGGCCAGCCCTTTCTCCCCGTCACTATACGGGGAGAAATGTCCGGCAGGACAATGAGGGGCGGCGCCGACTTTAACAATTTGGTGACCGGGACGCTTGCCGGTCAGCCCTCCAGCACTTCCTTCGACGCCACCGTCGAATCCGCGTTGAGCGTGTAGATAACCGGCACGCCGGTGCCGAGCTCCAGCTTGACGATCTCCTCGCCCGACTTGCCGTCCAGCGCCATGATCAGCGCGCGCAGCGAATTTCCGTGGGCGGCGACCAGGACCGTGCCGCCGCGCAGCACATGCGGCTGGAGGTCGTGCAGGTAATAAGGCCAGACGCGGGCGCCGGTGTCCTTCAGGCTTTCGCCACCGGGGGGCGGCACGTCGTAGGAGCGGCGCCAGACATGCACCTGCTCCTCGCCCCATTTCTTGCGCGCGTCGTCCTTGTTGAGGCCGGAGAGGTCGCCATAGTCGCGCTCGTTCAGCGCCTGGTCGCGGACGGTTTTCAGGTCGCTCTGGCCGACGGCGTCAAGAATGTGCTGGCAGGTTTTTTGCGCCCGGACCAGCGCCGAGGTGAAGGCGATGTCGAACTTCAGGCCGCGTGCCTTGAGCTTCTGCCCGGCTGCCTTGGCCTCGGCGTGGCCCTGTTCGGTCAGGTCGACGTCACGCCAGCCGGTGAAGAGATTCTTCAAATTCCATTCGCTCTGGCCATGGCGCACGAGCACGAGGGTTCTCGACATTTTTGCTCCTCTGGGATCTGAGCAATTCCAGCAGAAGTGGGAAGCGGTTTTCTGTCTGGAATTGCATGGGGATGAAGATGGTCCGGGGTCGTTTCAGGCAAGCCCGAGCACGTCCCGCATCGAGTAAAGGCCGGGCTTCCTGCCATGCGCCCACAGGGCTGCCTTGACGGCGCCGCGGGCGAAGATGGTGCGGTCCTCGGCATGGTGGGCCAGCGTGATGCGTTCGCCGGTGCCGGCCAGGATGACGCTGTGGTCGCCGACCACCGAGCCGCCGCGCAGGGTTGCGAAGCCGATCGAGCCCGGCTTGCGCACGCCGGTGTGGCCGTCGCGGACGCGCACATCGTTGCCGGCAAGCGGCACGCCACGCCCCGCGGCGGCGGCTTCGCCCAGCAGCAGAGCGGTGCCGGACGGCGCGTCGACCTTGTGCCTGTGATGCATTTCGAGGATCTCGATGTCGAAATCCCCGGCGTCGAGGGCGCGCGCGGCCTGTTCGACCAGCACCGCCAGGAGATTGACGCCGAGGCTCATATTGCCCGACTTGACGATCGTCGCATGGCGCGCCGCGGCGGCGATCCTGGCATCGTCGTCGGGCGAGCAGCCGGTCGTGCCGATCACATGGACGATGCGCGCCTGCGCGGCATAGCCGGCGAATTCGACGGTCGCAGCCGGGGCGGTGAAATCGAGCACGCCGTCCGCCCCGGCGAAGGCCGGCAGCGGATCGTCCGATATCGGCACATTGATGATGCCGATGCCGGCAAGCTCGCCTGCATCCTTGCCGAGATAGGGCGATCCCTGCCGCTCGATCGCGCCGGCGACGCGTGCGCCCGGCATTGTGTGGATGGCGCGGATCAGCGTCTGGCCCATGCGGCCGGCGGCGCCCACCACCACCAGGCCCATATCGCCCGCGGGTCTGTCGGCTGTCGGCGTTTCACTCATCTCGCGCTCCCGGCGATGCCCTGCGTCTCGATAGGTTGCGTCGGCCCTGGCGCCGGAGTTTGGGGTGGCGCGCCGTCATCGACAAGCCCCAGGCCCTTCCTGCCCTGCACCCGGTGGAAGCGGGAATAGACGCTGTGCGGGTCGGCCATCAGCGAGGCATGGGTGCCCTGTTCGACCAGATGACCCTGTTCCAGCACGATGATGTGGTCGGCATTGACCACCGTCGACAGCCGGTGGGCGATGACGATGGTGGTGCGCCCCTCCATGACGTGGGTCAGCGCTTCCTGGACCTTGGCTTCCGCCTCATTGTCGAGCGCCGAGGTCGCCTCGTCGAGCAGCAGGATCGGCGCCTGGCGGACGATGGCGCGGGCGATCGACACACGCTGGCGCTGGCCACCCGACAGCGACGCGCCGTTTTCGCCGACGGGCGTGTCGTAGCCGAGCGGCTGCTGGCGGATGAAGCCGTCGGCCTGGGCCAGTCGCGCGGCCTGCTCGATCTCGGCGTCGGTGGCGGAGAGCCGGCCATAGCGGATGTTGTCGCGGATGGTGCCTTCGAACAGATAGGGCTGCTGCGAAACATAGGCGATGGAGCTGCGCAGCGACTGCTTGGTGATTTTCGAAATGTCCTGGCCGTCGATCTCGATCGTACCCGCCTCGACGTCGTAGAAACGCTGGAGCAGGGCCACCAGCGTCGTCTTGCCGGCGCCGGAGGCGCCGACGATGGCGGTCATCTTGCCGGCGGCGGCGACGAAGCTGAGGTCCTGCAGGACCGGTGCCTCCTCGACATAGCGGAAGCTCACATTGTTGAAGCGCACTTCGCCCGTGGTGAAATTCGCCTCGGCGGCTCCCGGCGCGTCGCCCTGCTGCGGCTCGAGATCGAGGATTTCGTAGATCATGCGCGCATTGACCAACGCGCGCTCCATGCCGACCTGCATGCGCGCCAGCCGCCTTGCCGGGTCGTAGGCCAGCATCAGCGCGGTGATGAAGGAGAAGACGGCGCCCGGCGGCTGGCCGAGGACGAGCGCACGATAGCCGGAGTAGGCGATGACGCCGGTGACGGCGAGACCGGCCAGCATGTCGGAAATCGGCGACAGCCGTTCCGAAACCCGGGCGATCTTGTTGCCGCGGTGCTCGGCGCTGTTGGCGAGCTGGCCGATGCGCCGCGACAGCTCGTCCTCCATGGTGAAGGCCTTGACGATGGCGATGCCTTGCGTGGCTTCCTGCATGGCGCCGATCAGTCGCGAGTTGATCTGCACCGATTCGCGGGTGATGCGGCGCACCCGGCGCATCAGATAGACAACGGTGTAGATGAGCGGCGGCCCGATCACCAGCGAGCTGAGCGACAGGACCGGATCCTGGTAGATCATGACGCCGAGCAGCCCGAACAGCGTCACCCCGTCGCGCGCGATCGACGTCAGCGTCATCGACAGCAGGTCGCGAATGCCGTTGACGTTCTCGTTGACCTGCGCCGCCAGCCGGCCCGATCTCGTGTCGTTGAAGAAACCGACGCCGAGCTTCATCAGGTGATCGAAGATGCGGCGCTGGTAGCGCGCAACCAGATTGTTGCCGACGGTCGCCAGCGTCACCGCCTGGCCGTAGCCGGCGAAACCGCGCACGAGAAAGGCGCCCATGACGCCGGCGCAAATCCACACGATCAGATCGCCGCGCCGCTCGTAAAAGATCTGGTTGACGACCGGGCTCATGATCCAGGCGGTGAAAGCGGTCGTGGCGGATACCGCCAGCAGGCAGGCGCCGGCAAAGATGTAGGACCAAAGGTAGTCGCGGCCGTTCTCGGCGATGATACGGCGCAGCACCGCCCAGACCTCGCCGGGAGTGGCTTTCTGCTTATGTGGAGCTTGGAGTGTCAAATCGGGAGCGCTTCGTGGTTTCCGCTTGGCAAGACCGGGCTGCACACAGCATCCCTTCTGGCGCCCCTCTTAGCGCCAAGCGGCCGGCTTGCCTATGCCTGCGGCTGATTAACTTCGTCGCGGGGACCGGACGGACGCCTGGTCCGTCATGCGGCCCAGCCTAGGCCTGCCAGCGGCGGCCGGCGGTCTGCACACCGAACAGCGAAGGGTTCCTGGCGTAGGCGGCGAGGCCCAGAAGTGCCGCCAGCGGATGGGTGATGACATAGACGGGCATGGTGCGCATCAATTCGCTGTGCGGCGCCTTGTCCTCGAAGGCGGCGCGGAAATTGCCCTGTTTCAGCGCCGGCACGATCTTCTGCGCGATGCCGCCGGTGAGAAAGACGCCGCCGCGGCTCATGAACACCAAGGCGAGATCGCCGGCGGTGCGCCCAAGACAGGTGACGAATATCTCCAGCGCTTCCTGCGCAACCGGATCGGTCCTGGCAAGTGCCGCTGCGGTGATCTCGGCCGGCGTGGTGAAGGGCGACGGCTTGCCGTCCGCCTTGGCCACCGCCCGGTAGACGTTGACCAGACCGCGTCCGCACAGGATCTGCTCGCCCGAAATGCGGCCCTCGATCTTCTCGATATGCGGGAAAACCTCGAAATCCCTGCTAGAACGCGGGCCGATGTCCATATGGCCGCCCTCGCCGGGCACCGGGATCCAGTGGCGCAGCGCGTGCACCAGCCCGGCGACGCCGAGCCCGGTTCCGGGACCGAGCACCACGCGGCCGGCATTGGGCTCCGGCGCGCCGCCGCCGATCTTTTCCATGTGCTCTTCGCCGAGCGCCACGACGGCCAGCGCCTGCGCCTCGAAATCGTTGAGCACGACGATGTCGCTGAGGCCGAGGCTGGCGAACATCTGCCGGGGCTTGACGATCCACGGGCAATTGGTGAGCTCGATCTCGTCGCCGTCGACCGGGCCGGCCACCGCCAGCACCGCCGAATTGGGGCGGACCGAGGAGCGGTCGAGCACCGCCGCTTGGATCGCCTCGTCGATTGTGTTGTAGCTGGCGGTCTGGACGATCGCCGGCTCGCCGGCTTCCGAATTGGCGTCGAGCACGACCGAGAAGCGCGCATTGGTGCCGCCGATGTCGCCGATCAGGATCGGGAACCGCAGCGCCGTGTCGTCGTCGCCTGTGTTTGGCATGCTTTGTCGTCCGTCCCCGGCGCCCGACGGCCCATTGCCGTTCTCCCGTTGACTAGCGCATGAGTTTGAAAAGGGAAACGGTTTTCGAAACCGATGGTGCGCACGACCGATTTATGAAGCCGAACGGCCGCGACTAGGCTGCCGCCTTGTGCTCCTCGCGGGCAGCGGACCAGACCTCGCGGGCCGCATCGGCGTTCATGGCGGCAATTCCCAGGCCGACAATCAGGTCGGGCCACGCGGAATGCCAGATCACGGCGGTGAGAAGGCCCGCGGCGATTATGGCGACGTTGGCAAAGGCGTCGTTCCGCGCGGAGAGGAACGCGGCCTTTGTCAGGCTGCCGCCGTGATGGCGGAAGCGCGCCAGCATGAACGCGCAAGACAGGTTCACGGCCAAAGCCCCGGCGCCCGCAAGCGACAGCGGCAGCGGCGACGGCGCGACCGGCAGGTTGAACTTCACCCAAGCCGTCCAGAGCGTTGCCAAAGCGGGCACCAGAAGAATCGCCGCCAGAGCCATGCCGACCCTTGCGCGGCTGCGTGCGCCCCAGCCAAGGGCAACGAGAATAAGCAAATTGACCGAGGCATCTTCCAGGAAATCAACACTGTCCGCGAACAGCGACACGGAGCCGATCGCAGATGCCACGGCGAACTCGACGATGAAGTATCCCAGGTTCAGAAGGGCCACCCACCGGACGACGCGGCGAAGGCCTATATCCTGCGTTTGCAATGCCGGCCCTCCTGCTCGCGGGGTAACGAATGAACGGCGGCGAAGCGCCGGGGCGTCAACTGACGCGGTCAGTTTCCCGGCCGTGGCCGCGGCACCGGTACGCCGATCTCGGGCGTCGCGGTGAAGGCGTTCACCATGCCCGGCAGGCCGGCCGTGCCGCTGGCCGCGGTCGCGGGCAGCGACGGCGCTTCGGGTTCGGGCGCGGCGACCGCGACCGGTGCGCCGCCGTGATAGGTGGCGGCCTCGACCGAAGCCGGCCCGGGCGCGTCGAGCACGGCGCGGCATTCTCTCGGCAGGTTCGCCATGGTCATCAGGTCGCGCGCCTTGGGCGCATCCGGGTTCTTGTTGGGCCGCCACGGTTCCTGCGTGAACCACCAGGCCAGCGGCTTGCCGCAGCCGTCGTCGGCCGGGGTCGCTTCCTGCGCCTTGCAGTTGGGCGAGCCCGGCTGGCAGCCGATGCGCATGTGGAAATGATAGTCGTGGCCCCAGAACGGCCTGATCTTGCGCAGCCAGGAGCGGTCGCCCCTGACGGTGTCGCAGAGCTTCTTCTTGATGCCGGGATTGACCAGGATGCGCTCGACCTCGGGATAGCTCGCCGCGCGCTTCAAAAGCCGCGTATGCGCCGACGTCCACCGCGCGTCCTTCACCAGATGCGTCTTTTCGTCGACCATCAAGGTCGCGCTCATCGTCTCGCGCCGCGCCATCGACAACGGCCGGCCGGGCATCGGCGTCAGCCAGATGTCGGCATCGAGCCCGATCTGGTGCGAGGCATGGCCGGTCAGCATCGGGCCGCCGCGCGGCTGCGCGATGTCGCCGATCAAAAGGCCCGGCCAGCCGTCGGCGACGGCATCGCGCGACAGTTTCTCGACCAGCGCGATCATCGCCGGATGGCCCCAGCGGCGATTGCGCGACGGCCGCATCACCTGCCAGGTCGGGCCGTCCATGGGGATGGCGACGCCGCCGGCAAAGCAGCCCTTGGAGTAGAAGCCGAAGGATTGCGGGGCGGTCGCAGCCGGCAGTTTCATCGCGCCGAACAGGTCCTTTGCCCGTTCCTCGGCCATTGCCGGCCGCACGGCGAGACTTGTGAGGGCGAGCAGGCCAAAAGCCGCCGCCAGCTGTGAACGCTTGCCGAGCCGCATCGCTGTCTCCATGAACCCCCGCCGCAAACCCAAGCCCGAATCATAGCACGCAATGGACGTTGCTTCGATCGCCGGAGCGGTTCCGTTTTTCACAAACCGGTCAACCGCCCTGTTTTCTTTTCCGACGCATTCCGGCCCGAAACCGTGTCACGTGCTTCCCGGCATGCGTCAGCGCTTCATCGGGCTGCGCGGCGCGCCGTCGCGCCAGTCGCCGCTTGCCCACATATGGTCGAAGGCGGCGCGGTAATCCGGGAAGCGGAACCGGTAGCCCGCCGCCTTGAGCGCCGCGTTGGCGACGCGCTTGTTCTCGCCATAGAAGGACCGCGCCATGGGCGAAAGTTGGGCGGCCTCGAAGGGAATTTCGGGCGGCGGTGTGATGCCCATCAGCGCGGCGGCGTAGCCCACGACGTCCTGCGGCGGCGCGGGCTCATCGTCGGTGACGTTGAAGATGCCGCCTGTATTATCCCCGATGAGATGCCACAGCGCGCCGGCTATGTCGTCGCAATGGATGCGGTTGAACACCTGGCCGGGCTTGACCAGCCGCCGCGCGGTGCCGTTTTCCAGGTTGACCAGGGCGTTGCGGCCGGGGCCGTAGATGCCGGAGAGCCGCAGCACCGCCACCGGCCGGCCGATCTCGCGGCCAAGCCGCAGCCAGTCCTGCTCGGCCGCCAACCGCATCGCCGAGCGTTTCGACACCGGCCGGCATTGCGCCGTCTCGTCGACCCAGGCGCCGCCATGGTCGCCATAGACACCGACGGTGGAGAGATAGCCGATCCATTCGAGCGCGGGCATCCGCACGATCGCCTCGCGGGCGGCATTCAGCACGGGATCGCCGGCCTCCTCGGGCGCGATCGAGATCACCAGATGGGTTGTTGTCGCCAGCGCGGCGCCGATTTCGCCGGTCAGCGCGCCATCGAACAGCAGCGGCGCGATGCCGGCCTGGCGGAGCGCCTCGAATTTCTCCGCGGAGCGCGTCGTGCCGCGGACCGTCGTGGCGGACTCCCGGTTGGCGCGCGCAAAACCCTTGCCCGAATAACCGGCGCCGAAGATGAATATCCGCTTTTCACTCATGCAGGCGCCCTGGCTGGAATCGGCCGCGCCCATTCCTCGCGCACGGCCGCGTCGCTCTCGGTTTCCAGGCCGGTCGCGGCGCGTTCGGCATATTCGGCCTCGGGCACCAGCCGCGCCAGCGCCCATATTGCCGCGCCCCGCACCAGCGGCGAGGCGTCGGCTAGCAAGGCGCGCACGGCGCCGGCAAGCGCGGCATCGCGGGAATTGCCGGCGGCGATCAGCACGTTGCGGACAAAGCGGTCGCGGCCGATGCGCTTGATCGGCGAACCGGAAAAGAACGCGCGAAAGGCCGCGTCGTCCAGCCGCAGAAGATCGGCCAGCGCCGGCTCGCGTAGATCGTCGCGCGCGGCGAGCTTGGCCTCGGACGCCACCTTGGCGAACTTGTTCCATGGGCAGGCGGCGAGACAGTCGTCGCAGCCATAGATGCGGTTGCCGATCGCCTCGCGGAATTCATGCGGGATCGGCTCCTTGTTCTCGATGGTGAGATAGGAGATGCAGCGCCGCGCATCGAGCCGGTAGGGCGCCGGGAAGGCATCGGTCGGGCAGGCGTCGAGGCAGGCGCGGCAGGAGCCGCAATGGTCCTCCTCCGGCATGTCGGGGACCAGTTCGGCGGTTGTGAAAATGGTGCCGAGGAACAGCCAGGAACCGTGCTGCCGGCTGACCAGATTGGTGTGCTTGCCTTGCCAGCCGAGCCCGGCGGCCTCGGCCAGCGGCTTTTCCATGACGGGTGCGGTGTCGACGAAGACTTTGACGTCGCCTCCCGCCCGCGCCACGATCTTGCCGGCGATTTCCTTCAGCCGGCCCTTCATCACGTCATGATAGTCGCGGTTTTGCGCGTAGACCGAGATCGCGCCCCGGTCGCGCCTGGCCAACAGGTCGCGCGGATCGTGGTCCGGCCCGTAATTCATCGCCAGCACGACGATCGAACGCACCTGCGGCCACAGGCTTGACGGCTCGCTGCGGCGTTGCAGCGTCTCGGCGATCCAGCCCATGGAGCCGTGGAACCCGTCCGCGACGAAGGCAGCGAGCCGGGCCGGCGCCAGCGGGATCGCATCGGGGGTGGTGACGGCGACCGCCTCGAAACCGGCGCGTCGCGCCTGCGCGTCGATCAGCGCGCGCAGTTTTGCGGCGTCAGAAGTCGAGGTCCGCATAATGCGACACCGGCGACAGGCCGCGCACCCGGTCGGTCAAGAGCGGCCGGAACGAAGGCCGCGACTTGACCCGCGTGTACCATTCGCGCGCGGCAGTGTGCTCGCGCCAGTCGATCTCGCCGAGATAGTCGAGCACCGAAAGGGTGGCGGCGGCGGCAAGGTCGGCATAGGTGACCCTCGAGCCGGCCAGCCAGTGGCGGGTGCCGGCCAGCCAGTTGGTATATTTCATGTGCTGGCGGATGTTGGCCCGCGCCGCGCGGATGGCGGCCGAATCGGGCGAGCCGCCGCCGGCGGTTTCCGGCATGACCGGCTTCAGCACGCGCTCGCGCACCAGATGCCGGGTGACCTCGCTCTCGGCCTTGTGGAGATACCAGTCGGTCAGCCGGCGGATCTCGGCGCGCTGCATCGGGTCCTCGGCGAACAGGCGCTTGTCGCGCTTCAGGACGCCGCGCGTCTCGTCGAGATATTCCGAGATGACCGTGGCGCCGACGATCGGCACGTCGCCCTCGGCCAAAAGGATCGGCAGCGTGCCGGCCGGGTTCAGCGCCAAGAACTCCTTGCGCCGCGTCCACGGCTTCTCCTCGATCAGCGCCAGCTCCTCGCCATACTCGCCGAAAGCGAGGCGCACGAACCGGCAGGAGGCGAACATGGGATGATGGAAAAGCGTCAGCATGGTTCCGCGATGATAAAGCGCACTGGTGGTTTGGATTTGAAGTTCCTGTCCCCTCAACGGCATCCGCGTTCAGGAACTTCAAATCCAAACCACACCAGAACTAAAGTTGGCAGTGTGGCTCAGAATCCGGAATTCGCGCATCGCGCTCCTCCCGGGTGTGGCGAATTCCGGATTGCCACACTGGCGAATCGCCGGGCGCACCGGTAAGTCTTGGCCGCCCGGTAAGCGGGCCGTCAGGGTGTTGCGACCTATAGGGGGAGTTCGGCGCCATGACAAGCAAGCCCTGTCAGCCCATCCAGCGAATGCCGAGGTAGCCAATGGAAAGCCAGACAATCGTCGAAGCCCTGCTGCTCGGTCTCTTGGAGGGATTGACCGAGTTCATTCCGGTGTCCTCGACCGGCCATATCCTGCTCGCCGGCCATTTTCTCGGCTTCCACTCGACCGGCAAGGCCTTCGAGATCCTGATCCAGCTCGGCGCCATCCTGGCCATTCTGAGCGTCTATTTCCGGCGCTTGTGGCAGATGCTGCTCGACCTGCCGCATGACCGGCTGACGCGGCATTTCGTCATCGGCATCCTCATCGCCTTCCTGCCGGCGGCCATCATCGGTGCGCTGGCGCATGATTTCATCAAGACCATCCTGTTCGAATCGCCGCGGCTGATCTGCATCATGCTGATCATCGGCGGCGTGGTGCTGCTCGCCGTCGACCGCATGAAGCTCAAGCCGATGTACCGCGACGTCGAACGCTTCCCGACCCGGCTTTACCTGCAGATCGGGCTGTTCCAGTGCCTGTCGCTGATCCCCGGCACCTCGCGCTCGGGCTCGACCATCGTCGGCGCGCTGCTGCTTGGCGTCGACAAGCGGGCGGCGGCGGAATTTTCCTTCTTCCTCGCCATCCCCACCATGGTCGGCGCCTTCGCCTTCGACCTGTTCAAGAACCGCAACGTGCTGACGTCGGCCGACCTGCCGATCATCGCCGTCGGCTTCGTCGCCGCCTTCGTCACCGCGCTGCTCGTGGTGCGCCTGCTGCTCGATTACGTCTCGCGCAAGGGCTATGCGCTGTTCGGCTGGTGGCGGCTGGTGGTCGGCATCGTCGGGCTCGCCGCGCTGATGATCTGGGGGTGACCTCGTCATCCACGGGCGAAGCAAGGAGCGCAGCGACGCCGCGCAGGCCCGTGGATGACGAAGGTGAAGGCCTTCGCGCGCCCCCTTCATGCGAACCTCCTGCGGAGCAGCGCACAAGTCCTGCGGATTCCAGAACACTCCGCTGCGTAAGCTCGCCCTATCATCCCTCAGGCAATGGCGTCCGGCGAGCCGCATCCGCCCCCGCGCAGGCGGTCGGCCGGGCGCCCAATGAGAGGGAACGACGATGAAATTCATGCTGACCGGCAGGAAACTGCACCCGAAAGCCAAACCCGTCGCCGAGGATTTCAGGAGCGGCGCCATCAACCGGCGCGAATATCTGGCGCTCATGGCCGGGCTCGGCGTCAGCGCCGCCGGCGCTTTTGCCCTGGGCGGGCTGGCGCCCACGCCCGCCCGCGCGGCGGAGCCCAAGAAGGGCGGCGTGCTGCGCGTCGCCATGAATGTCAAGGGTTTCAAGGACCCGCGCACCTTCGACGGCGTTGAAATGTCCAATGTCGCGCGCCATTGCAACGAATATCTCGTACGCTGGAACACCGATTTCTCCTTCGAGCCCTGGCTGCTCGAAAAATGGGAGATGAGCGACGACGCCAAGACGCTCACGCTTCATGTGCGCAAGGGTATCACCTGGTCGAACGGCGATGCCTTCAACGCCGACGATGTCGTCCACAACCTCACCCGCTGGTGCGAGGCCGGCGTGGCCGGCAATTCGGTCGCCGCGCGCATGGGCGCGCTGGTCAATGCCGACACCAAGAAGGTGGTCGATGGCGGCATCGAGAAGGTCGACGACCACACCATCAAGCTCAACCTGCCCAAGCCGGACATTTCGCTGATCGCCGGCATGGCCGACTATCCCGCTTTGATCATGCACCGCTCCTATGAGGGCGACGGCGATCCGCTGAAGGCACTTTCGATCACCACCGGCCCTTGCGAGCTGGTGAAGTGGGATGCCGAGACGGGAGCCGAGGTGAAGCGCAAGGACAAGCCGTGGTGGAAGGGCGAATTCCACCTGGATGGGATCCAGTGGATCGATTACGGCTCCGACCCCAACGCCATGCTGTCGGCGTTCGAATCCGGCGAGATCGACACCGACCACGAGACCGCCTCCGATGCCGTCTCGCAGACCGAGCAGATGGGCCTGAAGAATTCCGAGATCGCCACCGGCTCCACCATCGTCGCCCGCTTCAACGTCGCCAACGCGCCCTATGACGACGTCAAGGTGCGCCGCGCCGCCCAGCTCGCCGTCGACAACTCGGCCGTGCTGGCGCTCGGCCTCGGCGGCCGCGGCAAGCCCGCCGACAACCACCATGTCGGCCCCATGCACCCAGAATATGCCGATATCGGCCCGGCCAAGCGCGACGTGGACGCCTCGAAGAAGCTGCTGGCCGAGTCCGGCAAGGCGGACCATGAATACGACCTCATCTCGGTCGACGTCGAATGGCAGAAGAGCACCGGCGACGCCATAGCGGCGCAGATGCGCGAGGCCGGCCTCAAGATCAAGCGCACCGTGCTGCCCGCCGCCACCTTCTGGAACGACTGGAGCAAATATCCCTTCTCCTGCACCGAATGGCTCGGCCGCCCGCTCGGCGTCCAGGTGCTGGCGCTGGCGTACAAATCCGGCGCCGCCTGGAACGAAAGCGCCTACGCCTCGAAGGAGTTCGACGAACTGCTCGACAAGGCGCTCGCCACCCCCGACGCCGCCCAGCGCAAGGAGATCATGGCCGGCATCGAGAAGAATTTGCGCGATTCAGGCATCATCATCCAACCCTACTGGCGCTCGGTCTACCGGACGTATCGCAAGGGGGTGGAAGGGTGCGAACAGCACCAGGCGCTGGAGCAGCATTTCGAGAAGGTGTGGCTGGAAGGGTGAGGCCAGCGCCGACCTGATTTCCTCGCCCCGCGAAAGCGGGGGTCCGAAGGACGGGCGAGACCCGTGGCTCGCCCCGGCAGGGTGGCCCGGCGAAGCCGGGACGGAGAGGGGGACGCCCTCCGCGAAGCCAAAATCCTATCAGGCATAGGCAGGCAAGCTGCTATCCTCTCAGGAACCCCTGAAACAACCTCCCAGCGCCGCGCAAACCCCTCTCCGTCCCGGCTTCGCCGGGCCACCTCTCCCCACTGCGTGGGGCGAGGAACCAGCGCCATCCTGCCGCCCCATCAGCATCTCCAGCGCTAGCCGCTCACCGTCAGGCAAGGCGGCGCCAACGCTGGTTCTTCCTTCTCCCCTTGTGGGGTCCGAAGGACGGGGCGAGACCTGTGGCTCGCCCCAGGGCGGTGGCCTCGCGAAGCGAGGTCGGATGAGGGGTGCTCCAGCTTGGCGCCACGTCAACAGCTAACCAAACCAGAAAACCCCAACGCCTCACTCCGCTGGAACACCCCTCAACCGTCTCGGCGCTGGCGCGCCGATCCACCGCCCTGGGCGAGTCACGGGCCTCGCCCGCCCTTCGGGCCCCACAAGGGGAGAAGGAAAGCTGGCCGCAACGCCGGCTTCATCCCTGCAACGCTGGCGATTGGCGAAAGCGGCGACAACAGCGTCCTTCGCCCCGTTTACGGGGAGAAGATGGCGGCAGCCAGATGAGGGGCAGCGCCAACGCTCGTCTTGTTGCGGATTCGACTGACACGGAGGCAAAGAGAAGTCGAATGTTTGCGGAGCCATATGACCTTCGTTAGGATCATCAGGACCGTATAGCTTGATCTGATCGATACGACATTGCGCCAAAGCTGCCCCTCGATCGTCGCTACACCCGGCCAGCACAAGCAGTGACACCAGACATGACCAGCCGGTCTTCATCCACCTCTCGTTTATAAATTTGCGTCTAATCGGGCATTAATACTTTTCACGATAGAAATCACCATCCGGTTGACATTGCGAAGGATTGAAAGCGGCCTGCGGGACGGTGTTGACATAGACGAGAGTATCCACCCAGTTTCGCCCTGCAAACTTTGTAAAGGGCTCACGCTTCACGTAGGCATAGAAACTCAACGGTCCGTCTATGCGGATGGCCACAGCCATTTCAGCGGGGCCGTTTCCGCTAATGACTTTGACTTTGGCAGAACAGATCGTCTCTCCCGCCTGCGGTGACCAGTGACCACGAAATACTTCGCTTCCGTCGTTTTCGTAATCGAGCGCGTTAACAACGTAGGTGGATCCAGGAGGGAGCGGAGGCATGCCAACTGAAACCATCAATGTTGAAAGGGCGGCATTACAAATATCGTCGCCTAAGCAGTCAGAGATGAGATCTAGGGGGCCTTGTGGGGCCATAACTGGGTTCCAGTGAACGACATAGTCCGTAGCCTGAGCTGGCCCAGTGCAAAGCCAGGTAAGAAGGCAAAAGCTGAAGGTGCTTGCGCGAAGCATGTTTATCCTCCCTGCGCATGGTTCAATACCTTCCGCTTATATCACTGAATGAGCGATCTCCCGGAGACCAATGGTGGTAGATACGGACCTCTAAAAGAGGTCAGATCTTCGCCCCGCCGCCCGGCAATGCGAAGCGCCTTCGGTCTGCGCTTGCTGAAATGACCGGCGCGATGCCGGTGAGACCATTGCCTGAGCAGCGCGCCAGCCACTGGCGAACTGATTAAGGTCCGCCGCGCGCTTTTTCTAGTCCCGCATTGTGGCACGATCACCAAGCTTGGCGGTCTGTACGCATTCGTACAAACCATCGCTGGGCGTTATTTTCTATCGCGGAATCTAAGCGCCGTCCGCTCGTCTAGCGCGCCGGTCGCGAAAGCCGCGTGAGCCCAGCACCACCTGAACGTCGCTGTCGAACGCCCGGGCGCCGTGAACAGGCCGAAGCTGACACAGCCAAGCGCCACCAATACCAGCAGCAACACCTTGCCGCCCGTCGCGCCGATGGCTGGCTCCTTCAGCATGAAGAAGCCGAAGATCGCAGTACCTATGAAGGGGGCCTAGCGCCGGAAAAGGTCTCCCGAGGTGCTGTTGAAGATTTCGATGGGCGGGCATGGGAGCGGAGTGAAGCGGAAACCGACGGATGTGCCTAAGAGTCAAAAAAGGGAATCGCACTGTGAAGAGGCGTCAAGCCGTTAGGCTTCTTCAATTACAAGCGCCAACCGATTCGGGGCAACCGCTTGGCGAAAAAAGCCCCTTGGCGAGTAATCACCGTGATTGAGCCAAATGAAGGTACATCGCGATGCCAACACGAAATACCGAAACCATGTTGAGCTCAGCACATGAGCCCCATTGTAGGGATTCACGAAAATATATTAATGTACAGAAAACTTGGGGCGACTCACATGAATCTAGTTCACTGTCACGCTTTTGCGGTTTCCGCATCTGGTTGGAATCAAGTCCCAAATGTCCAAGGAGGCAGGATATCTCCTGACAGTCAACTCGAATCACTAATCGCCAAAAACATTGAGAAGGCAAAATTTGGTAGCTGCCTAGAATCTGTTTTTGAAACAGATGACAGTAGACAAAATGATATGCGCGCCCTTATCAGAGAACATGGCTTTGGTGATGATACAGCTGCCGACAAAGCTGCTGAGGAAATAGCCCAGAGATTGTGTGTGGCGATGGATAATCGGTCCCATCCTGCTCTTTTGATTATTGCTTCCCGGAGGGACGGCTCCAGTTCTCAGGTTTCGCTTTGGACTTTTCCTCGGGATGAGGCGCTACGTCTTATCAATCAAAAGACGGCTTCGACGCTTCAGGTCCTGACCGATATCTTTAGCCAGACGTCGAGACTGCGCAAAGCCGCCTTCTTTGCAGGAGGTCAAGCCAAAACCGAATTTCTCGGCGGGAAAATACTCGATCTTCAATCGGGCGGTGGCCCAAAAGCCATAGCTGATTTCTGGCTGTCTGACTTCCTGCTGTCGATGCCCGCGATCAAGCCGAAAGCGGGCACTCAGATGATAGCTAGGGCACTAGTCCAGTGCGCCAAGGAGGCTGTCGACCTAACAGATCAGCAGCAGCTTCAGAATGCAGCCATGAGTATTCGAAGCGGCCCAAAGCAGAGATGGAGCCCCCGAGAAATCTCTGAGAATTTCTTCAGTGGCTCACTGGCGAGTAAGTTCGAAAAGAAGTTCCCAAACGCTGCCACTTATAATACGCCGTTCGATATCGACCAAGATACGTATTCAGCGAACTTGAACTTTACGGTTTACAAGCTGGAGTCTGGGGTGGTTGTCTCTAGCCCATTTTCCGAGATCGGTGAGAGCGTGAGAATAAGTGGGACAGCGGATGACGGGGAACGCCTCATCTGCGAAGGCCGTGTGGTGAGCCAGCGAGTAAGGTCACCAAATGGAGTACGTTGAGTTCCGCAAAAATTATGACCAAGTCATCTCTGGACTCGTTAACCTGAAGAGGCGACTCGACGCTTATTTTGAAGAAATTCTAACAAAACTAGAACACATTGACCGATATACGTGCAGAGTGAAGGCACCGGAAAGTGCGTATAAAAAGTACAACGAGAAGTATGCGCCTCAGTCATTCCCTCTTTCTGACTTCGAGGATCTCGTTGCGGTTCGAATTATAGTTTTCTTTACGTCGGACATTCCTCTTGTCAGGTCTGCCCTTTTGGAACATTTCGAGCGAGTTGAGCGCAGCGAAAAGAAGCCGGAGTTCGATGATCAATTCGGATACGAAAGTGAGCACCTGATCCTTGTGATACCACCGCATTTGAAGCCAGAGGCAGGCGACGAGTTCTGCCCTCCTACATTTGAAGTGCAATTGCGTACGATTTTGATGCACGCATACGCCGAGCCGCAGCACGATATATTGTACAAGTCTACTGGCCAGGTCCCGAGAGAAATCCGGCGGCGTCTAGCCTGGATAGCTGCATCGTGTTGGGGCGCAGATCGAGAATATGAAGAGCTCCGCCGGTGGAGTGAAGCTATCGGGAATTGAATCTTAGAGGACTCTCCCATGAAAGTTCGAGACCAACTTCGTGCAATCGCTTTCGAACTCGGAAATAAATCGCCTTATTATTCCAGCGACGACGTTATTGTCGAATTGCGAAGGAAGCGGCCCGACCTGATAGCGCAGGAGTCGAAGAAACTCGAAGACATAGCGCTTCGTAGAATCCTGAACGATGTCGAGAGTCGGCAATCCTCGTCGTTCAATTCGGACCAGGCTGACATGTTCCCTGCGCTCGGTGGCGTCCCTCTATCATTCCGAGGTAAGGACCTTGACGACACAGTGACCGACAAGAGACTTAGGATGCTTCTTCACAAGGTTCCCGTTCGTCTCTTGAGAAAATACGCTGCGCGCGCAAGGTCCACTCGAGAGAAGAAAACGAAGATCGACCTCATTCAAGAATTACTCGAAAAATATTCACGCTATCTGCACTCCGACAACGATTCGTTATCCGACGCGCTCAAACGATATGACGAGGAGCATAGAGAAACATCGATCTAAAGAGACGAAAACGTCTTTGCCATAACTTCTCTAAAGTATTGGAAATTACCTGCGGCCAGTTGGAGTTTTCCGCGTGCGGACAAAGATATTAGAACTGCTAGCGCCCTAGCCTGACAGTTTATAGAGCGCTCAGGGTTGAATTCGATATCAGAAAAGCCTTCATACTCGGACAACCTTCTGCGAAGAAAGTCTTCGTGTTGATTTAGACATCTGATGTATATCCAGTCATAAAAGGCGTTGGCAGGCTTACTGTCGTATCTATCGCCCTCTAGCAGAAAATAAACGATCTCCCCCGATGACCTTAGCCTTGGATCAGCCTTACACTCCCGAGCAGTTAAATTAAATAAGTCATCAAACGGTCCGGCATCGGCAAAAACCTTGCTACCTTGGTATATGCACTCCAATGGTATCGTTTTTTCTTCGAGCCTATACTTGAGATTAAATGCGCTTAGACGGCGTCCAATTTCGTCCTCCGACTTGGTAGAAATTTCAAGCACTTTACCTAATCCGGCATTTCCGGCTGCCCGGTGTAGTTCATGAATGTTTTTCCGTTTCTGGCTTTCCGCGAATCCGGGATTCCACGAAAAACTGAAAGTTTGGGTATCAAATAGCTGATCACCTGAGTTGGTCGGGAGGAATATAGGTCTGGTGGCCATTACAGGTTCTTCATCATGGAGATGGGAACTTGGCCGGGGATTAGCACTTCGTACTTTGACGCTTGGTTCAGCCTTGCCCTGACTTCAAGGTCTTTCCAGTCGGTCCACTCATATAGAACCTCCCAGTCAAGTTGATCGCTGGCTTCCTGCCATGTCAGGATTTTCATGCCTGCTTTGTTTGATACGCCCGCCGTGAAGCGGACCCCTTCAATTTCTAGCACTTCCGGTTTGATGTTCAAAAATTTAGTTTCGAGGATCCGACCGTCCTTCTTGGCAAGCCATTCCATCGGATGTCTGTCACGCATACAGAGGTTGACATAGTTGTCGAGTCCAATGCGCGTTGCAGAGTCCTGGCTCCAGCCATTTCCGCCTGCGGCGTTCACTACCACTTCCTGCCTACGGAGTTCTCTGAGCGAAAGCAGCCCATGCTCCTTAATAGAGGGAATATTTCGGGTGTCTGTGAAGTGGAATAGCGACCGCTTCCCAAGCGCCTTAACAAACTCGTCAATTTCCATTGTGCCCTCCCAAACACGTTAAACGTACAAAAACCTCACCCAACGGTGTTGCATGGGCTAGTCCTAATTCGACACCGAGCCCGACATTAGGTTCAATGTAGCCGGATGCAGTATCAAATCGATATGGGAAATGAGTCGAGAACGCAAAACTCCACCAATGTTGACAGCATGTTACTGACAACGAAACTTTGCTGAGCGCAATATTAGAAACGGGGATACGTGCGCAGTCCCGCAACCCTGACCTCCGAGGAGTCGAACCCGCTGCCTGCGGCAAGAGGTCGTTGTCTATTGGCCTGCAGCCATACACCCCACCCCTTGGCGACTAAGCAGGCGCAACCTATCTCAATCCCCCATCTTCAAGGCCTGGATAAACGCCTCCTGCGGGATATCCACCTTGCCGAACTGGCGCATCCGCTTCTTGCCCTCTTTCTGCTTGTCGAGCAGCTTGCGCTTGCGGCTCACGTCGCCGCCGTAGCACTTCGCGGTGACGTCCTTGCGCAGGGCGGAGATGGTTTCGCGGGCGATGACCTTGCCGCCGATGGCAGCCTGGATAGGGATCTTGAACAGATGGTGCGGGATCAGTTCCTTCAGCTTCTCGCACATCTGGCGGCCGCGCTTTTCCGCCGCGGTGCGGTGGACCAGCATGGAGAGCGCGTCGACCGGCTCCTCGTTGACCAGGATCGACATCTTCACCAGATCGCCCTCGCGATAGTCGGTGAGGTGATAGTCGAACGAGGCATAGCCCTTGGAGATCGACTTCAGGCGGTCGTAGAAATCGAAGACGACTTCGTTGAGCGGCAGGTCGTAGGTCAGCATGGCGCGCTTGCCGACATAGGAGAGGTCGGCCTGGATGCCGCGCCGGTCCTGGCAGAGTTTCAATATGCCGCCGAGATAGTCGTCGGGGGTGAGGATGGTGGCGCGGATCCACGGCTCCTCGATGGCCGAGATCTTCACCACGTCGGGCATGTCGGCCGGGTTGTGCAGCTCCTTCACCGAGCCGTCATTGAGCAGCAGCCGGTAGACGACCGATGGCGCGGTGGCGATCAGGTCGAGGTTGAACTCGCGCTCCAGCCGCTCCTGGATGATTTCCAGATGCAGCAAGCCAAGGAAGCCGCAGCGATAGCCGAAGCCGAGCGCGGCGCTGGTTTCCATTTCATAGGAGAAGGAGGCGTCGTTGAGGCGCAGCTTGCCGACCGCGGCGCGCAGGTCCTCGAAATCGGCGGCATCGACCGGGAACAGGCCGCAGAACACCACCGGCTGCGCCGGCTTGAAGCCGGGCAGGGCGTGCGCGGTCTGGCGCTTGTCCTCGGTGATGGTGTCGCCGACGCGGGTGTCGGCCACTTCCTTGATCGAGCCGGTGAAGAAGCCGAACTCGCCGGGGCCGAGCTCGTCGACATTGATGCGGGCGGGCGTGAACACGCCGGTGCGCTCGACCTGGTATTTGGCGCCGGTGCCCATCATGCGGATGGTCTGGCCCTTCTTCAGCACACCGTCGATGATGCGCACCAAAACGATGACGCCGAGATAGGCGTCGTACCAGCTGTCGACCAGCATCGCCTTCAAGGGCGCGGTCGCGTCGCCCTCGCGCGGCGGCGGCAATTGGTGGACGATGGCTTCGAGCACATCGGGAATGCCAAGGCCGGTCTTGGCCGAGATCAGCACGGCGTTGGAAGCGTCGATGCCGATCACCTCCTCGACCTGCTCGCGGATGCGCTCGGGCTCGGCGGCCGGCAGGTCGACCTTGTTCAGCACCACGACGATCTCGTGATTGTTGTCGATGGCCTGGTAGACATTGGCGAGCGTCTGCGCCTCGACGCCCTGAGAGGCGTCGACCACCAGCAGCGAGCCTTCGCAGGCGGCCAGCGAGCGCGACACTTCATAGGCGAAGTCGACATGGCCGGGCGTGTCGATGAGGTTGAGGATATAGTCCTCGCCATTGTTGGCGCGGTATTTCAGCCGCACCGTCTGCGCCTTGATGGTGATGCCGCGCTCGCGCTCGATGTCCATCGAGTCCAGCACCTGCTCCTTCATGTCGCGCAGCTCCAGCCCGCCGGTGAGCTGGATCAGGCGGTCGGCAAGGGTGGATTTGCCATGGTCGATATGGGCGACGATGGAGAAATTCCTGATATGGTCGAGGGGCGTGCTCATGCCGCGCGCTTTAGCAGGGGCGGCAAGCGGCGGCAAGGCTTGCGGCGCAAGGGCCCCCTTGGCGATCACAAAGCGGTGAACCGGGTGCGAAAGCCCGAAACAGCGGGCGGGGGCGGCCGGATGCTTAAACTTTGAACGATCCTCTTAGACCCCGGTTTGCCGGCGCATGTTAGTTCCCCCGCAGGTAACCGTTTTTTGGGGTAAGAAAAAATGCCGGGGCTTGCAGGAAGGTTCGCCCGCTCTCGCGGCGGCTCGATGATGCCGCTGTTCTTCATCAGCCTGGTGCCGCTGGTCACCGTGGTCGGCTTCTCGGTCGACTATACATCGGCGGTCCAGACCCGCTCCAACATGCAGCAGGCGCTCGACGCGGCGACGCTGGCCATCACCACGCTGCCGAAGACGACGGCGCTGGCGGCCCGCCAGCAGATGCTCCGGGACACCTTTGCCGCCAATGGCGGGCAAGGCACCGCCACGCTGGTGAGCTTCACCATCGCGGCCAACGGCACCGCCACGGCGCAGGCTTCCGCGAGCTTCGCCATGCCGACCGACTTCATGCAGATCGCCAGGATCGACACCGTGCCGGTCGGCGTCACCTCGGCGGTCAACAAGGCGGCGGCCCTGGTGCAGACCACCTTCAAGATCGAGAAGGCGTCGGGCTGGTGGGACAAGACGATGTATCTCTACGGCACGCGATTTGGCTCGACCACGAAGCAGAAGCTGATGCAGATCAGCTATGTCTACAACAAGGGCGGCGATCCCAAGGGCTATGGCACCACCACCGTCTCAACCGTCAGCGGCACCACGCTTACCCAGGTGCAGCAGCAGGTGTGCAACACCACGACGGTCGCCAATTTCGACAACACGCCCTCTGGCGCCATCACCAGCACCGACGGCAACGGCGTCATGCGGCAGACCGTCTGCACCACCACGCCGGCCAACAGCACCGGCGCGGTCATCGACGTCAGCCAGATGGACCAGCTCTATCTGGAGATGAACGTGCCTTCCGCCGCGACGGCCAAACCAGCCCAGCCGACCACGCTGAGGTCGAACGATCCGAACACCTCGAACCGGCTCTATATCGGCACCAGCCCGACCGACATGCCTGAAATCGCCACGGGCCAGACCGTCGACATCTTCACCGCCGTGCCGTGCGGCCAGACAGGCTACCAGGCCTGGGAAGACGGCGGCTCCGCCGTGCCGGCGCCCGTCGTCAACGCCGACTTCTTCTACACCGTGATGGGCAAATGCGACTTCAACCAGCGCCCCTCGCAAACCGTGCTGACGCAGTAGAGGCGAAGCTGCCGATCTCCCCCCTCGTGGGGGAGATGGCCGGCAGGCCAGAGGGGGGCGCTGCCCCGCCGGCCTTGCCTGGGTCCACGGAACTCGTCCTCCACTTTCCCGATCTGCCGCCTACTCTCTGCCGTCGCGACAACGGCTGTCGAACCGCGTCCAGGTAGGTGCTCTACGACGCCCCCCTCTGTCCTGCCGGACATCTCCCCCACGAGGGGGGAGATCGGCTGTCGCGACGGCCTTTGCCAATCTCCGGCCTCTTGGAGTCCGACCAACCTTCATCACAAACCGGTGAGCGCTGTAACGAAGCGATAATTGGCGGCGAAGTGGGGACATGAGCGGCGCATCTCGGCGCCGTCGCCCACGGAGCAATTCCATGTCGCAAGCCAAACGCAGCAGGTTCCTCGCAGTGTCCAGCCTGGGCGCGCTTGCGCTCGCGGCGTCGCTCGGCGCGGCCGCGGCGCAGCCGCTTACCGTTGTCGAGCTGTTCACCAGCCAGGGCTGCTCGTCCTGCCCGCCGGCCAATGCCAATCTGATCAAGGTCAAGGACCAGCCTGGCGTGCTGGCGCTGTCCTTCAATGTCACCTACTGGGACTATCTCGGCTGGAAGGACATTTTCGGCCGGCAGGAGTTCACGCAGCGCCAGGTGAGCTACGAGCCGCCGCTCGGCCGTGACGGGCCGTTCACGCCGCAGGTGGTGGTCAACGGCCATGCCGACGCGGTCGGCGCCGCGCCCGGCGAGATCGAGCGGCTGATTGCAGCGAGCGGCCGCATCAAGGGACCGTCGCTGTCGCTCGATGGCGGCAAGGCCAGCATCGGCGCGGGGAGCGTGCCGGGCGGCAAGGCCGACATCTGGCTGGTGCGCTATGCCAGGGGCGTCGTCGAGGTGCCCGTGGCGCGCGGCGAGAACACCGGCCGCACCTTGCCGCACGGCAATGTCGTGCATGCGCTGAAAAAGCTCGGCAGCTGGACCGGAGAGGCCACGACGCTCGACGTGCCGGCGGCCGCCGACGGCCTCAGCACCGCCGTGCTGGTGCAGTCGCCCGGCGGCGGGCCGATCCTGGCCGCGGCCGCCGATTAGCTTGCCTCCGGGAACTTCCCGGTTGCGGGGAGAGACCATGCCCGATCAGAAATTGCGCAACGCCGCGCCTGCGGCGCCGCAACAGCCGGCCGCCGCGAGGGCGCGCCACCCAACCAAGGAGACCATCATGACCGTTCTTTCCCGCCTGACGCTGCCGGCGCTTGCGCTCGCTTTGTGCTCGACGGCATTGCTGGCAGGCGGCATCGCCCGTGCCGACGAGGCCACCAACGCCATGAAACCCGCCGCCGACGCGATGAAACCGGCAACCGATGCGATGAAGCCGGCCGACCCGATGGCCACCAATGCCATGAAGCCCGCCGCCGATGCTATGAAACCGGCGGACGCCATGAAGCCGGCGGTCGACGCGATGAAGCCGGCGACGGATGCGATGAAGCCTGCCAACTAGGTCAAGCCGCGGCGGAGAGTTACGCACCCGCTGGGGCCGCACGAGAATGTGAGCCTCCGCCGCAACTCGCGCATCGCGCCGGCTCCGCCAATTCAATAGACTGGACCCTATGCAAGCCATGAGGAGTGCAACCATGACCGACATCAAGAACCGTTCGAGCGGCTTCGTCCGCGGCGCGCTCGCGGCCCTCGCGCTCGCCGTCGCGGGCGCCGCCTTCTGGCTCACCCCAGCGGTTTCGGCGGAAGACGCCGTGGCGATCCCGCCGCCGGCGCTGGATGAAAAGGCCGCGGGCGGCAGCGAGACGGCAGTCTTCGCCGGCGGCTGCTTCTGGGGCGTGCAGGGCGTGTTCCAGCACGTCAAGGGCGTCACCAAGGCGGTCTCGGGCTATACCGGCGGCGCCAAGGACGACGCCGTCTACGAGACGGTCGGCACCGGCCGCACCGGCCATGCCGAATCCGTCGAGATCACCTACGATCCCTCCAAAGTCACCTATGGCCAGCTGCTGCAGGTGTATTTCTCGGTCGCCCACAATCCGACCCAGCTCAATTATCAGGGTCCCGACTCCGGCACGCAGTACCGCTCGACGATCTTCGCCGAAAACGACACGCAGAAGAAGATCGCGCAGAACTACATCGCCCAGCTCGACCAGGCCAAGCTGTTCGGCAAACCCATCGTCACCACGATCGAAACCGGCAAGACCTTCTATCCGGCCGAGGAGTACCACCAGGATTTCCTGACGCTCAATCCGACCTATCCCTACATCGTCTACAACGACCTGCCAAAGGTGGCGAATTTGAAGACGCTGTTCCCGAAGCTTTACAGCGACAAGCCGGTGCTGGTGCTGTCGGCCAGCAATTGAGGTTCAGAAGCGGAGGCGCTGGCGGGAAGCGCCTCCTGCTGCCCTGCCGGCCAGAGGGGGCGCGAGGGATCGCGGCCTCTCCTGCGAAGAAGGCTACACCCTCTTCCGCCACGGCAGGCTCCAGCGCGCCTTCTCCAGCGAGGCCTTGGCTTCGACCGTGGCCGGGGCGGCCTGGGCTTCGCGGTATTGCACCGAGCCCTGCGGCGGATAGGGCAGGCTGTCGTTGAGCTCCAGCCTGTCGAGCTGGCTGAAATCGGGGAAAGGCAGTTTTTCCTCCTCGCGCCAGGCGCTGACCCGCTTTTCCGCGGCGATGCGCTTTTCCTGGTCGAGCGGCAGGTCGGCGGCGCTGTATTCCAGCTGCGCCGGGAATGCGAACTGGGCGCCGGCCTCGTCCATCACCGCGATCATCGACAGCAATATGTCCTCGCGGATGGCGAGAAACTCCGAGCCATCCGCGGTCGTGATGTAGGTGAAGACCTCGATGTCGAGCGAATAGGGGCCGAAGCCGACGAAGCGCACGCGGCACGGGTCGTCGATGACGCGCGGATGAGCGATCAGGAGCTTGCGCAGCGCCGCCAGCGTGTAGCGCAGCTGGTCGGGCGTCGTCTCGTAGCGCAATTGCAGCGTGGTGGCGAAGCGGGTGCGGTCGCGATGGGCGTAGTTCTCGATCTGCATGCCGGCGAAGTCGGAATTGGGCACCGAGATCACCGTGCGGTCGACCGAGCGGATGCGGGTCGAGCGCATGCCGATATGCTCGATGGTGCCGGACTGGTTGCCGAACTTGCAGAAGTCACCGACGCTGACCGGCCGGTCGGCATAGAGCGTCAGGCCGGAAAGAAAATTCTGCAGCGTCGGCTGCGCCGCCAGCGCCACCGCCAGGCCGCCAATGCCGAGGCCGGCCAGCACGCCCTGATAGGGGATCGCCAGCACCTCGGCCAGGAGCAGGAAGGCGACCACCAGGGCGGCGATGCGCGCCACGCCGGTCAGCAGCGAGATCAGCGTCTCGTGGTAGCCGGGCACGTTGAAGGTGGCGCGGTAGCGCTCGGCGATCTTGCCGATCAGGTGCCAGACGACGGGAACCGCGCCGATCAGGATCAGGCTCCAGGCCGCCGCCTTGGCGGATGCCGCGATCACCTGCGGCAAGCCGAGCGGCCGCAGCGCAAACAGCAGGAACAGGCCGAGGAAGATCGAGCGCACCGCCCATTCGACGACGCGGAAGAAGCCGGCCCGCCCGGAACTCCTGCCGCGGCCGGCGAAGAACACGATCACCGCGTTGGCAAGGAAGCCGAAGGCGATGCCGGCAAGCCCGGCAATGCCGAGCCCCAGCCATTGCCAGCGTTCGATCGGCCCGGCGCGGGTCAAAAGGGCAGGGCTGATCTCACGGGCAAGGCCCCTGGTGGCGAAGAAGGGATCGTTGCTGGCGAAGGCGGTGAATTCCGGCGCCACCGGCGCATCCTCGATATCGGCATAGAGCGTGCGGATGTTGGCCAGCGTTTCCGGCGTGAATTTCCACAGCTTGCCGCCTTTCTCCGTCCCCACCGGAGCGACGACGATGTTGCCGGCCGGATGCTCGAAATACACATAGGGCGTGTTGCTTTGGGGATCGTCGGGAATTTCCTGCCAGTAGACGTAGCCGATGCGGTCGATGACTTTCTTGAGATAGCTCTCGAGCAGAACCGCCTCGTCGGACCGCACCGCCGGATTGTAACCGCGCATGTCGAGCGCCGTTTGCGTCGAACCGCCATTCTGGTCGGCGATGCCGCCGAGCAGCATCTTGAACGTGTCGCGCGGCGAGGCGAGCTTGGCCGGATCGTCGACCATGTCGGGGGCTTCGCCACGCGCCGCCTGGAACTCGGCGAGCTTGGCCTGCAGCACGGCGAGCTGCGGCCCGACGATGAACCATTCGCCGGCCTTGCGGCGGAAGGTGACGTCGAAGAAAACCTTGCTGCCATATTGCTGCAGCCTGGCTGTCACCTCGTCGCCGGGGATCGCATCATGCGGCAGGTTCCACAGGCGCAAGGTGGCGTTGTCGATCACCGAAAACAGGAGCTTGGTGTAATCGGGCATGTTGAGGCCGCCGCGATCGGCCTCCGTGACGTCGACGAGGCCGGCCGCCAGCGCGGCAAGGCCCATGCCGCCGCCGGTGGCGCGCGGCACATTGTCGGCGCCGCTCTCGTTCATGGTCTGCAGGAACGAGCGCATCGTCGTCATGGGGCTGGTCTGGTCGACCTTGAGGGTCTCGGCGGCGTCGACGCGCACGCCCGTCCACCATTCGGCGGTGGCGGATTCGAAACGGCCCATGAAGCTGGCGCTGTCCGGCGCCATGACGAAGCTGAACTCGCCCTGGCGACTGCCCTCGAACCAGCGGCCGAACAGCTTTTCGCCTTCGGCCTTGGCTTCGATGCGGCCGCCATACAGGGGATAGACGCCCTTCACCTCGGCGCCGTCCTGCTCGAAGGTGATCTGGGCGCCGCCGCCGCGCCATTTGGTGTCCCAAACACCGGCCCAGTTGGCCGTCTGCTGGGCATAAGCGGGCTGAATGACAGGCAGCAGGCCGGCCAGCGCAAGCGCGGCGATCAGCGTGACCAGGCGGATCAGGACCAGAGCAATTCCAGGAAAGCGGCGTAGCGATTTTCCCGGGAAAACTGCGTAGCGCTGCCGCGCCTGCGGATCGTGTTCTATCGAGGCAACCGGGACACCGCGCATTGCATTGCCCTTCTTCTCGGACCGCTGCCATCAGGCCGCAGCATGTCGCGGAAGGTTATTCCGCGTGAAGATGAATATTGTCTTTCCGGCAGGCGACAGGCGGCAGGCGGAGGCGATGATTTCGCGCCGTCGCCTGGCCCTTCAATCGTAGGTCAGGTCCCTCGCCTTGCCGCCGAACACGCGGTAGGCATAGAAGGAATAGAAGATGATGATCGGCAGCACGACCACGGTGCCGGCCAGGATGATGGCCAGGCTTTCGGGTGCGGAAGCCGCCTGCCAGATGGTCAGCCTGTCGGGCACCACGAACGGATAGAACGACCAGGCGAGCCCGGCAAAGCCCAGCGCGAAGATGGCGGCCAGGGTCAGGAACGGCGTCAGCGAATGGCGGTCGTCGGGCCTGGGCAGATGAGAGGTCTGCCGCCACAGCCCCAGGAACAGCAGCGCCGACACGATCGGCAGCGGCGACAGATAGAGCATTTCGGGCAGGACGAACCATTTGGCGAAGATGCGCGGGCTGGCGAAGGGCGTGGCCAGCGACACGGCAGCCATGCCGAGCGCGGTCAGCACCAATGTAGTGCGCAGCCAGCGCACCGCCTTCTTCTGCAAGTCGCCTTCGGCCTTGTAGATGACCCAGGCCGCCCCCATCGCGGCGTAGGCCGCCGCCAGGCAGAACGCCACCAGCACGCCGAACGCCATGCCGCCCAGGCCGAAGTCGAGGCCAAGCACATAGACGCCCAGCATATAGCCTTGCGCCAGCGAGGCAATGAGCGAGCCGAGGAAGAAGATGCGGTTCCAGCGATGCTTGCGCTCCGTCGCCACCTTGGCGCGGAAGTCGAAGGCCACGCCGCGCAGGATGAGGCCGACCAGAAGCACGAACACCGGGATATAGAGCGCGCTGAGGATGACGCCATGCGCCATCGGAAAGGCGACCAGCAGAAGGCCGACGGCCAGCACCAGCCAGGTCTCGTTGGCATCCCAGAACGGGCCGATGGCGGCGATCATGGTGTCCTGCTCGGCGTCCTCGGCCGCCGCGAACAGGATGCCGATGCCGAGATCGAAGCCGTCGAGAATGACATAGATCAGGATGGCGAGGCCCATCAGGCCGGCGAAGATGAGGGGGAGCAGGGTCGGCCAGTCATAGGTCATTTCTCTCTCTCTCCTACTCGCCAGCCGCGGGCTGCGACATCGGCTTGTTGAGCACGCCCGGCAGCGGCGAGGTGTCGCCGTCCTTGGCCGCCTTCAGCGCCAGGTGGACCAGAACGCCGAGATAGGCGATCAGCAACAGCACGTAGAGAGCGAGATAGACGGCCAGCGTCAGCGCCACATGGCTGCCGGCCACCGGGCCGACGGCGTCGGCGGTCCTCAGCACGCCCGTCACCAGCCAGGGCTGGCGGCCGATCTCCGTCGTATACCAGCCGGCGAGCGTCGCCACCCAACCGGAGATGGTCATCGGCACCATGAGCAGCGCCAGCGGCCTCGGCAAGCCATGACGGCGCTTGAGGAAGAAGGCGGCCGACCAGGAGACGGCGAGCATCAACAGGCCGGTGCCGACCATGACGCGAAAACCCCAGAACACCGGGAAGACGGGCGGATGGTTGCCGGGATAGTCGTTGAGTCCCGGTACCACGCCCCTGGCACTGTGCCGCAGGATCCAGCTCGCCCCGTTGGGAATGGTCACCTCGAACCTGTTTTCCCTGGCCGCTTCATCCGGAATGGCAAACAGCACCAGCGGCACATTGGGGCCGGTGTTCCAGTTGGCTTCCATGGCGGCGATCTTCTGCGGCTGGTGCTCGAGCGTGTTCAGGCCGTGCTGGTCGCCGGCAAGGATCTGGATGGGAATGAGGATGGCGGCGGTGAAGACGCCGGTGCGCAGCGCCTTCCACATCGATTCCGAGCGGTCGCCCTTGAGGTAGCGCAGCGCCGACAGGCCGGCGATGAGAAACGATACCGTAAGCCCGGAGGCGAGCAGCATATGGACGAGACGGTAGGGCATGGAGGGATTGAAGAGGATCGCCCACCAGTCGACGGCGTGGGCGACGCCGTCGCGCATCTCGAAGCCGACCGGCGTCTGCATCCACGAGTTCAGCGCGATGATCCAGAAGGCCGACACGGTGGTGCCGCCGGCCACCAGCACGGTCGCCAGCGTGTGGATGCGGTTGGAAACGCGGCGGAAGCCGAACAGCATGATGCCGAGGAAGGCTGCCTCGAGGAAAAAGGCGGTGAGGATTTCGTAGGCCAGCAGCGGCCCGGCGATGTTGCCGACCGTTTCCATGTAGCCCGGCCAGTTGGTGCCGAACTGAAAGCTCATGGTGACGCCGGAAACCACGCCCATGGCGAAAGACAATGCGAACACCTTCACCCAGGTGAAATAGGCGCGCATCCAGGCCGAATCATTGGTCGCGTTGTAGCGGAGCTTGAAGAAAAGCAGCACCCAGCCGAGTGCGATGGTGATGGCTGGAAACAGAATATGAAACGAAATATTCGCACCGAACTGAATGCGCGAAAGGATGAGCGGGTCCATGGCGGGCTCCGGCTGCTTCTAATAAGCGGAGAATAGGCTTGTAGGGCCGGCCGGTCAAAGCGGCGTCCCGCCGCGAGGCGGAACGCCGCAGCGCCATGCGGCGGCAATGTCGAGAACTGTCAGCAACGGCATTGACTTGCGGTTGCATGCGGCGACATTCGTCCTATATCTGGGGTCCTCTTTCAAGCAGCCGTTTTCAGCCATGCAGCCTGTCATCTCCATTTCCGGGGTCACCAAGACCTACGCCACCGGCTTCAAGGCGCTGAAGGAAATCAATCTCGACATCGAGCGCGGCGAGATTTTCGCGCTGCTTGGCCCCAACGGCGCCGGCAAGACGACGCTGATCTCCATCGTCTGCGGCATCGTCAACCGTTCGTCTGGCAGCGTCACGGTGGATGGCCACGACATCACCAGAGACTATCGCGCCGCGCGCGGCCTGATCGGGCTGGTGCCGCAGGAACTGACCATCGATGCCTTCGAGAGCGTCTGGGCGACGGTCAACTACAGCCGCGGCCTGTTCGGCAAGCCGGCAAACCATGCCTTTGTCGAGAAGGTGCTGCGCGACCTGTCGCTGTGGGACAAGAAGGACGCCAAGGCGATCACGCTTTCGGGCGGCATGAAGCGGCGGCTGATGATCGCCAAGGCGCTGTCGCACGAACCGCGCGTGCTGTTCCTCGACGAGCCGACGGCCGGCGTCGACGTCGAACTGCGCCAGGACATGTGGGCGATGGTGCGGCGGCTGCGCGAGGACGGCGTCACCATCATCCTCACCACCCACTATATCGAGGAGGCCGAGGCGATGGCCGACCGCGTCGGCGTCATCAACCGCGGCGAGATCATCCTGGTCGAGGGCAAGGCCGAACTGATGCGCAAGCTCGGCCGCAAGCGCCTGGTGATGGAACTGCGCAGCCCGCTCGGCGCCATTCCGGACGCCTTCTCGCACTACGCCCTGGAATTGTCGCCGGATGGCGGGCAGATCACCTACACCTATGACAACCAGAGCGACCGGCCGGGCGTGGCGTCGCTGATCCGCGATCTCGAGGCCGCCGACATCCAGTTCCGCGACCTGGACACGCAGAACAGTTCGCTGGAGGAGATCTTCGTCAATCTTCTGAGGCAAGAGCCATGAACCTGCGCGCGGTATGGGCGATCTACCGGGTGGAGATGGCGCGCGCGCTGCGCACCGTTTTGCAGAGCATCGTCTCGCCCGTGCTGTCGACGTCGCTGTATTTCGTCGTCTTCGGCTCGGCCATCGGTTCGCGCATCACCGAGATCGACGGCATCAGCTACGGCGCCTTCATCGTGCCCGGGCTGATCATGCTGTCGCTTTTGACGCAGTCGATCTCCAACGCCTCCTTCGCCATCTACTTCCCGAAATTCGTCGGCTCGATCTACGAGCTGTTGTCGGCTCCGGTCTCCTATCTCGAGATCGTCCTCGCCTATGTCGGGGGCGCCGCCACAAAGTCGATCATCCTCGGCCTGATCATCCTGGCGACGGCCTCGCTGTTCGTGCCGCTCTCGATCCAGCATCCGTTCTGGATGCTGGCCTTCCTGGTGCTGACGGCGGTGACCTTCAGCCTGTTCGGCTTCATCATCGGAATCTGGGCCAGGAGCTTCGAGCAGTTGCAACTGGTGCCGCTGCTGATCATCACGCCGCTGACCTTCCTCGGTGGCAGCTTCTATTCCATCAACATGCTGCCGGGCGCCTGGCGCACGGTGACGCTGTTCAATCCGGTCGTCTATCTGATCAGCGGCTTCCGCTGGAGCTTTTTCGGAAAATCGGACGTTTCGGTCGGCATCAGCCTCGGCATGACCGTGGTGTTTCTGCTGATCTGCGTGGCGACCGTCGCCTGGATATTCAAGACCGGCTACCGGCTGAGGAATTGAGGGGCGAAGCCACGCTGAACCGCGGTCAGAGCTAGATCGCCTTCACCAGCCGCAGCAGGCCCAGCATCTCGACATAGGTTCCCTCACGGAAGGCGACGTAGACCGGCTCCTCGATGCCGTGGAAACGACGCTTGAACGCCGCCTGCCCCTGCAGGTTGAAGCGGCGGCGGTTGACCCAGGGCGAATCATAGGCGCGCTGGAAGGCGTTGCGCCAGAAATCGCTTTCGGCGAATCCGCTGGGGCCGACGTCGACCAGCGGCGACAGCCCGAGCGTGACGACCGAAATGCCTTCCTCGCGAAAGCGGTCGACGGCGAATTTGGTCAGGCCGACCTCCGCATGCGGCGAGGCGTCGATGTGCTTGCGCTTGAAGGCTGTGGTGTAGCCGATGACCTTGCCGCCGCGAAACAGCGGATCGAAGTCGAGCAGGGCGACCAGTTCGCCATCGGGGCCGTGCAGCACGAAGCGGCGCATGTCGACGCCCACATGATCGGCGAAGTGCCGGTTGAGGAAGCCCATTTCCCAACGCTTGACGATGCGGTCGCCGCGCCAGTTCGCCGAAAGCCGAGAGATCTCGTCGAGAAAGATCGTCCGCTTGTCCTCGGCGAACGAAAAGCCCTTCTTCAACAGCCAGCGCTCGGAGTAGCGCACGGTTTCGTTGCGCTTGCCGGAAAAATCGTGTTCGGGCAGCGGCAGACGGGTGTCGATGCCCAGCCGGTTGACCTTGTAGCCGAGCCCGGCCAGCACCCGCGCCGACTGTTCGCCGATCTGCACGAACCAGGGGCTGCCGGCGGTCTCGACGAAGCGCCTGATATAGTCGGCCCGATGGGCCGGATCGGCGACCGGGTCGCCGAGCGCGAAATGATGCTTCATCTTGGTGCCGAAGGCGATGTAACCGTCGGCGTCGCCGAAATAGGAGAGCCTGCCTTGCACGGCGGAGGAGTAGGCGAGTGAGAAGTCGCCGTGGCGGCGCACCAGCGCCAGCCGTTCGGCATGGGTGAACGCCTGGCGCTCGACCTTTGGCGAGGCACGCTCGAGGATTTTGTCGAGATAGATCCGCAAGGAGGGCATGGGTCGAGATTCCGCGTGCATCTGCGGCGCGCACCCGGGTACGCTATACGCCGTGGCGCCTTGATTTTGCACAGGAAGCCGAAAAAAGCGTTTCGAGGACTTCGGATTCCTGTACCGGTAACAGAGATCCGCCAGCCCCCGGATCTCGAATCAATCACATTGCCGCGACCTGATTATCGCCGATCTCGCGTATATGCCATATAGGACGCAACCGCGGTGCGGCGCATGGCCTCGAAATCCGGGGCCGATCTGCTGTATGGATCATGCGCGGGAGGGCGTTCTGCCGGTGTCGGCGGAAGCGCCACAAGGGTGGAATGGGGTTCGTGAGCGAATGGCAGATACGACAATCAGACCGGCAGCGCACCAGACGGTAACTATCGAACCGGCGATCGTCATCGGCGCCGGCGCCGCCGGTCTCGCGGCAGCGCAGGCGCTGGTCAAGGCCGGCGTGGCGACGGCGATCCTGGAAAAGGAGAGCCGGTTGGCCGAGCCATGGCATCGGCGTCACCAGCAGCTGCGCCTCAATACTCACCGCGACCTTTCGGCACTTCCCGGCCTTGCCTATCCGAAGGGCACGCTCGCCTTCCCCCACAGAACCGCCGTCATCCGCTATCTGAACGATTTCAGCGAGGCGAACCGGCTGCCGGTGGAGCTCGGCGTCGCCGTCGAGGCGGTCCTGTTCAGGGGCGACCACTGGGCGATAGAGACCAGCGCCGGGATGCGCCTGGCGCGCCACGTCGTGATCGCCACCGGCCGCGACAGACAGCCGTTCATCCCCGACTGGAAAGGAATGCGGGATTTCGCCGGCCGCATCATCCATTCGGCGGATTTCGGCGACGCGAAGGACTATGCCGGCAAGAAGGTGCTGGTCGTCGGCGCCGGCAATTCGGGTATAGACGCGCTCAACCACCTGGCGCAGGCAAGCACCGCCTCGCTGTGGCTGTCGGCCCGCAACGGTCCGTCGGTCCTGCCCAAGCGCATCGGCAAGATTGCCGTGCACCGGCTGTCGCCGCTGATGGCGCGGTTGCCTTTGCGGGTCGCCGATGCGGTGATCGCCTTGACGCAGCGCCTGGTTTTCGGCGACCTGACGAAATTCGGCGTGCCGCCGGCACCGGTGGGCGGCGCCAGCCGCCTGACCACCGACTACACAGCGATCGCCGCCGACGAGGGCGCGATCGACGCCATCCGCTCGGGCAGGATCACCGTCGTGCCGGGGGTGCGAGAATTCACCCGCGACGGCGTCATCCTGGCCAATGGCAGCCTGATCGATCCCGACATCGTCATTGCCGCGACGGGCTACCGCACCGGGCTTGAGCAGATGGTCGGCAATCTCGGCGTGCTCGACGGCAAGGGCGTTCCGGTCTTCAACGGCGGCGATGCGGATCCGAAACTGCCTGGCCTCTGGTTCACCGGCATGCGGCCGAGCATCCGCGGCTGCTTCGCCAATGCCGCCATCCAGGCCAAGGCGATCGCCGAGCGGATTGCCCGGCGGATCGCCAATTCCGGCCCCTGAACCGGGCTGGAGGTTCGTTTTACGCGTCGGACGGAACCCCACTTTCCTGGAATTGCCCTCTAAATCGCGATCTTGCCGCCGCCTTGCCTGGTAATGGCGACGACCGCCGGCCGCACCGGCATGTCCGCCTTGAAATCGGGCCAGCGCGTCGACGGATCCTCATAATAGGACGGGCGGCCGAACGCCTCCCAATCCTCGCCGCCGTCGCCTGGATGCTGGACGGCGACGAAGGCGGTCTGATCGTCGGGCGCAAACAGCGGCCCGCACATTTCAGCGCCGATCGGCACGCGGAAAAACAGTTTTGACGTCGCGCGCGCCGGCCCTTCGGTGTCGACCGCCCACAGGCCGTCGGTGCGGCCGGTAGCCTTCGGCCCTTGGCCGTCGGTGGCGACCCACAGGCGCCCGGCTGAATCGACCGCGCAATTGTCGGGCATGCCGAACCAGCCATTGGCCGTGGTGGCGGTGGAGAAGGTGGCGCCGACATCGGCAACCGCCGGATCGCCGCATTTCAGGAGCACCTCCCATCTGCCCCTGGTGCCGGCGAAATCGCCGCCGTCCTCCGATATCTCGATGATATGGCCGAAGGCGTTGTCGGCGCGCGGGTTGGCGGCGTCGACCTGGTCGGCCTTGCGCTTGGAATTGTTGGTCAGCATGACATAGACCTTGCCGTTGACACGATTGGGCTGGATGTCCTCGGGGCGGTCCATCTTGGTGGCGCCGAGCAGGTCGGCGGCACGCCGCGTCTCGATCAACACGTCGGCCTGGCCGGCAAAGCCGTTCTCGGCCGTCAGCGGGCCCTGGCCGAAGACGATCGGCAGCCATTCCACCGTACCGTCCGCGGCGAATTTGGCGACATGCAGCGTGCCGTCATCGAGCAGGTTCATGTTGGCGGCGCGGTCGTCCGGATCGAAACGGCCCGCGGTGACGAATTTGTAGACGTACTCGAAGCGCTCGTCGTCGCCGAGATAGAAGACGACGCGGCCATCCTTGGCGACGATCGATTCGGCGCCTTCATGCTTGAAGCGGCCCATTGCGGTGCGCTTCCTGGGCGTGGATGTCGGATCGTTGACGTCGACCTCGACGATCCAGCCGAAACGGTTGGGCTCGTTCGGCTCCTTGGCGAGGTCGAAACGATCGTAATGCGCGCCCCATTCATAGGCGCCTTCCGGAATGCCGAGGCGCTTGTAGTTGGCGGCTTCCTTATGGCCTTCCGGCAGTTCACCGGAGAAATAGCCGTGGATGTTCTCCTCGGCCATGACATAGGTGCCCCAAGGCGTGACGCCGCCGGCGCAGTTGTTGAATGTGCCGATGACCTTGGTGCCGGATGGGTCGGCATTGGTCTTGACGCGGTCATGACCGGCGACCGGGCCCGACAGCGCCATTTCGGTGTTGGAGGTGATGCGGCGGTTCAACTTGCCGTCGCGCACCACCTGCCACTTGCCGCCTTCCTTGCGGATCTCGACGATGGTGCCGCCATGTGCCGCCATCTCGACATCGACCTGCTCCTTCGAGAGCGGCGCGAGTTCGGCCGCCTTCTTGCCGTCCTTCTCGACGATCTTGACGATGCCCGGGAACATCAGATGCGGATTGGTGTATTCGTGGTTGACGACCAGCAGGCCATGCTCGGCGGAGCCACCGATCCCGATATAGCCGACATAGTCATTGTTGTAGCCGAATTGTCTTGCCTGGGCCTCAGCCGACTGCCTGGCCGGGTCGAACTCCGGCGAATCGGCAAACAGCGGATCGCCCCAGCGCAACAGCACGTCGGCATCGTAGCCCGGCGCGACATGGTGCTTGTCGTCGATACCGGCTTCGAGTTCCTCGAACGAGAAGGCGGAGCCCTCGGCGGCACGCGCATCGTCGGCGGCCACGAGCGCCAGCGGGCTGACGGTGGCGGCAATGGCCGAGACGGCCAGCGAGCCCTTGAGGAAGGCGCGGCGGGAGAACCGCTCGGCAATGATTTCGCCCATGGTGCGGTTTTCGGTGGGGTTGGTCGCCGGACCGTTGCTTTCCTCAAGCAGGCTGGTGCGGAATCGGGCGTCGGGCGAGCGATGGTCGGTCATGGTCTGCCTCTGGCTGGATGGCTGGAGCGTGTCACGCGTTTCGACCCCTTATAGACGATCGGTCACACTTTCGTGACATTCGTGCACCCGCCAGCTTGACCGCGAACCTCGCGCCACATCCGGTTTGAAACTCGGACCAAGGTCCTAAACCGATCGGGGCGAAGGTCCGGATTGCCGCGGCATCGGTCGTGGGCCACTTACACGAACACGCCATGTCGCCGATGGTCGCGTACCTGCACGAGATGGCCTCTGAATTTTGCCGGTCCGATCAAGTGAGGGACTGATGCGCAGCTCGATCATGGCTCATTGTTGCTGGCTGGCCCTGAGAGCAGTGCCGGCACTGGCGCTGACCATAGCCCCCTATCACCTCGATTTTCACGGTTCCGCCGCAGGCATTGTCGCGTCCAGCGCCCAAGCCAAGCCTGGCGGGAACAGCGGCAATGGCGGTGGTGGCGGTAACGGCAATGGCGGCAATGGAAATAACGGCGGCGGCAACAATGGCAACGCCGGAGGCAACAATGGCAACGCTGGCGGCAACGGGAACAATGGCGCCGGCAACAACGGCAAGGGGAAGGGTGCCAACAGCTCCGGCAAGCATGTGAACGCAACAACCGGCGATCGTGTCGAAATAGACGACAACAAGATCGTGGTGCAGCACCCTAACGGCTTCGGGGAAGAGATCGAGAAGGGTCGCTTCAAAATGACCGACGCTCTGGGCCGCACGATCGTCGAGCGCCCTGCGACGGCGGCGGATATAAGCCGCCTCAAGGGGTTGTAGAGCGGGCAATAGGCATCGCCCGCTTTACGTGTCACCTCCGCCGCCCCCCGGCGGAGGTGACCTTGTCGCTCCGGCCCCGTATAGGGGCCGTCTTTTTTGCCCTGGAGCGTTCCGCTGCTGCACCGCGCTTCAGGTTTTCATTTATGCGTGTCGTTATCCCAAACCGGGGATCCCTTGCGGCCGACCAGGATTAGCTGCCGGCCCGATCCCGCGCTTCGCGCATCAGCAGCGCCGCCTCGGTGCGATTGCGGACGTTGAGCTTGGACAGCACACCGGTCATGTGATGCTTGACCGTTTTTTCCTGCAGTGCCAGCCGCAGCGCCACTTCCTTGTTGCTCAGCCCTTCCGCCACCAGCTGCAGGATCTCGGCCTCGCGTCCGGTGAGCTGACGCAGGCGATCCGTCCTGCCGTTGGCCGGCTGCAGCGATTGCAGGTCCGAAAGCAGGCGAGCCGACAGGGTCGGCGACACATAGGTCTCGCCGGCCGCGACACCATGCAGGATTTCGGCCAGCATGCGCGAGCCGACCCCCTTCAGCACATAGCCGCGCACACCGGCATTCAGCGCCCGCGCCACGTCGGCATTGGCCTCCGAGACCGTCAGCATGACGATCTTCTGTCCGGGATTGGCACCCAGTATGCCGGCCACCGACGCAAGGCCGTCACCCGGCATGCTGATGTCGAGCAGCAGTATGTCGGGCTGCAAAGTCGAGGCGATGCGTTCGGCATCCTGCGCCGTGGCGCCCTGGGCCACCATTTCGAAGCCGCCGATCTCCGACAGGCTGCGGGTAACGCCTTCGCGAAACAGAGGGTGGTCGTCGACAATGGCGACACGGATGGTACCGATCATGGTTGATCCTCGACGGCTAGCGTAATCATCAATCGTGTTCCCTGCGGCCCGGTCGTGGTCTCGAACTGGCCACCAATGCTTTCGATACGCTCCCTGATGCCGGCGAGCCCCAGGCCTTCGGCCCGCCTCGGGTCGAATCCGGGCCCGCCATCCGACACTTCAACGAAGAACTTGCCGCCTGTCATCCCGGCCTTCACCTCCTGATCCTTGCCCTGCCCATGACGGTAGGCGTTGTTCAGCCCCTCCTGGACGAAGCGATAGATGCTGATCTTCTCCGAAGCGCCCAGTTCGGGCAACTGCCTGGATAGGGTCAGCGCCACGGAACTGCGGGTCCTGCGTTGATGCTCGTCGACGGCAAGACGCAGAATGTCGCCGGTCGCGGCCGTTTCTATCTGCGGCAGGACAAGGCCGTTGCAGATGCCGCGGATTTCACGCATCGCGTCGTCCAGCGCCATGCGGATCATGGCGATCTCGGCGTTGCGGCTGTCGCTGGAGGCACCCTCGCCGGAAATGGCGGGGCTATCCACACGCAGCGCCGCCAGCGCGACGAGCTGGGCCGGCCCGTCATGAAGGTCGGCACCGATGCGACGCAGGTATCGTTCATTGAGCGCCGTGGCACGGCGCGACGCCTGCTGGACGCGCAGGCGCAGCGCCCGGTTTTGCGAAACCAGCGCCTGCAGCTCGGAGACCTGGCCCTGCAGAACGCCGCGCTGCTTGTCGATGGTGCGGCTGCCACGTATGACGATCCCCGACAACAGCAGCAGCGCCGTCAGCGTGGCGCCGGCCACGATCAGCCAGCTCGACAGCAAGGCGGAAGCCAGAGCCGCCTGGAAATCGTCGGCGATCTCGTAGAATTCGGTGACGGCGACCACCTCGCCCGACCAGGGTTCGCGGACTGGATTGTAGATTTCCAGCAGCGGCACGCCCGCGGCCCTCTCCTCCTTGTCGTCCTCGTCGCCTAGCTCGTTGAACTCGGCGACGACATTCCCGGCGAAGGCGGCACGCAGGTTGGCGCTCGGGCCGAACTGCCGGCCGATCAAGGCCGTGTCCTTCGAATACAGCACCGTGCCGTCCCGACGCCACAGCTTGAAGGAAAACAGCCGTTTGCCGAGCGCGCCTTGGCCGAGGGTCTCGTCAAGCGCCCGTTTGACGGCGTCATCGAGCTGATGGTTCGTGCGCAGATCGGGGAGCAGCGGAGCGATCACGCTGTCGACATAAAGGGCAGTCGTGGCCGCTGAATTGTGGAGCACGCTTTCGCGGATTTGCGCGGTGACCCAGAAGCCGACCACCAGCATCACCGCAAGCAGCCCGAAGCCGCCGGCAATGATGAACTGCAGCGCCAGCGTAAGCCCGTTCCAGCGCCGCGACAAGGTTTCGAGAAATCGCACGCCACGCTCCTCGCCCCCACCCGCAGGGGCAGGGTAGTGGCCGCGACTTTGGCGCTTCGGTCCTGCCGACACAAGAGCCTGGTCCCACGGCAGCTGCTTGACGTCCCGACGCGCTTGCGAAACAAGGCACGGACGACCGGCATCAATATCGAGGGCAGGGTGAGTTTTTCGGGGTTACTTCAGCTCGGTCTTTCGACCGTGATCTTTCTGCTGGCGGCGGCGGCCGCCAAGCAATGGGGGATGGCGCCCAGCCTGGGCAAGATCGTGCTGACGCTTGCGCTCTATTCGCTGGGCAACCTGATCATGCTGCGGCTGATTCGCGAGTTCGGCATGTCGGTGTCGTTCAGCCTGTCGGCCGTCATCCAGCTGGTATCGGTCAATCTGGTGGCGCTGATATTCTTCGGCGAGCGCATCAATACGCTGCAAGCGGCCGGCATCGTGCTGGCGATTGCCGCCGTGGCGCTGATCACGCTCGGGCCCTATGTGCAAGGCCGATGACCGGCAAACCATGGTTGCGAAACGAGGTTCGATGAAGACTGCGGCAAAGGCTCTGCTGAGCCGGGTCGAATTCCCGGTGCTGCTGGCCGGCCTTGTCGTCGCCGCCGGCCTGTGGGGCTTCGTGGAGTTGATGGAGGTGGCACGGGCCACCACGCCGCACGCCTTCGACGCTGAAATCATGCTTGCCTTCCGCCAGGCCGGCCAACCCGGTATCCCGATCGGCCCGCCATGGATGGAAGGGGCGATGCGCGACATCACGAGCCTCGGCAGCACCAGCGTGCTGGTGCTGATCACGGCGGCGACGATCATCTATCTGCTGTTGATCCGCAGGCCCGGGACCGCGCTTCTCATCTTCGTCGCCGTGGCGGGCGGCCAGATGCTGTCGAGCCTCCTGAAGCTCGGCGTCGACCGGCCGCGGCCCGAACTCGTCTCGCATCTGGTCAACGAGACCTCGCTTTCCTTCCCGAGCGGCCACGCGATGCTTTCGGCGGTGACCTATCTCACATTGGGCTCGCTTGCGGCGCGCTTCCTGCATGGCCGGACGACGAAGATCTATGTTCTGGCGCTCGCCGTGCTGACGACGGTGCTGGTCGGCATCAGCCGCATCTATCTCGGCGTCCACTGGCCGTCGGACGTGCTGGCCGGCTGGTGCGCGGGCTTTGCCTGGGCCATGCTGTGCTGGTTGGCGGCAAGGGTCCTGCAACGGCGCAGGGTGGTGCGTGACGACGTCTGACGACGCTCGACCGGGAAGCGGTCAGATCAGCCGGTTGATCAAGTGTCCGCAGCCCGTTAGCAGAAGGACCACCGATACCAGGCATGCCGATGTCGTCAATGTCTTGAAAATGGTCAACCACGTTATCCCCTGCCCCAGATGGAACACCATAGCTCTCAATGTTCGGGATGTATCCGAAAAACGCTCGACAGCGATGATGATCAAGGCTCAAGCGTGCATGCTGATGCTTGAAACATCATAATGATCGTATTATACATCATATCCGCAGACTCAGACGGGGATCCCGGCCGATGATCACTGCCGCGCAGATGCGCGCCGCGAGGGCGCTGGCCGGCATCGATCAGAAGACGCTCGCCGAGCGCGCCGGCGTTTCGCTTCCCACCATCCAGCGCATGGAAGCGAGCGACGGCGTGGTCAGGGGTGTGGTCGATACGCTGATGAAGGTCATCCAGGCCCTCGACGAGGCCGGGGTGGAGCTGATCGGCGAGAATCAACCCAGTGAGCGCGGCGGCCGGGGCGTGCGCCTCAAGCCTGCCGTGCCGCCCAATCCGAAAGCTGAGCCGGCATAAGTCGCGACGGCGACCGCCGACAGTCCTGCCGACGATCCCGCCGCCTTTCAGGTGCGGAAGGCAGTCCATGGACGAGATCGGGCAGACACTCAACGAAAGCGCGCGCAAACCGACCCATGGGCCGGCAAAGCCGACTTTTTCCGAACTGTTCACACCGAAACTGGTAACGGTCTGGCGCGAAGGCTACAGGCTCGAACATCTCAGGGCCGATGCCATCGCCGGGCTGACCGTCGCCATCGTCGCCTTGCCGCTGTCGATGGCAATCGCCATCGCATCCGGGGTGACGCCGGAGCGCGGGCTCTACACATCGATCATCGGCGGCTTCATCATCTCGGCGTTCGGCGGCAGCCGTTTCCAGATCGGCGGCCCCGCGGGCGCCTTCATCGTGCTGGTGGCGGCGACGGTCGCGCGGGTCGGCGTGGACGGGCTGTTGCTGGCGACGATGATGGCCGGCATCTTCCTCATCGCCATCGGGTACCTGCGGCTCGGCACCTACATAAAGTTCATTCCCTATCCGGTGACGGTCGGCTTTACCGCCGGTATCGCCGTCATCATCTTCTCGGGCCAGATCGTCGAATTGTTCGGGCTGAAGCTCGCCGGCAAGGAGCCAGGCCCGCTGGTGCCGAAGCTGACGGCGATCGGCGAGGCGGCCGGCACGATCAATCTCGCGGCGACCTTCGTGGCGGTGCTGACAATCGCAACCATCGCTTTCCTGAAGCGCTGGCGGCCGAAATGGCCGGCGATGTTGATCGCCATCGGTCTGGCGTCGCTCGCGGTGGCGCTGTTTGCGCTGCCGGCCGAGACGATCGGCACGCGCTTTGGCGGGATCCCGCGCAGCCTGCAATGGCCGGCGCTTCCCCCCGTCAGCCTCGACAGGATGATCGACGTGCTGCCGGACGCCATCGCCTTCGCGTTGCTAGGCGCCATCGAATCCTTGCTGTCGGCCGTCGTCGCCGACGGCATGACCGGCCGCCGGCACCGTTCCAACTGCGAACTGGTGGCGCAAGGCTTCGCCAACATCGCCTCGGCCCTGTTCGGCGGCATCTGCACCACCGGCACCATTGCCCGTACCGCCACCAATGTGCGGGCCGGCGCGCACGGGCCGGTTTCGGGCATGATCCACTCCATGATCCTGCTCGTCCTGATGCTGGCGGCAGCGCCGCTCGCCAGCTACATCCCGCTCTCCGCCCTCGCCGGCGTGCTGGCGGTGGTGTGCTGGAACATGTTCGAGAAGCAGGCTTTCGCCACGCTGCTGCGCGCCTCGCGCGGCGATGCGCTGGTGCTGATGGCCACCTTCCTGATCGTGGTCTTCCGCGACTTGACCGAAGGCATCGTTGTCGGCTTCGCGCTGGGCTCGATCCTGTTCATCGACCGCATGGCGAAATCCATCGCCGTCGAGGCCGACCAGACGCTGGTGCCTGAGGACGTCGCCGACCGCGAGAGCGTCTATGATTCCAGGGACGCGACCGACGCCGACACCGTCGTCTACCGCATCTCCGGCGCATTCTTCTTCGGCGCCGCTTCGACCGTCGGCGCGGTGCTCGACCGCATCGCCGACCAGCGCAAGAACTTCATCCTCGACTGCTCGGCGGTGCCGTTCTTCGATTCGACCGCGGCCAATGTCATTGAGGGTGCGGCGCACAAGGCCAGGCGCGCCGGCGTGCGCTTTGTCATATCTGGCGCTTCGCCGCAGACAAGACGCACGCTGATCAACCACGGCCTCAAGCGCCCGCTGGTGACCTACGCCGCCTCGATCCGGGCAGCGCAGGCGCAGTTGGAGGGGAAGAGGGCAGCGCAGTAGCTTGCATTCTGCTTTCTTCCAACGCGCCGGGAAGCACCTCTCATGGATTGAGCGATCGTGAACCGCTGACAAACGGACTTCCCCGGACGTAAAATCGCAGCAGGCGGTCGGCATCCTTCGAAATGCCGATCCGAACGCTCTGCCCGATTTCGCCGGGGTCGCGGCCATCGCTTGCAAGCCATAGAGGGCCTTCCCGGCAAAGATCGAGCCCGTCGAGCGAACGGTCGATCCGCAACGCCATGGCGAGCCTTCCCGGTCCTCGCGCCAGGTCACGCAGGCGCTCGATGCCGCGATTGAGCCGCATGATCGAAATGCCGTCGAGCGGCTCGAGTGCCCTGATCAGGACGCCGGTTCCGATGCCGGGCATCTCGCTCGAGACATTCAGCATGTATGAGATGCCGTAGGCGAGATAGACATAGGCATGCCCGCACTCGAGGAACAGCGAGCGATTGCGCGGGGTCATTCCCCTGAAGCCGTGCCCGGCAGCATCGCCGGCGACATACGCCTCGGTCTCGACGATGCGGCCGCTGGCAATGCCTTCGGGCAATTCCCGGACCACGATCTTGCCGATGAGATAGCGCGCGAGAGCGGCCGTATCGTGCGGCAGTTCCGAGCGGGCGAGCGGGCGGCGGACGACCATCCTCATGGCGGCTGGTTTTAGATCCGCCCGGCCCATGTGGCAAAGACTCTCATGAGTCCGCTCGGGATATCTGGCTTCTCAATCGAGCTTCAGCGCCGCGACTTCGCCCTCGTTCATCAGGGGGGCATAGAGGATCGACTTGCCGTCGGTGCGGATGCCGGTGCGCGAATGGAGGGCCAGCCCCTGCCCGCGAGCCATCCAAGGCGAATGACCGCATGACCGGCGATTAATGCCCTCGCGTCACCTCGCCGCCAATTCCTCCGCGGGCGGAGCGCCGGCAAGATCGTCGCGCGCCTTGCGGGCCAGCTTCTTCGTCGAGCGCCTGGGACTGTCGCCGAACAGTTCGGCCGCCTCGGCAAGGCAGGATTTCCTCAGGCTCTTTTCGGAATGCTTCAGGAGTTTGCCAAGGAGTTTCGTATCCCCGGGCGGTCCAAGCGGCTCGCCGCCGGCCTCCAGCATCGCCCGCATGACGAAGACGTCGTGCAGTTCGCCGAGTTGCTCTGCGAGCTTGTCGACCGCCTTGCGACGAGCCTTGATTGGCGTCGGCCACAGGCGGCCGAGCAGCGACAGATGCATGCTGTGGGTCTTGGCCGCCTTGCGCAGGTCGTGGAAATCCTCGGCCCCGCCGCTCGAGGCCGCCTTGTCCAGCGCTTTGCGCGCGCGCCGCAATGTGGCGCGGGCGCCCTCCGCCAGAATGTCGGCGGCCTGCTCCGGCTGGTCCGGCAAGGACAGCCTGTCGACGCGTTCGAGGCCCTCCTGGCAGGCGGCGATGGCAGCTTTTATGGCCGCGTCGAGACCGGCGCCGGCATGAAGCGCGTGCTGGCGCATCACCAGGCGATCGCGGGCGGGGCCGAGGCCGTGACCGGCGCTTTGCCCCGGAAAGGTGTCGGCCAGGCGGTCGATCGTCTCGATCAAGGCGGTCGCCTCGCGCGGTCCGGCGAGCAATGCCGAGACCTGCCTGTAACATTCATTCTCCGTGCGGCAGAATGTTTCGTCACCGGAACGAACCAGACGCAACAAGGCACGCACGCTCTTCAGTCGTTTGCGGGATTTGTGCAGTCCCTGTTCCGGCCTGTCACGCGCCATGTCGAGATGAGCAAGCGCCTTGCCGATTTCCTCGGCCAGGATACGCCTGACCTCGCCGGTCAGCGGCAGGCGCGGATCGATGCGAAAGCTCATGCGGCGATCTCCGGAATCCCCCCGAGGGCGAGCGACGCGTTGTAGAATTTCTGTTCGCCAGTCACTTCGCGGCCGAGCCAGTCTGGCAGCATTTCATCCGGAACATCGTCCGGCGTTTCGAGTTCGGCCATCACAAGCCCCGCCAGCGCGCCGCCGAAGACATCGACTTCGTAGAGATAGCCGCCATGCCTAACATGATGACGTGTCTTCTCGATGACACGCCCGATGGCGAAGCCGAGCATCTCCACGGCGTCGGCCAGCGGAATGGGATATTCGAATTCGTCGCGCTCCCGCGCCGTGCTGCCGAATTTGAGCGTCAACCTGGCCGAGGCGCCGTTGCTGATGCGCACGCGCACCGTGCGTCCTGGCGCGGCGGCGAGATAGAACTGGAGGATGCGGATGTCCGCCTCGACCAGATCCCGCCATGCCGTGCCGGAGACCAGGAACTTGCGCTCGACTTCCTTGCCCATGGCCGCGCACTAAAGCCCGCGCGGGCCGGCATGGCAAGCCATGTCCGGGATCGGATTTGACTTTAATCAATCGATTGATTAAAGTATGCCGCATGATCAAGCCGCCCGAAGCCCGAACTCCTCGCCGCGAGCCGCCCGCCGCGGAGATGACACGTGAAGCCCTGGTCCGCGCGGCGCTCAAGCTGTTCGGACGACAAGGCTTCGACGGCACCTCCACGCGCGAGATCGCGGCGGAAGCCAAGGCCAATATCGGTTCCATCGCCTATCACTTCGGCAGCAAGGAGGGGCTGCGCCTCGCCGCCGCCGACCATATCGTGGAGACTATACAGTCGGTCGCCGGCCAGGCACTCGGCGAGGCGCGGGCGTCGGCAATCGCGAACCCCGAGACGGCGCGCGCGCAGCTGTTCGCGGCGCTGGAGCGGATGGTGGCATTCGTCGTGGCGCAGCCGCAGGCCGGTGAGATCGTGCAGTTCGTGCTGCGCGAGCTCTCGCACCCGACCGCGGCGCTCGACCGCATCTATGACGGCGTGTTCGAGCCGACGCATCGGCGCCTGTGCCTGCTTTGGGAACAGGCGACCGGCGAGGCGGCCGAGAGCGAGGCGACCCGGCTCACCGTGTTCACGCTGATCGGACAGGTCATCTATTTCCGCATCGGCCGCGAGGCGGTCATGCGCCGCATGGGCTGGCGCGAGATCGGCGCCGCCGAGGCCGCCAAGGTGGCGGCCGTCACATCGGACAACCTCAGCGCCATACTGGCCGCCCGGAAGGGATCGAGACGATGAGCTTTCTTTGTTCGCTGCCGCTTGCCGCTCAACTCTTCGGCGCCTGCGCACCGGCTTCTCCGCTGGCCGTCGGCTATGTCGAAGGCGACTATGTGCTGCTGGCGCCGATCGAGGTGGCGCAGGTCGAGACCGTCGCGGTCAAGCGCGGCGATCGCGTCACATCGGGCACCACGATCGTGACGCTGGAAAACACCGACGCGAAAATCGCGGTCGCACAGGCCACGGCAAGTCTCGCCCAGGCGCGGGCGCAGCTTGCCGATCTGCAGGTGGGCAAGCGGCCGGAAGAAATCGCCGCCCTCAAGGCCCAGGTCGACATGGCCAAGGCGCAGGCTGACGATGCCAGACGCAAATACGACCGCGCTGCCGACCTCTTCAAGCGCGGCACCGGCACGCAGGCCGACTACGATACCGCCTCGGCCACGCTGGAGACGGCCAACGCGCAGGTCGGACAGGCGCAGGCCAATCTCGCCGCGGGCGGCCTGCCGGCGCGTCCCGAGACGATCAAGGCCGCCGAAAGTCAGGTCAACCAGGCACAGGCCGCGCTCGACCAAGCGGCGTGGCGGCTATCCAAGCGCACCCTGGCGGCCCCTTCTCCGGGCCGCGTCAGCGACGTCATTCGCAATCCGGGCGACACGGCAGGGCCGACCGCGCCCGTCATCTCCGTGCTGCCCGACGGCGCGGTGAAGCTCAGCGTCTATATACCCGAAGCCGCCTTCTCCTCGGTCAAGGTCGGCACTTTGCTCCGCGTCCATTGCGACGGTTGCGGCCCGGATGTGAAGGCGCGCGTCAGCTATGTCTCGCCCGATCCGGAATTCACTCCGCCGGTGATCTATTCGCTGGAGAACCGGCAGAAGCTGGTCTACCTCGTCGAGGCGCGGCCGGAGGGCGGCGCCGGCGCCTTGCAGCCGGGCCAGATCGTCGACGTCGAGCTGGCGGTTTCAGGGAAATGAACGTCATCGACGTGCACGGCCTGGTCAAGCGCTTCGGCGACAAAACCGTCGTCGACCATGTCACGATGACGGTGGCGGAAGGCGAGATCGTCGGCTTCCTCGGCCCCAACGGCTCGGGCAAGACCACCACCATCCGCATCATGTGCGGCCTGCTGACCCCGGACGAGGGCGAAGGCACGGTGCTGGGTTTCGACATCCTCACCGACAGCCTGCGCATCAAGCGCGAGGTCGGCTACATGACGCAGAAATTCTCGTTCTACGAGGATCTGACGATCGGCGAGAACCTCGAATTCGTGGCGCGGCTCTACCGGCTGAAGCCGGTCGAGGAGCATGTCGCCAGGACCCTGGAGGAACTCGGCCTGACGACACGCCGCAACCAGCTCGCCGGGACGCTGTCGGGCGGCTGGAAGCAGCGGCTGGCGCTGGCCGCTTGCATCATGCACAAGCCCAAGCTGCTTCTGCTCGACGAGCCGACGGCCGGCGTCGACCCCAAGGCGCGGCGCGAGTTCTGGGACGAGATCCACCGGCTGGCGAGCGGCGGGCTGACCGTGCTGGTCTCCACCCACTACATGGACGAGGCCGAGCGGTGCCATCGCATCAGCTATATCTCCTACGGCAAGATGCTGGCGACGGGCACCGTCGCCGAGGTGGTCAGGAATGCCGGCCTGACCACTTTCGTCCTGCAGGGCCCGCGCCTCGACCAGGTGGCGCAAGCGCTCGAAGGCCGGCCGGGCGTCGACCAGGTGGCGCCGTTCGGCGCGACGCTGCATGTCGTGGGAGCCGACAGGAAGAAGCTGGAGGCGGCGCTGGCCGATGTCGAGAAGGAGCACAAGGGCGTGACGGTGGCGCCGGGCGAAACCAGCCTCGAGGACGTCTTCATCCAGTTCATGTCCGGCTCGAAGGACAACATGGCATGAACGCGGTCTTCTCCTTCGCCCGGCTCGGCGCGCTGCTGATCAAGGAGTTCATCCAGATGCGCCGCGACCGCATCACCTTCGCCATGATGCTGGGCGTGCCGCTGATCCAGCTGGTGCTGTTCGGCTACGCCATCAACAACGACCCGAAGAGCCTGCCGGCGGCACTCGTGGCGACGAGCAGCGATCCCTATACGCGCGCCATGGTCTCGGCGCTGCAGACCACCGGCTACTACCGTTTCGACCATGTGGCGCAAAGTGCCGAGGAGGCCGAATTCCTGATGGCGCGCGGCGACGTCGCCTTCGTCGTCACCATTCCGGCCGATTTCGCGCGGCGGGTGGAGCGCGGCGACAATCCGCAGATCCTGATCGAGGCCGACGCCACCGACCCGGCGGTTGCCAGCGGCGCCATCTCGACGCTCAGCACCGTCGCCGGCCAGGCGCTGCTCAGAGCGCAAGGCATGCAGGAGGCCGCCGCCGAGGCCGCCCGGGGCCAGCTCGATGTGGTCGTGCACCGGCGATACAATCCGGAGGGCATCTCGCAATACAACATCGTCCCCGGCCTGCTCGGCGTCATCCTGCAGATGACGATGGTGATGATGACCTCGATCGCGCTGACACGCGAGACAGAGCGCGGCACGATGGAGAACCTGCTCGCCATGCCGTCGAGCCCGCTCGAGATCATGCTGGGCAAGGTGCTGCCCTATCTGGCGGTCGGCGCGGTGCAGGTCGTGGTGGTGCTGGCGGCGTCGAAGCTTCTGTTCGCCATTCCCTTCACCGGATCGATGACGCTGCTCTTGTCGGCGGTGCTGGTGTTCGTGCTGTCCCTGGTGCTGCTCGGCTACACGATTTCGACCGTCGCGCGCACGCAGATGCAGGCCTTGCAGCTCACCTTCTTCTTCTTCCTGCCGTCGATCATGCTTTCAGGCTTCATGTTTCCCTATCGCGGCATGCCGGGCTGGGCGCAGATCTTCGGCGAGATCTTTCCCCTGACGCATTTCCTGCGCATCACCCGTGCCGTCATGCTGAAGGGCGCGCAGCTGCCGGCGGTGGCCGTGGAGATCGGCTGGCTGGTGGTGTTCGTGGCGCTGTTTGCCGGCGTCGCCCTGGTCCGCTTCCGCCGCACGCTGGACTGAAAAACAGCCCCTGAGAGGGTCCAGGGTTCCATCGAGCCCTGGACCCTCCCGTTGGAACCATGCTTCTGCCCCGGCGTTGTCGATCAGCCTCGCCGCTGCCACTTGCGGGCCAAGACGGCCCCCTCAGTGCAAGCGAAGCCCTTGGCATCTCGAGTCCGGCCGGATCATCTGGCGGGATGCGGAATGCCATCAAAACAACGGGATAGAGCGCAGACTTGCAAGTGTATTGCGCTCTATCGACCAGCAATGGAGGCAATGATGAGACTGTATCTTTCCGCCACCGCGGCCGGGCTTCTGCTAGCCGCCGGCATCGGTGCCGCCGCTGCTCAGGACGTGATCATCGAGCCGCAGCAGGAGACCGTTATCCGCGAATATGTGCACAAGAAGCCGATCGCCTCGGTCGACCTGCTGGGCGTCCAGCTGGCCATCGGCTCGACCTTGCCGGACACTGTTGAGCTGCATGCGATCGATGTTCCTGATGTGCAGTACCGCTATGTCGTCGTCAACGGTCAGACCGTCCTCGTCGATCCCGGAACCCGTCGCATCGTGAAAGTCATCGACTGACGGCACCGTCATCAGCTGACGGGCACTGGGCAATTCCAGGAAAAGTGCGCAGCGGTTTCCATCCGGAATTGCGAAACAAGGCTGCCCGCCCTGCCATGCAGGGCGGGCGTCAAGCGGCAGCAGCCATGATCTTGGCATAGGCGTCGAAATCGACATTGCCGCCAGACAGCACCACGGCCACGCATTTGCCGGCCAAGTCGATCCTGCCCGACGAGAGCGCGGCGAGCCCGACGCAGCCGCCGGGCTCCACGACGAGCTTGAGATGGGCCATGGCGTCGCGCATGGCCTGCTTCGTCGCCTCCTCCGAGACGGCAATCCCGCCGGCCAGCGTCTTGCGATTGATCTCGAAAGTGAGCGCGCCCGGCTCGGCGACGAGAAGTGAATCGCAGATCGAGGTGTGGCCGGGCTCATTCGCTACCCTGGTGCCCTTGGCCAGCGACCGGCTGGTGTCGTCGAAAAATTCCGGCTCTGCCGCCCAGACGGCGGTGGCGGGCGAACCGTCCTTGACCGCGATCGAAATCCCGCTGCTCAGCCCGCCGCCGCCACAGGGAACGATGACGGCGTCGAGGCTCACGCCAAGCGCCTTGGCCTGACGCAGCAGTTCGAGGCCGATCGTGCCCTGGCCGGCGATGATGGCGGGATCGTCATAGGGCGGCACCAGGACCATGCCCTTCTCCACGTAAGGCCGCACCACGGCCACGCGGTCTTCGCGGACGCGATCGAAGGCGACCACTTCGGCGCCCATCTTGCGGACATTGCCGATCTTCATGGCCGGTGCGTCCGACGGCATGGCGATGACCGCCCTGACGCCGAACATGGCGGCGGAAGCGGCAACGCCTTGCGCATGATTGCCCGAGGAAAAGGCGACCACGCCGCGGCCGCGCTCCTCGGCCGATAGCGAGGACAGCTTGTTGTAGGCGCCGCGGAACTTGAACGAGCCGGTACGCTGCAGCGTTTCCGGCTTGAACAGGATGCGGCCGCCGAAGCGGCTGTTGAGCTCGGGCGATTCGATCAGCGGCGTCTCGACGATAAGGCCGGAGAGCCGGGCGGCGGCGGCGTGGATATCGGCGATGCCGGGAGGCGTGGTCATGGCGGGTCCTGTAAGATGTGGTCCGGCCATGGTGCACGCAAAGGGCCGCGCGAGGCCAACAAAAAAATGTAACCGTCACAAGGTTTGAGATCACGACGGCCGGCAGTGCTGGCAGTCACCTGCCTGCCGGTCCGTCCAGTTCAACCCTCACCCCAACAACGTCCGCTGCCGCTTGTTGCCGCCGGCCTTGCGCCAGGCATTGAAGCGATGGGTGGCGGCGGCAAAGGAAATCTTCATCTGCTGGGAGACCGAATAGCGCGACTTGCCTTCGTCGAACATGCGGTAGCAGCACTCAACGCCTTCCTCGGTCAGCTTGCCGTCGAGGGTCTTGTTGTGTGGGTTGGCGGGATCGAACTTCTCGATCTGCTGCTCGACCAGACCTTTCAGGCGCTGCAGATCGGCCTCGATGCTGGCTATGAGGTCGAGGACGGGTTTCGGGTCGAAGTGATGGGCGTGCGGCTTTGCAGTCATCGGCGGCTTCCTCGGTTGTTGGCTTGAGTTCCGTCATATAAGTGAACATTTGCCGATAATGAAGGGCCGGCGCCGAATGGCTGCTTCAACAAATCTTGACTGCCGCCCAGACGCACGATTGACCGATGCGGCAGCAAACTTTAGTTTAGAACAATTCTAAACTAGGGTGATTTCCTCATGCTTTCCCGTGTTTTCGGCTTCGGCCGCCGCTCCTTCGATTCGCTCTCCGAACAGGAGATCCTGGCGCTTGCCATCTCGTCGGAAGAAGACGACGGTCGCATCTATCGCGCCTATGCGGATGGGCTGGCGGAGGATTTTCCGCAATCGGCCAAGATGTTCGAGGACATGGCCGAGGAGGAGGACGGTCATCGCGACGCGCTGATCGAGCTTTTCCGCAGGCGTTTCGGGGAGCGCATTCCGCTGATCCGGCGCGAGCATGTGAAGGGCTATTACGAGCGCAAGCCCGACTGGCTGGTCAAGCCGCTCGGCATCGAGCAGGTACGCCGCCAGGCCGAGGCGATGGAGCGGCAGGCCTATCTGTTCTATGTCGAGGCGGCCAGGCGCACCACCGATGCCTCGACCAGAAAGCTGCTCGACGAACTGGCGGCGGCGGAACAGAGCCATGAGAGCATGGCGCAGCGGCTGGAGCAGCAGCACGTGCCGGGCACCGTGAAGGTCGAGGAGGCGACGGCCGAGCAGCGCCAGTTCATCCTCACCTATGTGCAGCCGGGACTGGCCGGACTGATGGACGGCTCGGTATCGACGCTGGCGCCGATCTTCGCCGCCGCCTTTGCCACGCATGACACGTGGCAGACGCTTCTCGTCGGCCTCGCCGCCTCGATCGGCGCCGGCATCTCGATGGGCTTCACCGAGGTCGCCTCCGACGACGGCAAGCTGTCGGGTCGGGGTTCGCCGGTCAAGCGCGGCCTGACCGTGGGCATCATGACGACGCTCGGCGGCCTCGGCCATGCGCTGCCCTACCTGATCCCGCATTTCTGGACGGCGACAGCGGTTGCCGCCGTGGTGGTGTTCTTCGAACTCTGGGCCATCGCCTTCGTCCAGAACCGCTACATGCAGACACCCTTCCTGCGCGCCGCCTTCCAGGTGGTGCTCGGCGGCGCGCTGGTGTTCGCGGCGGGCGTGCTGATCGGGAACGCATAGGGTTCATCCTTCTCCCCTTGTGGAGAAGGATGAACCTGCCGATTAGCCGTTCACGGCCCGGCTATCCACCGGCGCCTGTTGCCTTTCACTCAAGCCATAATCGCGCACGACGTGCGCGATGCGCAGGCGGTAGTCGGCAAAGATGCCGCCGCGCCCGGCCTGCTGCGCCTGCCGGTGTTCTTGCGTGTTGCGCCAGGCCTTCACCGCATCCTCGTCGCGCCAGAACGATAGTGACAGGATGCGGTCCGGATTGGCGAGGCTCTGGAAGCGCTCGACCGAGATGAAGCCATCGATGCCTTCAAGCAGCGGCCGCAACTGGGCGGCGATGCCCAGATAGGCGTCGCGCCTGCCCGCGGCCGGCTCGACCTCGAAGATGACGGCGATCACGGCAGCACCAGCTTCGCGTGCGGGCCGGACGCCAGTTTCAGGAACATGCGGTCCTCCTTGAGGATGAATTTTTCACGGCGGGCGAATTCGTAGTTTGCCTTGCCGGCCGGGTCGGCGGCAAGCCGGGCCCTATAGGCTTCATAGGCAGCCAGGCTTTCTATGTTGTAGGCCGCATAGGCGGTCGTGGCCGAGCCTTCATGCGGCGCGTAGTAGCCGATCAGGTCGGCGCCGCAGCGCGGAATGGCCTGGCCCCAGTTGCGGGCATATTCCTCGAACGCGGCCTTGCCGAACGGATCGATCTCGTAGCGGATGAAGCAGGTGATGGTCATTTCGGTCTCCCTGAGTTGACGCACAGATAATTCGATCTCTGTCGAAACGTCGCCCACGCCGGTGTGCTAAGCAGTTTCCTGTCAGGAGCATCGTCAGCGCTCCTTGAGCTCAGCGAAGGATAGTGATTATCTGGCGAGAATGCTTCGATAGGGATGAAACTATGCGCGAAGGACCCGACATTGCCCGCATCGCCAGCCTGATCGGCGACCCGGCCCGCGCCAACATGCTCAACGCACTGATGGGCGGCACGGCGCTGACGGCAAGCGAACTGGCGCTCGAGGCCGGCGTATCGATGCCGACCGCCTCCTCGCATCTGTCGAAACTGATGGAAGGCGGGCTGCTGACCGTGGCAAGCCAGGGCCGGCATCGCTATTACGGGCTCGCCGGGCCGCAGGTGGCTGAAATGATCGAAGCCATCGCCGGCGTCGCCGAAACCATCGGTCCCAGGCGCGTGCGGCCGGGCCCGCGCGACGGGGCGATGCGCGTGGCGCGCGTCTGCTACGATCATCTTGCCGGCGAGCAGGCGGTGGCGATGCTCGACCGCCTCATCGACCGGAGGCTGCTGCTGCGAGACCGCGGCGAAATCCGCTTGGCGCCTTCGGCCGCCTCGCATTTCGCGGCGATGGGCATCGATGTGGAGGCAAAGGCCCGGCGGCCGGTGTGCCGCGCCTGCCTCGACTGGAGCGTACGGCGCTCGCATCTCGCCGGCACGCTGGGCGCCGCCATCCTCGACAAGATCCTCACCGAGAAATGGGCGCGCCGGGAGAAGGACAGCCGCGCCGTGATTTTTTCGCCGCCCGGCAAACAGGCGTTCGAGAAGGTGTTTTTGGCTTGAGCTATCGGCGCTGTTGCCAGCATCGATTCGCCGGCGGGACAGGCGCGAAGGATCGCCGCGCTGCAAATGCGGGCAGGATTACCCCCGCTTCAACACCTTCCCCTTCTTGAAGAAATCCTTCCACGGATCGGCTTCCGCGAGTTGCTTCAGCGTCGTCTTGTCGCCGATGGGGAATGCGTTCGGCGGCAGGCCGGCTTCGATCTCGGCCCAGGTCACCGGCATCGACACCGTGGCACCCTTCTTGGCCCGCGACGAGTAGGGCGCCACCGTGGTCGCGCCGCTGCCATTGCGCAGATAGTCGACGAATATCTTGCCGGTGCGCGCCTTCTTGGACAGCGTCGCGGTGTAGCGGTCGGGCGCGCCCTGTTCCAGCGCGCGCGCGAAATCATGGGCGAAGCCTTTCACCTCCTCCCAGTTGGCCGACGGCTTCAGCGGCACGACGACATGAAAGCCCTTGCCACCCGACGTCTTGACGAAATTGGGCAGCGACAGCTCGTCAAGCTTGCCTCTTATGTCGAGTGCCGCCGCCCGCACCGCCTTCACGTCGACGCCTTCATCGGGGTCGAGATCGAAGACGATCTGGTCGGGACGTTCGAGCTCGTCGATGGTGCAACCCCAGATGTGGATCTCGACCACGCCGAGCTGGACAAGTGCCGCGATGCCGTCGAAGTCACGGATGAACAGGATTTCCTCGCCATCCGTGGGATCCCTCGTCTTCTCGATCTTGTCATGCATGCCGGGCGAGGCATGCTTCTGGAAGAAGCGCTGGCCGCCGACACCATCAGGGGCCCTGACCAGGCTGAGCGGGCGGTTGACCACGAATTGTTTCATGCGCGGCCACACCAGCGCGTAATGATCGAGCAGCCCCTGCTTGGATATTTTTTCGTCGGGCCACAGCAGCTTTTCTGGGTGGGACAGCTTCACCGTGGTGGTTGCCGCCCTTGCCGGCGTTGCGCCGCCTGACGCCGGCTTGGCCCGGGCCGTGCTTTTGCCTGTCGGTGCCTTCGGCTTTTCCTGCACGACTTCCTCCGCCGGCTTGTCTTCGCGCAGCCCCTGGAACGAGGCGTGGCGTACTATACGGTCGGAGGTCCAACTGCGGAACTCCACTTCGCCGACAAGCTCCGGCTTCACCCAGACCAGGCCCTTGCCCCTCGGCACGGCCTTGTCGAAGGGCGACGACTTCGTTTGCAGCGCATCGAGCTTCTTCTTCAGGGCATTGGCGCCGCCGGTCGAGAAGCCGGTGCCGACGCGGCCGGCATAGTGCAGCTTGCCGGCCTCGAAATAGCCAAGCAGCAGCGAACGCAGCCCGCGCCCGGTCTTGTCGGACGGCAGGTAGCCGGCGATGACGAACTCCTGTCGCAGCGTGCATTTCGACTTCACCCAGGACGGCCCGCGCCCGCTGCGGTAGACCGCGTCGGCGCGCTTGGAGACGACGCCTTCCAGTCCCATGCGACAGGCATGCTCGAGCATCACCTTGCCGGGCTCGGCGAAATGGTCGCTGAAGCGGACCGCCGAATCCTCCGGCTGGCTGGCCAGCAATTCCTGCAAGGCCTGCTTGCGCTCGACCAGCGGCTCGCGGCGCAGGTCCCGCCCATTCAGCCGCATCAGGTCGAAGACGTAGTAGATGAAGCGATCCGTGCGCTTCGCCGACAGGTCGGCCTGCAAAAGCGCGAAGGAAGAGACGCCGCTGTCGGCCAGCACGACGATCTCGCCGTCGATGATGGCGTCGCTGCATTTCAATCCGGCGAGCTCGGCGACGATCGCGTCGCCGAATTTCTTCGTCCAGTCGAGGCCGGTGCGGGTGAGCAGCCGCACGTCCGTGCCGGCGATCTGCGTCTGCATGCGATAGCCGTCGAACTTCACCTCATGCAGCCAGTCCTCGCCCGGCGGCGCTTCCCGCTCGAGCGTGGCCAGTTGCGGCTCGATGAAGTCGAGGCGCTTTGCGTGTCCGGCCTTGGCTTGGGCGGCGGCCGGTTTGTTGGAGTGCCAGACCTTCGCCTTCTCCCCTTTCGCGGCCTTGCCCGCCCCGACCTCCTCGATCGTCAGGCCCGACTTCACCGATTTCGGCGCTTCCTCCAGAATATCCTCGCCTGGCCGGGCCGCGCCATCGTCGGACTTGATCAGCAGCCAGTTGTCACGCTTCTCTCCGGGGCGCGGTCTCAGCCGCACCAGGTGCCAGCGGCCGTGCAGCTTGTGGCCGTTGAGCTCGAAGTTGATATGGCCCTTCTTCATCGCCTTGGCCGGATCGCCCTCGGGCACCCATGTGCCCTCGTCCCAGACGATGACCGAGCCGGCGCCATATTCGCCCTTGGGAATGGTGCCCTCGAACGGCGCATAGTCGATCGGATGGTCCTCGACATGCACGGCGAGCCGTTTCTCGTGCGGATCGAGGCTGGGCCCGCGCGTCACCGCCCAGCTCCACAGCACACCGGCATGTTCGAGGCGCAGGTCGTAATGCAGCCTGGTCGCGGCGTGCTTGTGGATGACGAAGATGCCGCCTGCCTCGCTCTTCTTGCCGCGGGCGACCTTGCCGGGGGGTTCGGCGGTTTTCCTGAAATCGCGCTTGGCGTGATATTGTTCGAGGCTAGCCATCCCTTGATGTCCTCACGCCGATTTGCGCTTGGGCGCGGCTTCTTTCGGCTTGCCGCGTTTGACCGCCGGTTTGGCTTTCGCGGAGGCCTTGCCGCGGCGTTCGCCCGATCCGCCGTCCGACGAAAGGCTCTTCTTCAGAGCGTCGAAAAGATTGACGACGTTGGACGGCTTGGGCGCCGCTTTGGCCTTCGGCGCCTTGCGGCCCGCCTTCTTGGCGCGGATCAGTTCGAGCAGCGCATCCTCATACTTGTCCTCGAATTTCGAGGGATCGAACTTCGCCTTCTTCTTGTCGATGATGAGCTCGGCCAGATCGGTCATCTCCTGATCCGTCTTTACCGATTCGATGTCGCCGAAGACGGTGTCCGGCTGGCGCACCGTGTTGTCGTATCGCAACGTCGTCAGCACCATGCCCTTGCCGAGCGGTTCGATGACCACGGGACGTTCGCGCCGATAGAGCACGATGCGCGCCAGACCCGCCATCTTCTTGCCGGCCATCGCGTCCCGGATGACGGCGAAAGCGTCCTGCGAGACCTTGTCGGCCGGCGCGACGTAATAGGGCGTATCGAGATAGATCTGCTCGATGGAGGATTTGTCGACAAAGCCGTCGAGGCTCATCGTGTGCGAGGACTCGATCTGGATGGCCTCGATCTCGTCCTCTTCGATGTGGATGAACTTGCCATCGTCGTCCTCGTAGCCCTTTATCTCGTCGCCATCCTCAAGCGGCTTGCCGGTTTCGGCGTCGACATAGATCCGCTTCACCGTGTTGCCGGTCTCGCGGTTGAGGATGCGAAAAGAGACCTTCTCGGCATGGGTGACGACATTGGTCAGTTCGATGGCGCAGGTGACCAGCGAAAGCTTCAGATAGCCTCTCCAGGCGGGACGCGGCGCCATGATGATTTCCTGTAGAGAAGGACCTGGCTGGAACGGACGACGACCCCAACGGTTCCAATCCGGTCGAGCCAAGGCCGGCGCGATTGCCACCGGCCCCGGCTCTTTCAGCCCCTATTCGGCGGCCTGCAGGTTGATCTTGCTTTCCGCTATTTCGGTCAGCTTGCGATCCGCCGCCTGCTCTTCCTTGAGGTTCTTGGCCAGCACGTTGGCGCAGTCGCTGCGGCCAAGCTGCTTGGCCCAGGCGATCAAGGTGCCATAGCGGGTCATCTCATAGTGCTCGACCGCTTGCGCCGAGGCGATCAGCGCCGCGTCCAGCACCTCCTTGTCGTCGACGTCGCCGCTGACGTCGTCGGCTTCCTCGAGGATGCCGTCTATGGCCGGGCAGTTGACCTCCTTGGCCTTGACGCCGTGCAGTTCGAACACCTGCTCGACGCGCTCGACATGGCCCCTGGTCTGCTCGAGATGTTTCTCGAAGCCGGCCTTCAGCTGCGGATCCGTCGCCTTGTCGATCATCTTCGGCAATGCCTTCTCGATCTGCTTTTCGGCATAATAGATGTCGCGCAGCGTGTGCACGAAGAGGTCGTCCAGGGTTTTGATGTCCTTCGAAAAGAAGCCCATGATTGCGGCCCTTCCTTTGCTCTTGCGGTTGCGGGTTAGCGTGGGGCCGCAGGTCGGCGGCCCCATGGGCCGGCCATGCCGGCTCGAGGAATCAACGTCTCGTCCCAAGCCGGGTTCCGGACTTGCGGCGGCGAGCAAGGAAAATTCTCCCGCCAGGGCGAAAGCTGAAACGCAACCGCACCCAGGCGACATCCAAACGAAACATATGTGATGCAAAAGTCACACACGCCGAAATGGCGACAAAAGGCGTGGAAAGACCCCGAATCAGCCGCATTCCGGCCATGAAGCGACGGGTTTTCGACCAGAAATTAACATCGCGTTCACCGACTATTCACGCCTCGACGCTATGATTTCCGCAATTCGGAAGGGACACCCGAAAGTCGGGACAGGGACAGGTAAAATGAACTTCCTCACGCACCTCATCGGCTATGCCGCAGCCATCCGCGAATTCGTCGCGCCGACCTATCGGCCCGAGCGCTACTACATGCGCGGGCCGGGCCCGGCCTGCGCTCGTCGCGGCACCTCGCTGGGCGCGCACTGACCATGACTTTCGAGAGCCGACACAACAGCCGCATCTGCAGGCCTGACGCCGAGTCGCGCGCCACCACCTATCGCGCCGAGCGCCCGACCTTCGCCGATCGGCGGCGTGCGACATCGCCGCGGCTTTGAGACCGCCTTCGCCGGCTTAATGTCTCAGGACACGAGCCGCCGAGGCCCGCGTAAGCGACCTTCTCCAGCCCAGTCGGCCCCAGTCCAGTCGGGCCCAGTCCAGTCGGGCCCAGTCCAAGCCGTCCTTCTGAATACCCTTCGATGCAAGCCATCCGCTGACCGTCTTCGACGGCGCTGGCTCCAGCCGGGATGATCGTGCGCTACCGCGGCAGGCTCGTGCCGTCCGGAGCACACGGCTCCAGCACGATCGTGCCGCCGGCCACCTTGCCGAGTTCTCGGCAACCCTGATCTGTGCACAGTGTCCAACCATCACCGGTCGCGCCGGAGGCGGCGAGCATAAGGCTTCGCTGCGGCCCGACCTTCGGAGCATAGGCCCACCAGCCGTCTCGCAGCACCGCGCCCTCCGGTGGTTCCATGCCGGCGCCCGAGCCCTTTATGCGCGCCTCGGTGACTTGCAGGCCGGAAGGCATCACCTTCCAGTGTTCCTCCCAGCGCGTGCGCTCCACCGAGTGCGTCCAGGAGAGGGTGAAGGCGGCGGCCGCCAGCGTCACCGTCTTGCCGGCGGCAAGGATACACAGGCTCATGCTTGGGCCGTCGCCCGCCGCGCGCGCCAGAAATGCCAGCCGATCCAGGCAAACGACAATGCCCAGCCTGTCTCGTCGGTGAGCGGGATCGCCGCGACCAGCAGCACGCCGGCACAGAAGGCGATGAGCCGTTCCCACCACGCCATGCGCCTGGCAAGGAAGCCGACGGCGGCGGCGCCCCACAGCACGATGCCCATGCACGCCTTGACGACGATGTAGGCGACCTCGACGGGGTAGCCGAACTGGGCGGCGACCGGGCCTGGATCCTGCAGCATGAGCGCCGGCGTGTAGACGGCCATGAACGGCACGACGAAACCGGCAATGGCAAGCTTGGTCGCCTGGATGCCGATCTTGAGGCCGCTTTCCCTGGCCATCGGGGCGGCCGCGAAGGCGGCCAGCGCCACCGGCGGCGTGAGATCGGCCATGATGCCGAAGTAGAAGACGAACATGTGGCTGACCACCAGCGGCACGCCGAGCGACAGCAGCGCGGGGCCGGCCAGCGAGGAGGTGATGATGTAGTTGGGAATGGTCGGGATGCCCATGCCAAGCACCAGGCAGGTGAGCATGGTCAGCACCAGCGACAGGAACAGATTGTCCTGGCCGATGGAGATGATCCAGCCGATGAAGGTGGAGGCGATGCCGGTGAGCGTCAGCGTGCCGATGACGATGCCGACGATGGCGCAGGCGATGCCGACCGGCAGCGCGTTCTTGGCCCCTTCGGCGAGTGAATCCACGCAGATCCGCAGCGTTTCGCGCCCGCCCTTGAAGGCGAAGCAGGCGACGACGAGAGCGGCGATGACGAGGCCGAGTATGTTGACGCCGAAGCGCATGAACGAGGCGGCAGCAAGCCCGAGCGCCAGCCAGAAGACGACGCGGAAGGCGAGCGGTCCGATCAGAGCCGCCAGCGGCGTGCCGAGGATGAGCACGATGGTCAGCGCCAGGCCCATCGTGCCGGCGAAGATCGGTGTGTAGCCGGCAAACAGGAGATAGATGAGGGCCGCCAGCGGCAGCACCAGCGGCCAGTGCTGGCGCACGGCGTCCCAGGGATTGGGCAGTTCGGCCTTGGCCATGCCGTGCAGGCCGGCCTTGCCGGCTTCCAGATGCACCTGCCAGAAACAGGCGCCGAAATAGAGCAGCGCCGGGATGATCGCCGCCTTGACCACTTCAGCATAGGGGATGTTCAGCGTCTCGGCCATGATGAAGGCGACCGCGCCCATCACCGGCGGCATGATCTGGCCGCCCATCGAGGAGGTCGCCTCGACGGCACCGGCGAAAGCCGAGCGGAAGCCGAAGCGCTTCATCAACGGGATGGTGAACTGGCCGCTGGCCACGACATTGGCAACGCCGGAGCCGGAGATGGTGCCCATCAGCGCCGAGGACAAAACGCAGACCTGCGCCGGGCCGCCGCGCCACGAGCCGACCAGGCCGAGCGCGAAATCGTTGAACAGCGCGATCATGCCGGCGCGTTCGAGGAAGGCGGCGAAGACCACGAAGATGAAAATATAGGCGGCCGAGACATAGACCGGCGTGCCGTATATGCCTTCGGTGCCATAGGCGAAAGTGTCGACGAGCTGGGCGAAATCGTAACCGCGATGGATGAAGGGCGGCGGCAGATGGTTGCCGACGAAACAATAGGCGAGAAAGATGAAAGCGATGATCGCCAGCGGCAGTCCCATCAACCGCCGGGCCGCCTCGAAGACCAGCACCACCAGCACCGCGCCGACGACAAGATCCGGCGTGGTGAGGAAACCGGAGCGGCGGATGAGGTCGGTGTAGAACACCCAATTGTAGAGACCGGTGCCGAAGCCGAGCACGCCGAACGCCCAGAACACGGCCTTGGCCGGCAGGCTTCGGGCGCGCAGGTTGGCGATCAGGCCAAAGCCGAGCAGCAGCAGGAAACCGACATGCATGGCCCGCACCACCTGGCTCGGGATGCTGCCATAGGCGGCGACGTAGATCTGGAACACGGAAAAGGCGACGGCGATGAGGAAGGCAGCCTTGCCGGCGATGCCGTCGCCAAAGCCCGGCGGCAAGCCTTCGACCTGCTCTTCGGCGACGGGGAGATGGAAGGTGGAGGATTTGCCGTCGGCTGCTTCGCTCATCCGACGCACTCCAAAATGAGCGAATGACAGTGCGAAGACATCTCAGATAGTCCTCGCCTACTTCAGCAGCCCCTTCTCCTTGTAATAGCGTTCCGCGCCCGGATGCAGCGGCACCGGCATGCCGTCGAGCGCCTTGGCAGGGTCGATCGCCTTGGCGGCGGCGTGGGCGGCGGCGAGCTGGTCGAGATGCTCGAACAGCAGCTTGGTCATCTGGTAGGCCGTCTCGTCGGAGACATCGGCGCGGGTGACGAGGAAATTGCCGACGGCCGCGGTCGCGACGTCCTCGGCCTGGCCCTCATAGGTGCCCTTGGGGATAACCACCGACAGATAGGGGGCGCCGATCTTGGCGACATCCTCGGCCGGTACCGCGACGACATTGATCGGCACCGAGGTGGCGAGGTCGCGGATCGAGGCGACCCCAAGCCCGGCCGACTGCAGCGTGGCATCGAGCTGGCGGTTCTTGATCAGCTCGACCGATTCGGCGAAGGGCAGGTATTCGACCCGGCCGAGATCCTCGTATTTCAGCCCGGCGGCGGCAAAGATGGCACGCGCGTTGAGCTCGGTGCCGGAGGCCGGCGCGCCGACCGACAGGCTCTTGCCCTTGAGGTCGGCCAGGGTCTTGATGCCGGATTCCTGGCTGGCGACGATCTGGATGTAGTTGGGGTAGATGGCGGCGATGCCGCGCAATTTGTCGAGCTTGCCGGGGAAGCCGGCTTCGGCATTGCCTTCGGCGGCCATCTTGACGGAATCGCCGAGCGCGAAGGCGATCTCGCCCTTGCCCTGCTGCAGCAGGTTGAGGTTCTCGACCGAAGCCTTGGTGGCCTGCACCTGGGTGCGGGCGCCTGTGATGCCCTTGCTGTAGATTTCCGACAGCGCCACGCCGAGCGGGTAGTAGACGCCCGACGTGCCGCCGGTCAGCACGTTGATGAATTCCTGTGCCCTGGCCGAGGCAATGCCGAGCCCAAGCGAAAGCGCCATTGCGCCGGCTGCAACGAACTTCGTTCTGAAATGGAACATCCGGTTTCCTCCCTGAAAATATTGGCTGCCGCACCACCTCCTCGATGCGAACCGGCCGAGTTTAGACGGCGGGCCGCAAATGCCAACCCGCAATTGCATTCATTAGACGAACGGTTGAATGGATGCGGAAACAGCTCCGGCTTGCGCGGGACGCGACCGTGGCCGAAAGATTTTTTCCGGCACCTGTCGAAATCGGCCCTTGCCGCGCGACATATGTCCGGCTCGCAAGGACGCGGCCTACGAAACCACGGGAGAAGACCCATGCGATACATGCTTTTGATCAACAACGACGAAGCCGCACTGGCGAACACGCCGATCGAGAAGGCTCAACAGATGAGCGCGGCCTATGGCGCCTATACCGAAGCGTTGAAGAAATCCGGCGCGTGGCTGGCCGGAGAAAGGCTGCGCCCGACTCAGGCAACCACCTCGGTGCGGATCACCGACGGCAAGACCAACGTGATCGACGGCCCCTATGCCGACACCAAGGAGCAGCTTGCCGGCTTCTACATGATCGAAGCGGCCGACATCGATACCGCCATCGAATGGGCGGCGCGCTGCCCGGCGGCCAGCACAGGCACGGTCGAGTTGCGGCCGATTTGGGAAATGGCCGAATACATGCCCAAGAAATGACGATGTGATGGACAGCAGCTCGCAGATTGCCCGGGCAGCCGCCGAGGCCGCCGCCCGGCAAAGCTACGGCAAGCTGGTCGCCTGGCTCGCGGCGCCCACGCGCGACGTGGCCGCCGCCGAGGACGCGCTGGCCGACGCCTTTGCCGCGGCGCTCGAACGCTGGCCGCGAACCGGCGTGCCCGAAAAGCCGGAGGCCTGGCTGCTTGCCGTGGCAAGGCGGCGGCGTGTCGACGCGGTGCGGCGGCGGCTCACCAGCGAAGCCGGCCGCGACCATCTCAAGCTGATTGCCGAGGAGGCGGAGGCGTGCATGACCGACCAGGACCTGCCCGACGAACGGCTGCGGCTGATGTTCGCCTGCGCGCATCCGGCGATCGAACCTGGCGTCCGCGCGCCGCTGATCCTGCAGGCCGTGCTTGGTTTCGACGCCGCGACGATCGCCTCCGCCTTCCTGGTCCCGCCGGCGACAATGGGCCAGCGCCTGGTGCGGGCCAAGGCCCGCATCCGTGAAGCCGGCATTCCGTTCCGCGTACCGGAGCGAGCCGAACTCGGCGAGCGCCTGGATACCGTGCTGGAGGCCATATACGCGACCTTCGCCGAGGGCTGGTCCGACCCGGCGGGCACAGAGACGCGGCGCCGGAACCTGGCCACCGAAGGGATCTGGCTCGGGAGGCTGGTGGCCTCGCTGCTGCCGGACGAACCGGAGGCGCTGGGCCTGCTTGCGCTGATGCTGTTCGCCGAGGCGCGCCGTACCGCGCGCCGCGATGGGTCCGGAGATTATGTGCCGCTCGCCGAGCAGGATCATGCGCTTTGGGATCATGCCTTGATCGACGAGGCGGAAACCCTGCTCGGCCGCGCCGCCTCCATGGGCGCCATCGGCCGCTACCAGCTCGAAGCGGCCGTGCAGTCCGTTCACGCGGCGCGGCGGCTGAGCGGCGAGACCGACTGGGTGGCGATCCGCGAATTCTACGACGCGTTGCTTTCGATCGCACGATCGCCCGTGGTGGCGATCAACCGCGCGGTGGCGATCGCCGAAGCCGAGGGCGCCGTGGCGGGGCTGGCGGCGCTGTACGTGCTTGGCGACGACAAGCGGCTCAATGATTACCAGCCCTATTGGGCCGCGCGCGCCGGCCTTCTGGCCAGGCTCGGCCAGGTGCCGCAGGCGGTCGAAGCCTATGACCGTGCGATCGGCCTCGAAAGCGATCCGGCGGTACGCCGCTTCCTGCAGGGAAAACGCGCGACGCTCAGGCATTGAAATGCCTGAGCGCGGTGCTTTGCCGATGAATTGTTCAGCCCGGCCACATTTCGTGCGATGCGTTGAGCGTCTTCATCAGCGGGTGCTCGCGAAGCCTGGCCCACAGGCGTTCGATGTCGGGCCAGGCGGTGCGTGCCTTGCCGCTGTCGGGATGCCAGGCCACCAGCATGGCCAGATAGATATCGGCCACCGACATCGCCTCGCCTGCCAGCCAGTCGCGGCCGCGCAAGGCGGCGTCGATGACGGCAAAGCCGCGGTCCATCTCGGCCACGGCCGCCTGCTTGACGGCCTTGGCGCCGTCGGCGTCGGCCGTGTAGCGCGGCGCGTAGTAGAAACGCAGCACCGCCGGATAGAGGGCGGACGACATGAACGCCATCCAGCGCAGGAAGTCGGCGCGGGCCGGTTCATCGGCCGCCGGCGCCAGTCCGGCCCGCGGATGGCGTTCGGCGAGCAGGATGCAGATGGCCGCCGATTCGGTCAGCGAGCGGCCGTCCGGCAAGGTCAGCACCGGCACCTGGTTCAGCGGGCTAATGTGGAGGAAAGCGGGATCGGGCCGGTCGGATTTCGGTACGTCGATCTGCTCGAACGGCGCCTTGGCCAGCGCCAGGGCCGCCTCGACAACGAAGCCGCCGCTGCCGGGACGGGTGTAGAGCTTGTACATGAGGTCCTCCGCCGGCCCTGCGGGGGCCGGGGGCGATATGAACCGGAAGCAGGGCGCTGCTCAAGCCCGTGGCAGCCGCCACCGCGGGTTTTTTCAGCGGGCCAGGCTAAGCGCCTTTTGTGTTAAGCGCCCGGCAGGGCAGAAGAGAGCGTGTCGGAACTCGACAGGCGACGCGCCGTATCGCTTCGCCCAACGAAGACCCTACGCCCCCAAGCCCTCGAACAGGATGGTCGACAAGTAGCGTTCGGCGAAGGACGGGATGATCACCACCAGGTTCTTGCCCTTGTTCTCCGGCCGCGAGCCGACGACGATCGCCGCCTGCAAAGCGGCGCCCGAGGAGATGCCGACCGGCACGCCTTCCAGCCGGGCGACGAGGCGGGCATTGGCGACCGAATCCTCGTTCGAGACCGTGACGATTTCGTCATAGATGGTGGTGTCGAGGATTTTTGGCGCGAAGCCGGCGCCGATGCCCTGGATCTTGTGCGGGCCAGGCTGGCCGCCCGACAGCACCGGCGAGGTTTCCGGTTCGACCGCGACGACATGCAGCGAAGGCTTGCGCTTCTTCAGCACCTGGCCGACGCCGGTGATGGTGCCGCCGGTGCCGATGCCGGAGACGATGATGTCGACCTCGCCATGGGTGTCGTTCCAGATCTCCTCGGCAGTCGTCGTGCGATGGATCTCGGGATTGGCCGGGTTCTCGAACTGCTGCGGGATGATGGCGTTGGGGATGGTGGCCGCCAGTTCGTCGGCCTTGGCGATGGCGCCCTTCATGCCTTTTGGCCCTTCGGTCAGCACCAGTTCGGCGCCGAGCAGCGCCAGCATCTTGCGGCGCTCGACCGACATGGTCTCGGGCATGGTGAGGATCAGCTTGTAGCCCTTGGCGGCGGCAGCGAAGGCAAGCGCTATGCCGGTATTGCCCGAAGTCGGCTCGATCAGCGTCGTCTTGCCGGGAGCGATCTTGCCCGATGCCTCGAGCGCCTCGATCATCGCCACGCCGATACGGTCCTTGACCGAGGCGATCGGGTTGAAGAATTCGAGCTTGGCAAGGAGATGGGCAACGATGCCCTTCTCCTTGGCGAATTTGTCGAGCCGCACCAGTGGCGTGTCGCCGATCGTATCGGTGATGGAATTGTAGATGCGGCCACGGCCGGGAACACGAGCGGAGGCGGCGAACTTGTTCATTGGTTTGGCTCCCAGAATGTCAGGCGGATGGAACTGATCTCAGACGGATGGCCGCCAAGATAGGCCTTCCACGGACGCAAGATAGACCGTCGCCCGAAAATATCCGAGTGGGGCCCGTGTCTAAAACGCCTCGGCCTCGGAAAAGCGTTCCCGCAAAAGCTAGTCCGGCGGAATGCCTTGGCAAAAATGGCCCTATTGGCGGGCGGCGATCGCCGCCGCCGCGCCGACCATGAAACCGGCCGCGGTGCGGTTCAGCGCCTTCAGGGCGCGCGGCGAGCGCAGGAACCAGCGCGCCTTGGCCGCCAGCGCCAGATAAGGCACCAGCACCACGAACAGGACGAGGACGGTGAGTGCGGCGAGGATGCCGTAGTCGGCCAGCGTGATGGTCTTGAGGTCGACGATGGTCGGCGTGATGGCGAGATAGAAGATCATCGTCTTCGGATTGCCGAGCGTCACCGTCAGGCCGGCGAGGAAGCTCGACGCCAGCCCGCCCTTGCCTTTCCTGGCCTCGACCGTCTCGGGCGTGATGCCGGCGGTCCAGAAGCGCCAGCCGAGGAAGGCGAGATAGGCGACGCCGGCCCATTTGACGGCGAGGAACACCAGGCCGAAGGTCTGCGCGACAAAGGCAAGCCCAAGCACCACGGCGGTGAGATAAAGGAGGTCGCCGAGCATCAGGCCGAAGGACATGGCCAGCGACGAGCGGAAGCCGGAACCGAGCGCGCGCGCCACAAGCGCGGTGACGCCGGGGCCGGGAATGGCCGCGGCCAAGCCGAGGGCGGCGCTGTAGGCGAGGAAGCCGGTGAGGGTCATGGATTGAGCCTTGCGTCCGCGAAACTGCTGGGACGGCGCCTTGTCGCACAGAGTTTCGCGGGCGGGAATTGCCTGGAGCCGGATTTGGTTGCACCAGGCATGCCCCGTGCTCGAGGCCTCCCAGCGGATCAGGACCGGCCGTCGCCGTAGGTCACGCGCCAGATGGTGCCGTTGCCGTCCTCAGTGACGATCAGCGCGCCGTCGCTCGCCACCGCCACGCCGACCGGCCGGCCCCAGACCTCGCCGCCGGAGGTGACGAAGCCGGTCATGAAATCCTCATATTCGCCGGTCGGCTTGCCGTCCTTGAACTTGAGCCGCACCACCTTGTAGCCGGTCCTGTTGCCGCGATTCCACGAACCGTGCAGGGCGACGAAGGCGTCGCCCCTGTATTCGGCCGGAAAACCGGATCCTGCGCGGACATTCCTGCCGTCGTAGAAGGCGATGTTGAGCGGCGCCGAATGCGCCTGCATCAGAATGTCGGGGACGGTGACCTTGCCGGCAAGGTCGGGACGCGCGCCCTTGTGGCGCGGATCCTCATTGTCGCCGATATAGTACCAGGGCCAGCCGTAGAAGGCGCCTTCCTTCACTTCGGTCGCATATTCGAACGGCACGTTGTCGCCGAGCGCGTCGCGCTCGTTGACCACGCACCACAGCGCGCCCGCCGCCGGCTGCATGGCCATGCCCGAACAATTGCGCAGGCCGGTGGCGACGATGCGGCCATTCCTACCGTCCGGGTCGAAAGCCCTGACGTCGGCGCGGCCTTCCTCCGCGCCCCAGGTGGCGCCGAGCGGCTTCGACCTGGCCCAGGCGTCGAGCCCGCCCCGCGGTTTCCTTGCCATGTCCTGGGCGGCGTTCGAGCCGGAGCCGACCGAGAGATACAGCGTCTTGCCGTCCGGCGAGAAGGCGATGTCGCGGGTCCAATGATGAGTGGCCGGAATATCGCGGACGATGGTTTTCGGCTCGCCGGAGGCCTCCAGGTCGCCATCGCGGTAGGGAAAGCGCACGATGCTGTCGCTGTTTGCGACATAGATCCATTGCGGGCTGTCCCCTGGCGGATAGAAGGCGATGCCGTAGGGCCGGTTGAGATTGCGGGCGAAGATGCCGTCCCTGACAGGTTTCGCGCTGCCCTCGCCGAGACGGTAGACGCGGATCTGGTTGGCCTCGCTGTCGGCGACGAACAGGTCGCCGTTGGGCGCGACGCGCACGACGCGCGGATTGTCGATGCCCGAAGCGATCAGTTCCGCCGAAAAGCCCGCCGGCAGCCGCGGCTCGGCGCCTTGCGGCCTTTGCACCGGACCGGCGCTGTTCGAGGCGGATCTGGTGACATAGGGCCTGGGCTGGTCCTGCGGGCTGATCAGCCGGCGCACGCCCGGCTCGTCGGCCCGCCAGTCACCGAATGCGGCCGCGCCCTTCAGAACCGGCTCTGCCTGCTGGGCCAATGCCGTCGCGGCGAAAAGCAAGGCTGCGGGGATCGCCACGGCGCCGGCAAGTCTGATCATCCCAGTCTCCAGCTTCTCGCTTCGCTATGCATGTCGTTGTCCCAAGACCGAGGTCACATGCACCAAGGGAACGGGCGGGCTCGGCAGTCGTTCCGGACGACACGGGGAGTTGAAGGAATTCGGGTCAGGTATCCGCGTCGAGATCGGCGTCGAGGTTCTTTTCCAGTTCGACGAGATCGGCCGGCAGCGGCATGCCCATGGCGCGGATTTCGCGCAGCTTCTCGCGCAATTGCTCCTGCACTTCGCGCACATCCTCAGGCTGGTTGACCATCTCCTCCAGCAGCAGGCTGATCTGGGCCTTGAACGATTCCAGCGCCATCTTTTCTCTCCTCGGCCGTCTGGATCGATCCCAGCTCTCAGCGCAGCATGCGCGATATCAGCTGCGCCGTATAGTCGACCATCGGGACAATGCGGGCATAGTTGAGCCGGGTCGGGCCGATGACTCCGAGCGCGCCGACGACGCGGGCGTCCTTGTCGCGGTAAGGCGCCACGACCAGCGACGAGCCGGAGAGCGAGAAAAGCTTGTTTTCCGAGCCGATGAAGATGCGCACGCCCGGTCCCGCCTCGGCGAGGTCGAGCAGCTGGATCAGCCCGTCCTGCGTCTCCATGTCCTCGAACAGGTGGCGCAGGAGTTCGATGTCGGCCTGGGCGGTGACGTTTTCGAGCAGATTGGCCCGGCCGCGCACGATCAGGCGCGCCGGCAGGCCGCTTTCCGCGCCGGCCCACACCGCCAGCCCTTTCTCCACCAGGTCCTGCGACAGCGTGTCGAGCGCTGCCCTTGTCTCTTCCTTGATACGCTCGACCTCCGCCCGCGCCTCGGCCAGCGTACGGCCGCGAATATGGGCGTTGAGGAAATTCGAGGCCTCGTGCAATTGCGAGACGGTGATGCCGGCCGGCAGATCGATGACCCGGTTCTCGACGTCGCCGTTCTGCGACACCATCACGGTCAGCGCCTTGGTGGGCTCGAGCTGGATGAACTCGATGTGCTTGAGCGCCACCTCGTTCTTGGCGGCCAGCACCAGGCCGGCGCCGCGCGACATGCCCGACAGCATCTGGCTGGCCTCGGTCAGCATGTGTTCCAGCGTGGCGCCCGAGCCGGAGGCTCGCACCTGCGCCTCGATGCTGCGCCGCTCCTCGTCGGAGAGGTCGCCCAGTTCCATGAAGGCGTCGACGAAGAAGCGCAGGCCGGCCTGCGTCGGCAGGCGACCGGCCGAGATGTGCGGCGCGTAGATCAGGCCGAGATGTTCGAGATCGCTCATCACGTTGCGGATGGTGGCGGGCGACAGCGAGGACGGCAGGATGCGCGACAGGCTGCGCGATCCCACGGGCTCGCCGTCCCTCAGATAGGAATCGACGATACGCCGGAAGATGTCGCGCGAACGCATGTCGAGCGCCTGAAGTGCCGGCGCGTGAAGAGCGAGCGACTGCGAAGCGGGATCGACTGCCTTGGTCATTTCGGCCATAACCTCCGGTTCAAGGATATAGACTTCGCGGCGCTGCGCGCAACCCGGTGTCGCGTTGCGCGATCAGCCGGTGTCGCACTTGCGATCACCCCGGTGTCGTGTTGCGCGATCACCCCGGTGTCGCCGCGTTTGCGGCCGCCGGTCCATTTTCCTTTACGCCGTGCCCCGCATGCGTCTAAAAGCCGGCCAAGATTCAAAAAAGCTGACAAGAAAGCAGGCCGAATGCGCCCCTCCAAACGCCAGTTCGACGAAATGCGCGCCATCTCCTTCGAGCGCGGCGTCTCCAAACATGCCGAAGGCTCGTGCCTGGTGAAGTTCGGCGACACGCATGTCTTGTGCACGGCAAGCCTGGAAGAAAAGGTGCCGGGCTGGATGCGCAATTCCGGAAAAGGCTGGGTTACGGCCGAATACGGCATGCTGCCGCGCTCGACCGGCGAGCGCATGCGCCGCGAGGCCTCCGCCGGCAAGCAGGGCGGGCGCACGCTGGAGATCCAGCGGCTGATCGGCCGCTCGCTGCGCGCCGTGGTCGACCTGCAGGCGCTGGGCGAGCAGCAGATCACCGTCGACTGCGACGTCATCCAGGCCGATGGCGGCACCCGCACCGCCTCCATCACCGGCGGCTGGGTGGCGCTCTACGATTGCCTGCGCTGGATGGAAGCGCGGCAGATGGTGAGCGTCGCCAAGGTACTGAAGGACCATGTCGCGGCGATTTCCTGCGGCATCCATGACGGCCAGCCGGTCATCGACCTCGACTATCTCGAGGATTCCTCGGCCGGCACCGACGCCAATTTCGTCATGACCGGCAAGGGCGGCATCGTCGAGATCCAGGGCACGGCCGAGGGCGAGCCCTTTTCGGAAGGGCAGTTCGCCGAGCTGATGGGCCTGGCCAAGAAAGGCATCCAGAGGCTGGTGAGTTTGCAGCAGATGGCGGTGGCGTAGTTTATTCATGCGGAGCCTGGGCACCCCCCTCTGCCCTGCCGGGCATCTCCCCCGCAAGGGGGGAGATCGGCTGTTGTCTCGAGCTTCGCCAGTAATCAGCATAGAATACCATGAGCGGGCGCTCACGCTGCCAATCTCCCCCCTTGCGGGGGAGATGGCCGGCAGGCCAGAGGGGGGTGCCTCGTGATCCCCTCTGCCATTCTTGAATCCGCTCTTTACGTCACCGACCTCGCCGCTGCCGAAGCCTTCTACACCGACATCCTCGGCCTCACTCCTCTCGGCAAGGTCGAGGGCCGCCATCTCTTCTTCCGTTGCGGAGCCGGCGTGCTGCTGATCTTCAACGCCGAGGCGACCAAGGTCCCGCCCGCGCCCGACGCGAGGCTGAAAGTGCCGCCACACGGCACATCGGGCGAAGGCCATCTCTGCTTTGCGGCGACCGCCGATGAAATCAGCCGCTGGAAATCCCATCTGAAGGCGGAGAACATCGCTGTCGAAAGCGAATTCGAATGGCCGCAAGGCGGCCGCTCGCTTTATATCCGCGATCCCTCCGGCAATTCGATCGAATTCGCCGAGCCGAGAATCTGGGGACTTTGATGCATTCTCTCGACGGAAAAAAGATCGTCGTCGCCAGCCACAATGAAGGCAAGCTGCGCGAATTCGCCGATCTGATGGCGCCATTCGGATTCGAGGCGAAATCGGCGAAGGACTATGGCTTGCCCGAACCCGAGGAGACCGGCACAACCTTCGAGGAGAACGCCTATATCAAGGCCTTCGCCGCAGCCAAGGCGACGGGCCTGCCGGCGCTGTCGGACGATTCGGGCCTGTGCGTCGACGCGCTCGACGGCGCGCCCGGCGTCTACACCGCCAACTGGGCCGAAACGCCTGATGGCAGCAGGGATTTCGGCATCGCCATGCAGCGCACCGAAGTGGCGCTGCAGGAAGTCGGCGCCGCCACGCCCGCGCAGCGCACGGGACGCTTCGTCGCCGTCATCTGCCTCGCCTTTCCCGATGGCGAGGCAGAATATTACCGCGGCGAGGCCGAAGGTACGTTGGTCTGGCCGCCGCGCGGCGAGCTCGGATTCGGCTACGACCCGGTGTTCCTGCCCGACGGCTTCGAAAAGACCTTCGGCGAGATGAGTGCCGAGGAAAAACACGGCTGGAAACCCGGCCAGGCTACGGCGCTGTCGCACCGCGCCCGCGCCTTCCAGAAATTCGCCCAAGCCCGATTGGGTCTGGCCCGGTTAGGCTCGGCATGATCAGGCCCGGCGCCACCATGCCGCTCGACCGCAGCCCCGGTTTCGGCGTCTATGTGCATTGGCCGTTCTGCGCGGCCAAATGCCCCTATTGCGACTTCAACAGCCATGTCCGCCACCAGCCGGTCGACCAGGAGCGCTTTGCCGCCGCCTTCGAGGCGGAACTGGCGACGATGCGCCAGCGCACCGGCCCACGCGAGGTGACCAGCATCTTTCTCGGCGGCGGCACGCCGTCGTTGATGAAGCCGGAAACGGTGGCCAGGGTCCTGGACGCCGTGGCGAAGAACTGGACGGTGCCCGACGGCATCGAGGTGACGCTGGAGGCCAATCCCTCCTCGGTCGAAGCCGAACGCTTTCGCGGCTATCGCGCTGCGGGCGTCAACCGGGTCTCGCTCGGCGTGCAGGCGCTGAACGACAAGGATTTGCGCTTCCTTGGCCGGCTGCACAATGTGGACGAGGCGCTGCACGCGATCGGGCTCGCGCGGGAGATATTCCCAAGGCTCTCCTTCGACCTGATCTACGCACGGCCAGGCCAGACGCCGGAGGCCTGGGCATCGGAGCTCGAACAGGCGATCGGCCACGCCGCCGACCATCTGTCGCTCTATCAGCTGACCATCGAGGAAGGCACGCCGTTCCACGCGCTGCACGCGGCGAAGAAATTCATCATCCCCGACAACGACCACGCCGCCGACCTTTATGCGCTGACGCAAGAGGTGACATCAGCCCATGGTTTGCCGGCATATGAGATCTCAAACCACGCCCGGCCGGGTGCCGAAAGCCGGCACAATCTGACCTACTGGCGCTATGGCGAATATGTCGGCGTCGGCCCCGGCGCGCATGGCCGCTTCGTCGAGAACGGCCACCGCGTCGTGACCATCGCGGAGAGGATGCCGGAAACCTGGGCCAATCTGGTCGAGGCCAAGGGCCATGGCGTCACCGGCGGCGAGACCCTGACGCGCTCCGAAGAGGCTGACGAGTTCCTGCTGATGGGACTGAGGCTGGCGGAAGGCATCGACCTGTCGCGTTACGAAGCGTTTTCCGGGCGCGGCCTGTCGAGCGCGCGGCTGTCGGTGCTGCAAGGCGAAGGGCTGGTGGCGCCGATCGGCAACGCCCGCCTGCGCGCCACGCCCGCCGGCATGATCGTGCTCGACGCCGTGGTGGCCGATCTGGCACGGTAGGCGGGGATGCTGCTCCCAATCTCGAAGCCAAGATTACGCTTCTGGAGGCGGCTGTTTCGCGGTATCTGAGTTGAGACCCGACCGGTGAGGCTATCCGAATGAACCTGCCGCTCTCCTGGCAATTCTGGGCGCTGTTGTCGGCGACTTTCGCGGCACTGACGGCGATCTTCGCCAAGGTCGGCATCGAGACCATCAATTCCGATTTCGCCACCCTCATCCGGACAGCCATCATCCTGGTCGTGCTTGCGGCGATCCTCGCCGCCAGCGGCCAATTCCAATCGTGGGCCTCGATCTCCGGGAAGACCTGGCTTTTCCTTAGCCTGTCGGGACTGGCGACCGGAGCCTCGTGGCTCTGCTATTTCCGCGCGCTGAAAATCGGCAATGCGGCGCAGGTGGCGCCCATCGACAAGCTAAGCGTCGTGCTTGTGGCGGTGTTTGGCACGGTCTTTCTCGGCGAGCGGCTCACCGGTGCGAACTGGCTTGGCGTCGCCCTTATCGCGGCGGGCGCGGTGCTGGTCGCTTATCGAGGGTAGTGCTGCGCCGTGGCGGGCGTTCTTGGTTTCGAGACGGGTGATGAAAATATCGAAGCGATTGGGCATCGTCCGGTCAGTGCTCCGTCGTGCTGTCGGGTTCGTTGTCGGGTAGCTTGATCTCTGGTGGCGGGCGGCGCGCGGGCCCCTGCTTGCCGTCCGTGGTGGCGGGCGGCTTCCCGTCTCCTTGCGCGGCAAAGCGCTTGCGGCCTGCATAGTAGGGCTCGAAAGCGTCCTGTATGGTCAGTCTGTCCATCCTGTCCTCCCGGGGGAATCAGGGGCTAAATCTGCGAAAGACGGTTTCGTTCCCTACTGTGGCGAAGGAATGGCGCTCGCCTTGCATTACAGCGGCTTTTGCAACCCGGCGCGGGCCGTGCCAAACAGGGCGGATGATTTCGGAACGTCCTTCGCGGCTCCATCTGGACGCGGGCGCGCCGCTGACGGAGAAGGCACCGGTGACTGGCGAGACGGGAAAGCGCAGCTATGTGATCGGGCAGACCGAGATCGCGGCCCGGCCGCTCGAACCCGCGCTCTATCTGGTGGCGACGCCGATCGGCAATCTCGCCGACATCACGCTGCGCGCGCTTGAGACGCTGGCCGCCGCCGACATGGTCGCCTGCGAGGACACGCGCGTGTCGCGCGTGCTGCTCGACCGCTACGGCATCCGCCGCCGCACCACGGCCTATCACGAGCACAATGCCGGCGAGGCCGGGCCAAAATTGATAGCGGCGCTCCAGTCGGGGCAGAGCGTGGCGCTGATCTCGGATGCCGGCACGCCGCTGGTTTCCGATCCCGGCTACCGGCTGGTCGGCGAGGCGCTCGACCAGGGCATTCGCGTCGTGCCCATCCCCGGTCCGTCCGCGCCGCTTGCCGCGCTCACCGCATCCGGCTTGCCTTCGGATGCCTTCCTGTTCTCCGGCTTCCTGCCGGTCAAGGCGGGGCAGCGGCTGGCGCGGCTGGACGCGCTTAAAGCGGTGCCGGCGACGCTGATCTTCTTCGAATCGCCGCGCCGGCTGGCCGAGTCTCTCGGCGCGATGGCCGAAGCGCTTGGCGGCGAGCGCAAGGCAGCGATCGGCAGGGAATTGACCAAGACCTTCGAGGAGATGCGCACCGGCACGCTGCGGGCGCTGGCCGACCACTATGCGGCGGCCGATACGCCGAAGGGCGAGATCGTGGTGTGCGTCGGTCCGGCCGAGGCCAGGGCGGACGAGCCGGCCGATATCGACCGGATGCTGTTGTCGCTCGCCGCCGAAATGCCGGCTTCGAAGGCGGCGGCGGAAGCGGCGAAGATGACCGGCGGCCAGAAGCAGGCGCTTTACCGGCGGCTGCTGGAACTCAGGGATGCCTCTGGAGAGGACCGTGGCTAGGCTCCCGAGCGTCAGCCGTCAAAAGGCCTACCGGCGCGGCCATCGCGGCGAATGGCTGGCGGCGGCGGCGCTGGTGCTGAAAGGCTACCGGATCCTGGCGCGCCGCCATCGCACCCGTTTCGGCGAGATCGACCTGATCGCGCGGCGCGGCGACCTGGTGCTGTTCGTCGAGGTCAAGGCGCGCCGCACGCTGATGGAAGCGATGGAGGCGATCGCCCATGAATCGGAGCGCCGCATCGAAGGCGCCGCCGACATCTGGCTGTCGCGCCAGCCGGATTACGGCAGGCTGTCGATGCGGTTCGACATGATCGCCGTGCTGCCATGGCGCTGGCCGGTGCATGTCCCGAACGCGTTTTACGGGCGCAATTGAGGGCTGCGTCGCTCGGGTTCAGTGTTCGACGGGCCATTCGCCCGCGCCAAGTGCCGCGATCGCCGCGATTATGCGCCGGAACGCCTCGGCGGCAGCCGGCACGGTGGTGCGGGCGCGCAGGAAACTGTGCACGAGGCGCTTCTCCTCGTGCCAGCTCGCTTTGCCGCCGGCGGCCAGGATGCGGTCGCGATAGGCCTCGCCGTCCGACGACAGCGGGTCGCATTCGGCGGTAACGACAATGGTGGGCGGCAGGCCGGAGAAGTCGGCGGCGCGCAGCGGCGAGAAGGTCGGATCGTCCGGCGCCTGTCTCTTGGCCGAGCGGACGTGGCGGTAGAAAGCGACGTCGCCGGTCGACAGAAGCGGCGCCTCGGCATGCTCGATGTAGGAGCGGGCAGTCTCGTCGCCGCCGAGGCCGGGATAGATCAGCACCTGGCCGGTCGGCCTCTTCGCGCGAGCGCGCGTCGCGTGACTGACCGCCGCCGCCAGATTGCCGCCGGCGCTCTCGCCGGACAGCAGCAGTGGCCCGTTCGCTCTAGCCGCCGCCCATTCGAAGGCGGCCAGAGCGTCGTCGAAGGCGGCGGGGTGGAGATGTTCGGGCGCCAGCCGATAGTCGACCGAGAGCACGGCAAAGCCGGTGCCGGCGCAGATCTCGGCGCAGATGTCGTCATGGCTGTCGAGCCCGCCCAGGATGAAGCCGCCGCCATGGTAATAAAGCACCGTGGCCCGCGCGGCCGTGCCTGCCATCCCGTAGTGCCGCACCGCGATGTTCCGGCCGGGGGCGGCGATGAGGTCGTCGCTCGCCGTCACCCCCGGCGGATAGGGCTGGCGAAGCGCCCGGCACATCCTGTCATAGATCGCACGCTGCTTGGCGATCGGCAGGTCGATCGTCTCGGGCGGATACCAGGCGTTGATGCCGTCTATATAGGCCCACAGCGCAGGGTCGAGCCGCGTCGCGTATTTGCCGCGACCGGTCATTTCAGTGCTGCCCACGGTTTCGGAAGGCATTGCCTCAAAGCTCGCTGTAAAGCCTGGCCGCGTTTTCAAAGCTGAAGCGCAGCGGCACCGAGCCCTCGACCTGCCAGACGGCGACGCTCTCGCCAGCCAGCAGCAGGCAGGCGCCGTCGGTGTCGGTGACGGCGCCGCCATAGAGCCGGTTGGCGAGGTTGAGGATTGCGGTCTGGTGCATGGCGGCACTGCCGCTGCCGCAGGCGTCCTTGACCAGCAGCACGCGAAAGCCGCGCGCCACGGCGTCCTTCACGGTGGCATCGATGCAGGCCTCGGTCCACACGCCCGATATGACCAGCCATTCGATGCCGGAAGTCTTGAGCCGATCGGCCGCCGGCCCCGCCCGGAAGGCGCTGGCCTCGGCCTTGATCAGCAGCGTCTCCCCCTGGGCCGGCGCCACCTCACGGCAGATCTCGGTCAGCGGATCGCTCTTGTCGGAGAAGGCCGACTTGCCGTCGGCTCCAACGGGATGAAAGGGCCGCTCCTGCTTGTCGAGATCTACGATATAGGCCCAGTGATGGAGCGGCACATTGTTCTGCCGCGCCGCCGCTTGCAGGCGCTGGACGTTGGCGAGGATCGTTTCAAAACCCTCGACCAGGTAGCGCGGGTCCTGCCGGTGCTCTTCCTGCAGGTCGATGAAGACAGCGGCCACGGTGCCGCGCTTGAGGGAGATGGGGCTTTTCATACGGATGCGCCTGGGATCCAAGATACTTCCAAACGCTGGAGGGACAGAGGGGGGCGCCAAGGAATGAGGCGCTCGTTCTTCAGCTGCGGTACGTCAACTAAACCGGCCGCTGGCATCAAACCTGCTTCTCCAGAAACTCATCCTCATAGGGAAAGCGCGACAGGAGCTCGGTGCCGGTCTCGGTGACCAGGATTTCGTCCTCCAGCTTGACGCCCTCGCGGCCGCCCTTCTCGCCAATATAGCTTTCCACGCTCACCACCATGCCTGGCACGATATGGCCGTCGCGACCATAGGTTTCGTAGTCCATGGCGTGCGCGATGAAGGGCGTCTCGCCATGCATGCCGACGCCGTGCATGACCGAGGTGTAGCGCTGGTCGACGAAGCGGTCGGGGATCTTCCACGCCTTTTCGGCGATCTCGCGGAAAGCCATGCCCGGCTTCACGATCGAGATATTGTGCTGAACCTGGTCGTGCGCCATGCGGTAGAGCGATTTCTGATAGGGGGTCGGCTTGCCGGGCCCACAGCGGAAGGTGCGCGAGAAATCCGAATAATAGCCATAGCAGCCGATCGTGTCGGTATCGAGCGCCAACAACTCGCCCGGCCGGATTTTTCGCCCGCTCGCCTCGTTGAACCAGGGATTGGTGCGCTGGCCCGACGTCAAGAGCCGCGTCTCGATGAACTCGCCGCCCTGGCGGATGACCTCGCCATACATGATGGCGAACAGCTCGTTCTCGGAAACGCCGGGCTTGATCGCCTCGCGCACCGCATAGACGGCGGCTTCCGCGCCGGCCATCGACACCTGCAGGCATTTCACTTCCTCCGGGGTCTTGACCGCGCGCACCGCCAGGATCTCGCCCTGGCAGTCGCGGACGTCGCAGCCGCGCTTCTCCAGCGCCAGCGCCTGCAGATGGCTGCAACGGTCGAGCCCGAGTTTCATCGAGCCGCCGCCATGCTGCTTCAGGAGTTCGGCGATCTCGTCGGCGAAGGGACCGGCGGTCTCGTCGTCGCGGCCCGATACCGACGACCAGACGAGCTTGGAAGGACGCGCCTCGTCGATCGTGTCGAGCACCATCGAGACATGGTAGCTCTGCGGATATTCGAACAGCACGATCGGCCCTTCGGTCGGAATGAAGAAATAACGGGTCGAGTTGCGCAGAAAATAGCCGAACATGTTGCGCGAGCCGGTGGCGTAGCGCTGGTTATAGGGATCGAACAGCACCACGCCGCCATAGCCGGCGTCACGCATCCAGCCGCGCAGCTTGGCCAGCCGGCCTTTACGAAGGGCGTCGGCATCGATGAAAGACGGCTCGGTGTCGGACAGCCACATGCCGCCCGCCGGATCGGCCGCCGCGGGGTGGCGCATGCGGTCCTGGAAGTCAACGTCTTCAGTGCTGTCAGGGTCGAATACGACGATGCTCATGGGGGCTGACCTTGGGTGGTTTGCAAGATCAGACCATGGCGCAGGCGGTAACGAGGGATTGTGCGGAAAACCGCGCTTGTTGTGCGAGATGCCGCTGGGTACCAAGAGATGCAGGTGCCAAGCGCCCCCCTCTGCCCTGCCGGGCATCTCCCCCTCAAGTGGGGAGATTGGCAGCTTTGACCTCGTCGCTTCTTCGGTGAAAATTGGCGAAAGCTGTTGTGACGTTCGATCTCCCCCCTTGAGGGACCCTCGTATGGGAGATGGCCGGCAGGACAGAGGGGGGCGACGTCTCTCAGCGCCAGCAAGACCTCTAATGCCGTCGCGCCAGCTTCGGAGGATGGCCGTGCTCCTCGCGAAAGGCGCGCGCGAAGCTCGACATCGAGGCAAAGCCGCAGGCGAGCGCCACGTCGCGCACGGCGAGCGTCGAGTGCGCCAGGAGATCGGCGGCGCGTTTCAGCCTGAGCCGCCGATAGTAGCCATTGGGCGAGATGGCGAGTTCGGAGCGGAAGGAGCGTTCGAGCTTATCGGAGGAGACGCCGAGCCTGGCCGTCAGCTCCGCCATGCCGAGCCGCTCCTCGACCGCGTCCTCCATGATGGCGATGGCCGACAGCACCAGCTCGTTCCGCACGCCGGTACGGAGGCGCAGCGGCATCAGCTTGCGGTCGACGCTGGAGCGCAGCTGGCTGTGCACGAACCATTCGGCGACGCCGGCCGCAAGCTCGGCGCCGTAGTCGCGGGTGATGATCTCCAGCATCATGTCGAGGCTGCCGACGCCGCCCGCCGAGGTGAAACGCTTGCGGTCGATGACATAGAGGTCGCGCCTCAGCTCGACATTGGGAAAGGCCTCGGTGAAGGCCGCCTGGCTGGTCCAGTGCAAGGTGCAGGCATGGCCGTCGAGCAGGCCGGCGCGGGCGAGGAAGAAGGCGGCGTCCGCCACCGCGCCGATATGGGCGCCACTGCGCAAGCTGCGGCGGATCCAGCTTGCCGCATCCTCGGCGACGAGATGATCGGCATCGCCGCCTGAGCAGACGACGATGCGGTCGACCTTCGGCGCATCCCCGGCATAGAAGCGCGGCTGGATGACGACGCCGTTCGAGGCCTCGACCGCGCCCTGGGTAGCGCCGACGATGATCCAGCGATAGTATTCCCGCTTCGCCAGCACATTGGTCGCGCGCAGCGGCTCGATGACCGAGCTGAACGCCATCATCGGAAAGCCGGGGAAGACCAGCACCGCGAAAGTGAGGGGAGCGTCTGGAGATGTGTCGCGCGTGGCCATAGGCTCTACATCTCGGGCAGATGGGATTTGGGGTCAACGGGGTTGTGGCTGGCTTTCTGCGAAGTTGGCGCTGCCCCTCATCCGCCTGCCGGCACCTTCTCTCCGTATAGTGACGGGGAGAAGGGAGATACCGCAACCCCGGCTCCCTCTTGCCGCCGTTGGCGCAAATCGAGACACAGCGCCCCTCTCCCCGTCACTATACGGGAGGATGCCGGCAGGCAGGTAAGGGGCAGCGCTGGCTTGGAGACTGGCTCGTCTCAGCGGGAGCGCCGCCGCTCAGCCCCCCAGCGCCTGCTCCAGGTCCGCGATCAGATCGTCGCCATCCTCGATGCCCGCCGACAGCCGCACCAGCGAATCCGATATGCCGATCTCTTCGCGCTTCTCCGCCGGGATCGATCCATGCGTCATCAGCGCCGGATGCTCGATCAGGCTCTCCACGCCACCGAGGCTTTCGGCCAGCGTGAACAATTGCGTGCGTTCGAGGAAGCGTTTCGTGCCGGCGAGGTCGCGGTCGAGCACGGCTGATATCATGCCGCCGAACGCATGCATCTGCTGGACGGCAACGGCATGCTGCGGATGGCTGGCGAGGCCGGGATAGATGACCCGGCGCACATCCTTGCGGGCTTCCAGCCACTGCGCGATCTTGAGGCCGTTCGACGAGTGCCGCTCCATCCTCAGCGCCAATGTCTTGAGGCCGCGCAGGGCGAGAAAACTGTCGAACGGGCCCGAAATGGCGCCGATGGCGTTCTGCAGGAATTTCAGGCGATCGGCCAGATCCTTGTTGTCGCCGACAACAGCCACGCCGCCGACCATGTCGGAATGGCCGTTGAGGTACTTCGTCGTCGAATGCACCACGACGTCGATGCCGAGCTCCAGCGGCCGCTGCAAATAGGGGCTGCAGAATGTGTTGTCGGCGATCGAGAGGATGCCCTTGCGCCTTGCAAGGGCTGCGACGCCTTCGAGATCGACGATGCGCAGCAGCGGGTTGGTCGGCGTCTCGACCCAGAGCATTTTCGTCTCCGGGCGGATTGCCGCCTCTATAACCGCAAGGTCGGTGCAGTCGACGAAGCTCACCTTGAGATCGGCGGAGCGCTTGCGCACACGCTCCATCAGGCGGAAGGAGCCGCCATAGATGTCGTCGGTGGCGACGATGTGGGCGCCGGAATCGAGCAGTTCCAGCACGGTGGCGATCGCCGCCAGCCCGGAGGCGAAGGCGAAGGCAGCCGAGCCGCTTTCGAGATCGGCCACCGCGCGCTCGAAGGCAAAGCGCGTCGGATTCTGGCTCCGGGCATATTCAAAGCCCTTGTGCACGCCGGGCGACTGCTGGCCATAGGTCGAGGTGGCGTAAATCGGCACCATCACCGCTCCGGTCAGGGGATCGTGGCTCTGGCCGCCATGGATGGTGCGGGTGGAGAAGGCCAGGCGGTTCTTTCCGGATGCGGTCATCGTGCACGGCGCCTCAAATGGTTGATCAGGTCGATGCGGGTTATCAGGCCGACGAACTCGTCGCCGTCGAAGATGATGGCGACCTCGTTGCGGTCGAATACCGGCAGCAGCGCGTCCAGCGTCTGGCTGGCCTGCAAAGTATGCAGATTGGAGGTCATCGCCGTGCGTACCGGCGCGTTGAAGCGCTCCCAGCGGCCCTCATAGGGGCCGTCGACCTTGGCCAGAATGTCGCTTTCGTCGACGATGCCGACCAGCTTGCCGTCGTCGAGCACCGGCAGCTGCGAGACATCGGAGCGGCGCATGCGGCCATAGGCGTTGAGCAGGCTTTCGTCCGGACCGACATAGACGGTGTCGCCGGTGCGGTGCGTGCGCATCACCAGGTCGCGCAGGTCGCCATGCTGCTCGTGCTCGGCCAGCCCCTGCTCGGCCAGCCAGAAATCGTCGAAGACTTTCGACAGATATTTGTTGCCGCTGTCGCAGACGAAGGTGACAACGCGCTTGGGCGACGTCTGCTCGCGGCAATAGCGCAAGGCGGCCGACAGCAGCGTGCCCGAAGACGAGCCGGCCAGGATGCCTTCCCGGGACAGGAGATCGCGCACCGCCAGCATGCTCTGCTTGTCCGATATGGAATAGGCTTTCTTGACCAGCGACAGCTCGGCATTGGGCGGCACGAAGTCCTCGCCGATGCCTTCCACAGTCCAGCTGCCGGCCTCCACCATCTTGCCGGTCCTGATCAGCGGCGCCAGCACCGAGCCGACCGGATCGGCCAGCACCATTTCCGTCTTCGGCGATGCCTTGGCGAAGAACCGGCCAAGGCCGGTCAGCGTGCCGCCTGAGCCGACGCCGACCACCACCGCGTCGACATCGCCGTCGAGCTGCGAAAAGATTTCCGGACCGGTGGTGGTTTCGTGCGCCTCAGGGTTGGCCGGATTGGCGAACTGGTTGGCGTAGAAGGCGCCGGGCAGCTCGGCCGCGATCTTTTCGGCCATATCCTGGTAATATTCGGGGTGGCCCTTGCCGACATCGGAGCGCGTCATGCGCACTTCCGCGCCCAGTGCGCGCAGGTGCTGGATCTTCTCGCGCGACATCTTGTCGGGCACGACCAGGATGATACGGTAGCCCTTGGGGATGCCGACCTGGGCCAGGCCCAGCCCCGTATTGCCGGCCGTCGCCTCGACGATCGTGCCGCCTTGCTTCAGCCTGCCCTCCTTCTCGGCCGCCGCGATCATCGACAGTGCGATACGGTCCTTGATCGAGCCGCCAGGATTCTGGCTTTCGAGCTTGATGAACAGCCGGCACTTGCCGGTGTCGAATTGGGTCAGTTCGACCACGGGGGTCTGGCCGATCAGGTCGAGCACCGATCCGTAAGGCGGCCGCAGGCGCGACATTGCGTTTTCCGAAGCGGCGTTTTCCAAAGGGGCGCTATCCGAGGGCGCGATCTTGTGCCTGCTCATATCGATGCTCCATGATCAAGCGGCCGCCTCGTGCAGGGCGGCAGCGTATCCTCTTTTCCAGCCCTTTGCAGTGGGAAAGAAGATAGATCGTGCCAATCGACCGGCTAGATGGAGAATGAAATTCCGGGGCGGGCTCCGTCGTGCAAATCGCCCGCAGGCTTGTGGGGCGGCGTAGAACGCCGACGCCCTACCCCAGCAGCTGCTTGCTCAACCTCGCACACTGGACGCGAATATCCGGGATGGCGTCGATCTCGAAGAAGGTGCCTCTGGTCAGCGGGCCGACGGCGAGGATTTTCCTGGACACCGTGCCGTCGCCGGCGATGATCTCGCAATTGGCCGTAACGTCGAGGCCGATGCGCAGCGGATCCGGCCGCGCCAGCCCGCGGTCGACCAGCGAGCGCACCACGCTGTTCGACGAGCCCGAGATGTCCCTGACGATGCCGGAGCAATCATAGATGCGGGCGACCTCGAATCTCTCCAGCCGCTTGGTGTGGCGCGACTGGACCTGGACCGTGAACTCGTCGCCCGCCGCGATGTCGACGACACGGCCGGCGACGAGGCGGATGCGGCCGGACTGCACCGCTTGCGTGACGCGGGCATGGACCTCGGGCGCCATGCGGTGGCGGTGGATGTCCCACCACGCCTTGGTGTGCTCGACGAAACGGCGCTTGGCGGAGGCCGGCCAGTTCTGCCAGATCTTCTGGTTGAACGGACGCAGGCCGTCGACGACGTCGCGCCAGTCGATGCCGGCCTTCTGGTTTTCCCGGATCAGGTCGCGGAACCAGCCGACGAAATAGGAAAGCTGGGTGCCGAGCGGGATATCGGCGACGTCGAGCTTGATCGGATTGCCCTTGCGGTGCGGCGAGGGCAGCAGGCCGCGCCGCGACACCGCGACGATCTCCGCGCGGTGGCCGCGCTGTTCGAGCGCCAGGAATGCGTCGACCATGCTGAGGCCCGTTCCCAGCACCATGACGCTCCGGTCGGGATCGAGCGCGGTGTCGGCCTCCGATCCCATCCGAACCGCATGGCCTTGCCCCATGGCCGGCACCTCGTCATGGCCGGTGGCGAGCACCGCCAGATGGGCGACGACGCTGGTGCCGTTGGCGAGCGCCACTTCGACCCCCGAGGCCGTGGGCGAGATCGACAGGCTCTCCTCATGGATCAGCCGAAGCCGTCCGGTCTCCCTCTCGCGCGCCTCGAGATCGTCCAGCAATTCGCCGAGATAGCGGGCATAGATGCTGCGCGGCGCGTAGACCGGCGCCTGCTCGGGCGTTGCCAGGCCGCGTTCCACCAGCCAGCGCCAGAAATTGCCGGGATCGTCGGCATAGGCGCTCATGCCGGCGGCGCTGACGTTCAGCACATGCGCGGAGAGCAATGTGGAGTAGGCGATGCCCTGGCCGAAATGCGGGCGCTTCTCGACCAGCGTGACGCGAAGGTCGGGATTGGGCTGTCTCAGCAGATGCGCGGCGAGCACGACCCCGCTGGCGCCGCCGCCGACGATGATGATCGAGTTGCCGCGGCCGCTCATGCCAGCCCCGTGCGACGCGCCGGCGTCAGGCCTTCACCGCAACCGGCAGATCGTCGCTCGCGACCGAGAGGTCGTCGAGGCCCCTTGCGACCCCAAGGTCGTCGAGGCCGATGTCGCGCATCTCGGCGAGGCTGCGCTGGTCGAGCACCTCGGCGATCGCTTGCCGGACTTCCAGCATCAGATGTCGAACCTGGCATGTCGCCTCGTTACAGTCTTCACAGCGCTGGTATTGGGTACGGCTGGCGCATGGGATCGGCGCCAGCGGGCCGTCGAGCACACGCACGACATGGCCGACCCTGATTTCCTCCGGTGGCCGCGCCAGGCGATAGCCGCCATCCTTGCCTTTGCGGCTCTGCACGAAACCGGCATTGCGCAATTCGCCCAGGATGGCGTCGAGAAACTTCTTCGGGATGCTGTTGCCGGTCGCGATGTCGTTGACGAAGGCAAGCTGCCCGGCCGGCATCCGCGCCAGATGGACGAGCGCCTTGAGGCCGTACTTGCCTTTCTTGGTGAGCATGATCCGAACGTTTCTCTGTCATGCGATGGCTCGAGGCCATCCTTTGCGAAACTCCTGGCGTGCCTCCCGCCGCGCTCAAGCATCCATGACACATAAATTCTACCAACATGATATACAAGCCAATCGCGATTGATCTTGCTTGATTTTCAAGCCATTGCGGCCATTTTGGACCTGACTTGTGACTCCGGGGACACAAACCGTGGCGCGACGGCCCGAGACCGGTGCCACCGGCGATCGCCGCGATATGGGTGGGTATGACCTCTCATCGCCGCCTCCAGGTTCTATGTCGATAAGTTTACTATACTTAAACGCGAACAGGCGGAACATGTTTTTAAATTCCCATCCGTCTGAAGCATGGATTTGCCTTTCAAGCGGCTGCAGCGTGAATTCTCGTTCTCGATCGGTGGCCGGTAGCGGGGCCGAGCTTCCCGAACGTGATGACGTCGCCACTCTTGAAGCGCCATAGCCGCCAAATCCGCTTGGGGACCTCGGCACCGGCAGCTTTTTCCAACAAATCCAGCCCCGCTAGAAGAATTTAACTCTACAAGAACCATAGAATTAGCGAACTATCATTAAGCAATCCGGTTTTCCCCTGTTTCATGGAGCCCTTGATGTCCACCACCATTTCGCGACGCATCCTTCTCCTGTCTACGGCCGCACTTGCCGGCGCCGCCTTCCTCGGCCCGGCTTTTGCCGACGACCTCAAGATCACCATCGGCTACCAGACGGTGGTCGAACCCTCCAAGGTGCCGCAGGCCGATGGTGCCTATGAAAAGGCCACCAAGGCCGCCATCGACTGGCGCAAATTCGATTCCGGCGCCGATGTCATCGCCGCGGTCGCATCCGGCTCGGTCGACATCGGCTATGTCGGTTCGAGCCCGCTGGCGGCGGCGGCGAGCCGCGAATTGCCGGTCCAGACAATCTTCGTCGTCGGCCTGATCGGGCCATCCGAAGCCCTGGTCGCACGCAACGGCGCCGGCATCGAGAAGGTCACCGACCTCGCCGGCAAGAAGGTGGCCGTGCCCTTCGTCTCGACGACGCATTACAGCCTGCTTGCCGCGCTGAAACATGAGAATGTCGACCCGAAATCGGTCGAGATCCTCAATCTCAAGCCGCCGGAAATCGCCGCTGCCTTTTCGCGCGGCGATATCGATGCGGCCTATGTCTGGGATCCGGCGCTCGGCCAGGTCAAGACATCAGGCAAGGTGGTGCTGGATTCCTCCCAGGTCGCCGCCTGGGGCGCGCCGACCTTCGACGCCTGGATCGTGCGCACCGACTTTGCCGAAAAGAACCCGGAAGCGGTGCGCGACTTCGTCAAGGTGACGGGTGCGGCCTATGCCGAGTACCTGGTCAAGCCCGATGCCTGGTCGGCAGCGTCGCCGCAGGCGGCCGAGATCGCCAAGCTGACCGGCGCCAAGGTCGAGGAAGTGCCTGAGCTGCTCAAGGGCTATGTCTTCCCGACACTCGAAGAACAGGCCTCCGACAAGTTCCTCGGCGGCGGCACGGTCAAGGCGATCGCGGCCGCGTCCGCCTTCCTCAAGGAGCAGGGCAAGGTAGACGCCGTGCTGCCGGACTATTCGAAATATGTGACATCGAAATACGTCACCGAGGCGCTGGCCTCGAACTGACCCGAGCGTTGGAGCGCCCCATGCCACGACGGGCAGGTGGCGCCCCTATGAGACGCGCACGTCTTTCCTGACGCCGCGTGTCGCCTGTCCCGGAGCCGCTGACGAGGCGCGGCTTCGGGCAGGCGGACTTCAACGAACTCCCTGCGAGGGCTCATGTCGCATCTCGTGCTCGACAGAATCTCGATCCACTATGACGGCCAGCCCGCACCCGCCGTCGAGCGGGTATCGATCGACGTCGCCAGCGATGACTTCGTCGTCCTTGTCGGCCGTTCCGGCTGCGGCAAGACCTCGCTGCTCAATGTCGCCGCCGGCTTTGTTGCGCCGGCACGCGGCACGGCCGCGATCGACGGCCGGCCGATCGCAGCACCCGGTTCGGACCGTGCGGTGGTGTTCCAGAACGACGCGCTGTTTCCTTGGCTGACGGCGCGCGAGAACGTCGCCTTCGCGCTCAGGCTGCGCGGTGTCGGGCCATCCGAGCGGGCGCGCCGCGCCGACGAATTGCTCGGCCTGGTCAAGCTCACCGATGCCGGCGACAAGCGCATCTGGGAGTTGTCCGGCGGCATGCGCCAGCGCGTCGGCCTTGCCCGGGCGCTGGCTGCCGGGCCGCAATTCCTGCTGCTCGACGAGCCGCTCGGCGCGCTCGATGCGCTGACGCGCGAGCGTATGCAGACGACGCTGCTCGACCTGTGGACGGCAAGCAAGGTCGGCGTGCTGATGGTCACGCACGGCATCGACGAGGCGCTCGTGCTCGCCACCCGCATCGTGGTGCTGGCGCCCGGGCCGGGCCGGGTGGTGCGGACCTTGGAGCCGGGCTTCTCCAGGCGCTACGCAGCGGGCGAGGCCATCCGCACCATCAAGGCCGATCCTGGCTTCGCCGCGGCGCGCGGCGAACTGACCGACGCGATCTTCGAGGGAGAGGCGGCATGACCATTTTCTCCTCCTACACCGAACGCTCCGGCTCCAGGACCGAAGAGGCCGACGGCCTGTCGGTGCCATGGTCGCGCCCGGTCCCGAAGCGCAAGGGCGTTTCGGCGCGCATGGTCAGCGCGGCCACCATTCTTCTGGTGCTGGCGCTTTGGACGCTGTCGGCCCGCCTGCAACTGGTGTCGCCGGTATTCCTGCCCTCGCCTGTCGCGGTGTGGAACAAATTCATCATCGTCGCCCGCGATGGCTTTGTCGACGCAACGCTCGTCCAGCATATCGCCGCCAGCCTGGGGCGGGTGTTCGCCGCGCTCATCGCGGCGCTCCTCGTCGGCGTGCCGGTTGGCCTCGCCATCGGCATCAGCACCGTCGGCCGCGGCATTTTCGATCCGCTGCTGGAATTCCTGCGGCCGATCCCGCCGCTCGCCTATCTGCCGCTGGTCATCATCTGGTTCGGCATCGGCGAGCCGTCCAAGGTCCTGGTGATAGCCATCGCCATGCTGGCGCCGGTGGCCTTGTCGACCGCGTCCGGCGTCCGCGGCGTCTCGCAGGAGCGCATCAACGCCGCGCGTTCGCTTGGCGCGACGAGGCGCCAGGTGGTCCGCCACGTGATCCTGCCCAGCGCGCTGCCGTCGATCCTGACCGGACTGCGCATCGCGCTCGGCGCCGGGTGGTCCACGCTGGTCGCCGCCGAACTGGTGGCGGCGACGCGCGGGCTTGGCTTCATGATCCAGTCGGCGGCGCAGTTCCTGGTCACCGACGTGGTGGTCATGGGCATTTTGGTGATCGCGGCCATCGCCTTCGTGCTCGAATTCGCCATCCGCAGGATCGAGCGCGCGCTCGTGCCGTGGGCGGGACGCGAATGATCGGGAAACGGAGATGACGATGACCCATTCCACCGCCATGCTGTTCGCCCATTTCGGCACCTGGCTGCTGGGCCTGACATCCGATGGCAAGGCGATAGAGGAGGACAAGGCGACAAGGGAGGACGGTCCGCGCTCGCCGGCGCCCGTCCGACTCCCGGCCGGGCGTGACCGCCTGCCGCCGCGAGACGAAAGCTTCTACTGGGCCTGGCAGTACTGGTCGCAGTGAGAGCGGCTCAACCGCGCGAACGGTTCGCCCACACGAGCCCGGCGAGACCGACCAGCATGACGACGATGCCGATGGTGAGCCATTGCGACTGGCCGGTCATGAAGCTGCCGCCGATCGCGCCGATGCCTTGCAGCGACCACAGCGCGCCAACGGCCAGCACAATCAACGCCAGCAGATTTTTGATCAGTCTCATTGCCGGATTCTCCCTTCCGAAGTTGATCGGTCGCGTCTTCGCCGTCGCGATGAAAGAGGCAAAGGAATCGGTTCGGCAGCAGCATCTTCTACTTGGATGTTGCCGCTCGATCTTGTCAAACAAGACATGGATATCCGCTGGAACATCATCGTGAGTTGATCGCTGACCGCCGGGAAATCACTGACAGACTGTTACCGGGCGACTCCAAACGTGTGCCGGCGCCATGGAACCGCCAGATGATCGCCGCATTTCGTGCCTTATTGTCTCCGTAACGGCTGGGGCCTGTCAAAAACGGAGCCTTCCCCCAAATATGAATAACAACAACCGGACCGCGCTTGCCGCGGTGACGATCGCTGCTGGCCTGATGGTCGGCGCCTCCGCCACTCCAGCCGCCTCCGCCGCCGGTCAATGCGGTCGCGCTTCCTGGTACGCCCTGCACTCCAGGACCGCGTCGGGCGAACGGATGAACCCTTCGGCCTTGACCGCCGCACACCGCACGCTGCCTTTCGGCACCAAGCTGCGGGTCACCAACCAGAACAATGGCCGCAGCGTCGTGGTGCGCATCAACGATCGCGGACCGTTCATCAGGGGACGCGTGCTCGACCTGTCGAAGGGTGCCGCCGGCCAGCTCGGCTTCATCGGTTCGGGCCACACCGCGGTCTGCATGGCGCGCGTCTGACCACCACTGCCCGGCCCGAGGGCCGGGCCGCCTGGCCTTCGCACCTGCACAATGAGCCGGCTTGTACCGTCCAAGGCTGATTTCCAACGCTTTGGACCAAGAATGCGTATAGATCACGCCACGTGACGTATTGCATCGCAGCAATTAGTTGTTAACTTCCCCGCGAGACAGTTAGGGCCAGGCACTGCTCGCCGCCCCTTCGGTCGCAGGCCGCAGCGGGGTAAACGGATGTTCTACCAGCTCTATGAAATGAACCACGCCGCCCTGCAGCCGGCCCGTCTCTATGCCGATGCGGTGCGGCTGTTCTATTCCAACCCGCTCAATCCGTTCTCGCACACGTCCTGGGGCCGCTCGATCGCGGCGGGCGCCGAGTTGTTCGAGCGCACCACGCGCCGCTACGGCAAGCCGCAATTCGGCCTCGACAAGACGGTGGTCGACTGGAAGAGCGTGGCAGTGACCGAGAAGGTCGTCTGGTCACGACCGTTCTGCAACCTGGTGCGTTTCGAGCGCGCCGTGCCCGCCGGGCGGCGGCGCGATCCGAAGCTTCTGATCGTGGCGCCGATGTCGGGCCACTATGCGACGCTGCTGCGCGGCACGGTCGAAGCCATGCTGCCCCATGCCGACGTGCACATCACCGACTGGATCGACGCCCGCATGGTGCCGACGGCCGACGGCCAATTCGATCTCGACGACTATATCGACTATGTCGTCGACATGCTGCATGTGCTGGGCCCCGACACGCATGTGATGGCTGTTTGCCAGCCTTCCGTGCCGGTGCTGGCGGCCGTGGCGCTGATGGAAACGCGCGGCGACCCCTTCGTTCCTGCGACGATGACCCTGATGGGCGGGCCGATCGACACGCGCCGCAACCCGACCGCGGTCAACCTTCTGGCCGAGGAGAAGGGCATAGACTGGTTCCGCGACAATGTCGTGATGCGCGCGCCCTGGCCGGTGCCGGGCTTCGGCCGCGAGGTCTATCCAGGCTTCCTGCAGCTTTCGGGCTTCATGAGCATGAACCTCGACCGCCACATCATCGCCCACAAGGACTTCTTCATGCACCTTGTGAAGCATGACGGCGACAGCGCCGAGAAGCACCGCGACTTCTACGACGAATATCTGGCGGTGATGGACCTGACGGCTGAGTTCTACCTGCAGACGGTCGACACGGTGTTTGTCCGGCATGCCTTGCCCAAGGGCGAGATGACGCATCGCGGCACGCCCATCGATCCCTCGGCCATCCGCAATGTCGCGCTGTTCACGGTGGAGGGCGAGAACGACGACATTTCCGGCCTTGGCCAGACGCGGGCGGCGCACGATCTGTGCGTCAACATTCCCGCCGACAGGAAGGCGCATTACATGCAGCCCGCGGTCGGGCACTACGGCGTCTTCAACGGGTCGCGCTTCCGCGCCGAGATCGTGCCGCGCATCGTCGACTTCATCACCAGCTATGGCCGCCAGAACCGGGTCGCCGTGAAACCGAAGCTGGTCCGCAACGCCAAAAGATAGGCAGCCTGCATTGCCGGCCCGATAGCGCCGGACAGGCCGGGCAGGCCTGTCGCACGGGTGCCGCTGCCATGCGTCTCGCGGGTAACCATGTCGCAAATCACCCAATCGTGGTAATTGACACGGACTGTAGATCGCCCTTAACCTTTCATTAATAACAAGGGCGAGCGGGGACAATGAATTCCTCACCAATGGCGCGAGCGCTTCGTGCGTGCGCAGTAGCCGGACTGGCGACAATGATGGGAGGCTGGGTGGCACCGGCCCTGGCGGCCGGAGCGATGACGACCGGCGGCGTCGCGTCGCAACCGATCGGCCATTATGATTTCTGCAGGCTCAATGCCCGCGAATGCGCGATCCGTCCCGGCAATCTGGCGCCGGCCGCGATGACGGACAGGTTGTGGCGCAAGCTGGCCAAGGTCACCGCCAGGGTGAATGCCGCCGTCAAGCCGATGAGCGACATGGACATCTATGGCAAGGACGAGGTCTGGGCCTATCCCGCCAAGGGCGTCGGCGACTGCGAGGACTATGTGCTGGAAAAGCGGCGCCTGCTGTCCCGGATGGGTATATCGCTTGCCGATCTTCTCATCACCGTGGTGCGCAAACCCGACGGCGAAGGGCACTCGGTGCTGACGGTGCGCACCGACAGGGGCGACTATGTGCTCGACAATCTGACCGACAAGGTCAAGGCCTGGGACGACACCGGCTACCATTTCCTCAAGCGCCAGGCGATCGACAACACCGGCCGCTGGGTCTCGATCCGTGGCGGCCAGCAGGTGCTGGTCGGGTCCGTGGAGTAGGGACTGCGGCGGGCGGCGCGCCCAACCGCCGGATGTCGGCCCCGCCCCTCATTGCCCTGCCGGGCATTTCTCCCCGTATAGTGACGGGGAGAAAGACGCTGTCATCGACGATTTCCCCAATTGCCGACGTCGCAAGAAATACGCCAAGGGCGCGGCTGTCTCCCTTCTCCCCGTCCTATACGGGGAGAAGGTGCCGGCAGGCGGATGAGGGGCGGCGCCGACGTTGCAGTCACGCGCCTCGCGCACTCCCCAAAAAATTCCCACACCCTCCATGAACCATTTCGGCCCGGCCGGCGACACACAGCCGTGAACCGAAACCAACCATGGAGACTTCAAATGACTGCTTTCCTGCGTAACACCCTTCTCGCCGCCGTCGCGGTGTCGGGCATGGCCGGATCCGCTCTGGCCGATCAGACCATTCGAAGCTGCGCCAACACCAATCTCAACGACCTGTGGAGCGGCCGCTGTTGCGGCGCCGCCGGCGCATCGGACTGCCTTGGCGGCGGCAATGGTGGCCGCGGCCATGGTGATCACGGCCGCGGTGGCAATGGCGGCAGCACGGCCGGCAAGAACTGATCTCATCACGGCGGCCCGCCGGCTGCTGCTGGCGGGCCGCCGTTTCGCGATCGGGAGCTCAGCCGCCGCGAGAGCCGGGCAAACCCGGCCTACCGCCGTCGCCCCAGCGCCGCTCGGATAGAGAAGGTTATGCCGCGCAGTTCCTCCTCGTCGAGCTTTTCGACGTTCTCGGCCAGGAGGTTGGCAAGCTCGGTCGCGGCCGGGCTCAGGCCCGACGTGTCGAGCCTGACGCGCGGATGCGAGCCTTCGGCCAGTCGCGCCAGTTCCTCCGCGTCGTCCCAGATGATGTTGAAATAGCCGATGATCTTCTGGATCAGCGTCCAGGTCGGCGCGCCGCGCCTTCCATGCTCGAGCGCCGACAGATAGGCGGCGCTGACGCCGATGGCGGCGGCCATGTCCTTCTGGGTGACGCCGCGCTCGGCCCTCAGCGCCCGCAGCCTCTCGCCGAACGGGGTCACGATCCCATCCTCACGACCGGACCCGCCGCAGCCTGACATAGAGCGCGCCCGAGCCGCCATGGTTGCGCGCGGCATGGTCGTGACTGGAGACCAGCGGCCGGAACGCCGGCGTCGACAGCCAGGCCGGCACAGCGCGGCGCAGCACGCCGTCGCCGCCCGACGACGAGCCCTTGCCGGTGATGACCAGGACGTAACGGATGCCGCCGGCATGGGCGCGGTGCAGGAAGGAGAACAGCAGCGAATAGGCTTCGTCCTGCGTCATGCCGTGCAGGTCGACCCGGCCTTCGATGGGCAGCCGGCCTTTCGACAGTTTGTCCAGCGTCGGCTCGTCGAGCGCATGGGAGACATGCTGGGCCTTCGGCTTCGCCGCGCTGGCCGGACCGGCAACGGGCCGGGCGTGTTGCGTCGGCGCCGGCTTCGCCTCAAGGTCGAAATCCGGGACGGGCACGGCGGCCTTGCCCTTCAGCGGCTTGGCCGTGCGCGCCACCAGGTTCCACAGCACCCGGTCGTCCTCGCTCAGCCTGTCGGGGCGGCGGGTCATGGCCTCGACCCCGAGACGAGCGGGCGCGGCACCAGCGCGTAGAAATCGGCCGGATTGCGCACCACGCCGGCAATCTCGCCGGCGGCATCGCCCGACCCGGCGAAGAGATCTCCGCGCGCCGGCCCAGTGATGGCGGAGCCGGTGTCCTGCGCGATCATGAGGCGCCGGAACGGTTTTGCCTCGAAAGCCGTCAGCGATGGCGCATCGATGTAGAAGGGCGTGCCGAATGTGTGCAGCAGCCGGTCGACGGCGATCGAGCGGCCCGGCGTCAGCGGCACCTTGGCGGCGGCGATCGGCCCGAGTGCTGCGTCCTCGACCGCGGCCTCCCGGAAGAAGATATAGGAACGGTTCTGCCACAGGATCTCGTCGACGCGGCCGGGATGCGCCCTGAACCAGGCGCGGATCGACTGCATCGTCACGTTTTCCAGCGGGATCTCGCCGAGCTCGCTCAACACCTTGCCGGGCCCGGTGAAGCGCTGGCCGGACTTGGCCGCATAGGTGACGCGACACAGCCGGCCGTCGGTCATGAGAAGCCGCGCCGCGCCCTGCACATGGATGAAGAAGGCGTCGACCTTGTCGGCCAACCAGGCGATCTCCAGGCCCTTGCCGGCGAGCGCGCCCCGCTCGATCGCGCCACGGTCGAAATATTCGGCCGGCCCGTCCGGCGTCCGGCGCGCGAAAGCGAGATAGGGGTCCATTCCGTCGGGCCGGTTGGCGTCGTCGACATCGACGAGATCGGCGGGACGCGACAGAAGCGGCACGGCAAAACGCTCCGTGCGCACCGGCGAGGCCTCGACCTCCGGTTCGTAGAAGCCGGTGACGAGGCCGGCGCCGGTCTCTGGACTCACCAGCATGGGGACGAAATGACGCTCGAAGAAGGCGCGGGCCTCCGACCGGCTGGCAGGAGGGGCCGCGCGCGCCTCGGCATAGGCACCGGCAAAGGCGTCGAAGTCGACGCCGAGCGCGCCGCTGCGATAGGGCTTGGCCAGGACATGGAAGGCAGAGCGGCGAAAGGCCTCCAAGGCCGCCAGATGGTCGTCGTCATCCCAGCCGGGCAGAGCGCCGAAGGATCTTTCGCTGAATGCCTGATGGAAGGACACGACAGGCCCGCCGCGGTCAGGGATTCAATCTTCTTCTTCGGTGGCGACGAGCTTCCAGTTCGGGTCGCGCGAGCGCGTGTCGCGGGCGAAGGTCCAGACGTCCTTGACCTCGGCGACGGTTTCGGGGTCGCCGTCGATGACCGCACCGGCCTTGTCGCGCGTCGCCGAAATCAGCTCGCTGATGATGCGCAGCGTGACATGCGCCTCGCCGCCCTTCATCTCGGCCGAGACGATGTCGGCCTTGTCGATGCCGACGAAGGAAGACTGGATCTTTTCCGACCGCGCCTCGCGCTCGCCGATCGCGGCGACGAAACCGTCATAGACATCGCGCGACAGAAGGTTCTTCAGCGTTTTGCGATCGCCGTCGGCATAGGCCATGACGATCATCTCGTAAGCCATCTTGGCGCCGTCGACGAAACCCTTCGGGTCGAAGGACGGATCGTTGTCCTTGATCGTGCGCAGGCCCTTGTTGAGGTCGGTGCCGGGCTTGGCAAAGGCGTCGATGGCCGCATAGACCTCGCCGGCCGGCTCGCCGGGCTGGCGCTTGCGCGGCAGCGACACGACATTCTCGGACTTCTGCGCATCCTTGTCGCCGGTGCGGGCGGCGGTATAGGGATCGAAAGGCGGCCGTTCGCTGCCGGTACGACGGCCCAGCACATTGCGCAGCTGGAAAAAGATCACAACTGCCGCAATCAGAAAGAAAATCGTGCCGAAGTCGAAGAAACCCATATCTTCCGCCAATCAATCCTGCCCTCGGCCGGACCGCCCGGCCAACAGGGCAGCGGTCGCATAGCGTTCAACATGCAAACCATATAGAACGCAAGGCGCAATCATTCAAATCAAAGGCAGCCATACCTATCTAACAGCCTCGGCGCCAGCGGCCGGTGGCCGCTGGCAGGCAAAACAGACCAACGCCAGAACGATCGGAAGGATCGGCAAGACTTGCGCATTTCGTTATTTCCCGTTTTTCTTCTGGCGCTTCCGCTGCTGGAGATCGCCGGCTTCGTCATAGTCGGGCGCCAGATCGGCGCGCTGGCGACGGTCGGCCTGGTGCTCGCCTCGAGCATCGCCGGGGCGCTGCTGCTCAGGCATCAGGGTTTTGGCGTCATGAGCCGCATCAGCACCGAGATGGGCGCCGGCCGTGATCCGAGCCGCCAGCTCGCGCACGGCGCCATGATCGTGCTCGCCGCGATCCTGCTGATCATCCCGGGCTTCATATCGGACATTTTCGGCATTCTCCTGTTCCTGCCGCCGGTGCGCGATCTTGCCTGGCGCAGGCTCAAGGGCCGCATCGTGGTGGCGACGAATTTCTCGGCCGGCGGCTTCCGCGGCCGGCCGCGCGACAGGGTCATCGACCTCGACGACGGCGATTATTCGCGCGAAGACGATTTCAAGCGCGGGCCGGACCACAATTCGCCATGGCGCCGCCTGAAGGACGACTGAGGCTATATTGATGTTCAGGTGATGCCGGCCTGACCTGAATCTCGACGCAGTCTGGATCCCCTCCGGTCGCAAGGCGGCAAACCTTGTCTTGTCATGCCGGCCATGGTAGCGAACGCCCGATTTCAATTCGGTCAGCAATGCTGCCCAGGCAAAAGGACACAAGGCTCATGGCCAGCAAAGATGACGCGCCGGTCGGCGCCAACGGAAACGGCAACACGGCGCAGCCCTCGCTCAACGTCCTTGCCCAGTATGTGAAGGACCTTTCCTTCGAGAGCCCCGGCGCGCCGAACTCGCTGCGCGGCCGCGATAAGGCGCCCGGCATCGCCATCAACGTCAACGTCAACGCCAATCCGCTCTCCGACAAGCAGTTCGACGTCAACCTGACGCTGAACGCCAAGGCGTCCTTCGACCAGGAAGTGCTGTTCAATGTCGAGCTGGTCTATGGCGGCGTTTTCGCCATCAGTGGCTTCCCGCAGGAACACATGCTGCCGATCCTGTTCATCGAATGCCCGCGGCTGCTGTTCCCGTTCGCCCGGCAGATCATCGCCGAGGCAACGCGCAATGGCGGCTTCCCGCCGCTGATGCTCGACCCGATCGATTTCGCGCAGATGTTCCAGCAGAAGCTGGCCGAGGACCAGGCGGCGTCGAAGGTCCAGGTGAGCTGATTCCGGCTCGTACGGATATTGCAGAAAGACCCGGCCTCGCGCCGGGTTTTTCGTTTTCGAGGCCGGTTTGGCCGCGAAGCCCCCCGACTTCGAGGAGAACGGCGCGCTTAGGCGCCCATCACCTTCAGCCACAGCGCCTTCTCACCCAGCGTGGCGACCATGCCGGCATGCGCCGCGCGCTCGGCTTCGCTCAGGCGCGGGGGGAGGGCGATCGGCCGCGCACCGACCGAGATATCGATGTCTGCCACTTCGCCCGCGCCGTTCATCTGCACTGAAACTGTGTCCAGGATCAGAGCCGTCTGCTTGCCGCCGATCAGCTCGATATAGACTTCGGCCAACAGCTCCGAATCCAGCAAGGCGCCGTGCTTGGTGCGCCGCGCATTGTCGATGCCATAGCGCCGGCAGAGCGCATCGAGCGAATTGGGACCCATCGGATGCCTGCGCCGCGCCAGCGCCAGCGTGTCGACGACGCGCCCGATGTCGACGGCCGGATGGCCGAGCCGGCCGAACTCGACATTGAGGAATCCGATGTCGAAGGTGGCGTTGTGGGCGACCAGCTTGGCGCCGTCGGTGAAGGCGATCCACTCCTCGACGATCTCGGCGAAGGACGGCTTACCCTGCAGGTCAGCCATGCTGATGCCGTGCACGGCCTGCGCCTCGGCGTGGATCGAGCGGCCCTGCGGGTTGATGTAGTGGTGGAAAGTCTTGCCGGTCGGAAAGCGGTTGACCAGCTCGACGCCGCCAAGCTCGATGATGCGGTCGTCGCGCATGTCGAGGCCGGTGGTTTCCGTATCGAAAATGATCTCACGCATCGAATCAGTCGCTCCTGGCAAGCAGAATCGTGAGAGCGGAACAAAATGGCAATGGGCAATGACTTTTTTCCTTCTCCCCCTGGGGGAGAAGGAAAAGAGGCGCCGATCTAACCTCTCAAATCCGCGATGATAGCTTTGACCTCAGCCCGCGCGGCATCCAGGCCCTGGCTGGTATCGATGACGAAGTCGGCCTGGCGGCGCTTTTGCGCATCCGGCACCTGGCTGGCGAGGATGGAGGCGAGTTTCTCTTCGCTCATGCCGGGCCGCGCCAGCACGCGCTGGCGCTGGACTTCGGCCGGCGCGGTGACGACGACGACCTTGTCGACGCGGTCGCGGCCGCCGGTTTCGAACAGGAGCGGAATGTCGAGGACGGCAAGCGGCGCGCCGGCGGCGCGGTTGCGCGCCAGGAACGCGTCGGCGTCGGCGCGCACCAGCGGATGGATGATCGCTTCCAGCCTTTTCAGCGCGGCCGCATCGCCAAGCACCCGAGCGCCGAGCTTTGCCCGGTCGACGCCTCCGGCGCCGGTGGTTCCTGGAAACGCGGCCTCGACCAGGGGGGCTGCCTTGCCGGCATAGAGGCGATGCACCGTCTCGTCGGAATCGTGGACCGGGATGCCGGCCTCGGCAAACATTTTCGCGGTGGTCGACTTGCCCATGCCGATCGAACCGGTGAGGCCGAGCACGATCATGGTTTTGGCGCCAGATCGGCTTCGACGAGCGCGCGCAATTCGGGTGTGACCCGGGGCCGCACGCCGAACCAGCGCTCGAAACCCGGCACCGCCTGGTTGAGCAGCATGCCGAGGCCGTCCACCGTCTTCAGCTTGCGCGCGCTTGCCGCCGCAAGCAGCGGCGTCTCGAGCGGCACATAGACGATGTCGGTGACGATCGCGTGGTCCGGCAAAAGGGCCGGGTCGGCGGCTAGACCCTCATTGCCTTGCATGCCGAGCGCCGTGGTGTTGATGAGCAGGCCGGCATCGGCAAGCAGTTCACCGGTCGCCGCCACGCCGTGCGCGGAGACACCGGCGCCGAACCGGTCGCGCAATTCCACCGCCCGGGCAAGCGTGCGGTTGACGATGCGGATATCGCGGATGCCGCGCTGCTTCAGCGCGTGGATGACGGCGCGCGAGGCGCCGCCGGCGCCGAGCACCACCGCCGGGCCAATGGACGCCCAACCCGGCGCATGATCGTCGAGATTGGCGGCGAAGCCATGGCTGTCGGTGTTGCCGCCCCACAGGTGACCGTCCTCCAGCCAAAGCGTGTTGACGGCGCCGATCTGCTGGGCTGCCTCATCGCGGTGCTCGACCAGGGCGAAGGCGGCCTCCTTGTGCGGGATGGTGACGTTGCCGCCGAGATAACCGCTCGCTTGCAATGTGCTCAGGAATTCGGCGAAATCCTGCGGCGCGACATCGATCGCCTGGTAGCTGCCGTCGATGCCGTATCTGGCCAGCCAGTGGCCGTGGATCTTCGGCGAGCGCGAATGCTTGATCGGGTGACCGGTGACGAAGGCCTTTTTGGTCGCCTCAGCCATCGATCGCTCCCAGCGTGCGCAGTTCGGCCAGCAGCGGCAGCAGCGGCAGGCCGACAATGGTAAAGTGGTCGCCCTCGATCTTCTCGAAGAGCTGGATGCCTTCGCCTTCGACCTGGTAGGCGCCGACGCTCGACAGCGCCCTTGAGCCGACGCGCGCCAGATGGCGGCCGATGAAGGCCGGATCGAGCTTGCGCATGGTGAGGCTGGCGATGCCGACATGGCGCCACAGCACCTCGCCGTCGCGGACCAGGACCGCGGCGCTGTTGAGCTGATGGGTCCTTCCCGACAGCGCCAGCAGATGGCGGCGCGCCCCTTCCATGTCGGCCGGCTTGTGGAACACCTCGTCGCCGAGCGACAGCGTCTGGTCGCAGCCGAGCACCAACGCGCCGGGCCTGCGCTCGCTTACTTCGGTGGCCTTGGCTTCGGCCAGCACCAGCGCGACATCCTCGGGCGAGGCGCCGCTGCCTTGCAGGGGCGCCTCGAGCGCGCGCTCGTCGACATCAGGCGCAACCGCCTCGACGTCGATGCCGGCACCGAGGAGCATCGTCTTGCGGAACGGACTGCCGGAGGCGAGGATGATTTTTTCGGTCATGCTGGTTCACCCAGGGTTGGCGTTCCGTCGCGCACCCCTCACTTCTCTCATCTGCACCTACCGCGTCTTCCCCCGCAGGGCAACGATTGCCGCCGCCGTCTCCTCGATCGAGCGGCGGCTGACGTCGATCATCGGCCAGCCATGGCGGGTACAGATCTGGCGGGCATAGGCGAGCTCCTCGTTGATGGCGGCGCGGTCGACATAGTCGCCTGGCACATAGGCGCTGCTGTTGCCGAGGATGCGGTTCTGGCGGACATGCGAGATGCGTTCGGCGGTGGCGACAAGGCCGACGATCAGCGGCGTCCTGGCGTTGATCAGGCTTTCGGGCACCGGCACGCCGAGCACGATCGGAATGTTGGCGGTCTTGATGCCCCTGTTGGCGAGATAGATGCTGGTCGGCGTCTTGGACGTGCGCGAAATGCCGACCAGCACGATGTCGGCATCGTCCATATTGGCCGGCAACTGGCCGTCATCATGTTCCATGGTGAAGTTGAGTGCGTCGATGCGGCGGAAATATTCGGCATCGAGGACGTGCTGGGCGCCGACGCGGCGGCCGGCCGGCGTGCCCAGATAGGACTGGAAGACGGTGAGCACCGGCTCCAGCACGGAGACGCAGGGCAGGCCCATGGCGGCGCAGCGCTCGTCGATGCCGCGCGCCAGCTTCTGGTCGACGACGGTGTAGAGAATGATGCCCGGCTCCTCCTCGATGTCCTCGAACACTTTGGCCACCTGTTTTTCGGTTCGGATGAGCGGGTAGATGTGCTCGATGGCGCGCGCATCCTTGTATTGCGCCGAAGCCGCGCGGCCGGCCGCGAGCAGCGTTTCGCCGGTGGCGTCGGAGATCAGGTGCAGGTGGAAGAAGCTCTGGGGTTTGTTCACAGGGTTTTACCTAGGGCTGTGGGCGGATGTGGATAAAGCAGGGTTCGGAAAACCCGCCGGCCGGATCGACTGTATCAGATGCCGGTTTGTCCACAATTCGATGCGCTGTAGGCTTCGTCGGGCGGCTGGGGACAAGTCCGTGGACGAAGATTTTTGCCTTTTGTCTATCCACAGGACGAGCCTGCAGGATCGCTGCTCTAGCGTGTTGAGTCCAATGGAAGATTCCGGATCGTCCCCAGAACCCTGCAAGCGGCGATTGGAAATGCGCGACAATATGCTTGCTGGTGTTTTGACGGCCAAAGCGGGACAGGTGACAACCACCACAACCAACAGACTCTTAGAATCAGAAGATTCTTTAAAATAAGATATTTGATTAAAGGGAAGCCGGGAGAGGCGAGCGCTCTATGCCTGCAAGACGGATCATGCTGGACGTGCTGAAGGGTGAGACAGTGTTTCCGCCGCCGCTCTGGATGATGCGCCAGGCCGGGCGCTATCTGCCGGAATACCGCGAGACGCGCCGACGCGCAGGTTCATTCCTCGACCTCTGCTATGATCCCGACCTTGCCTTCGAGGTGACCATGCAGCCGATCGAGCGCTTCGGCTTCGACGCCTCGATCCTGTTCTCCGACATCCTTGTCGTTCCGCATGCGCTTGGCCGCGACGTGCGCTTCGAAGAGGGGCGAGGGCCGCTGCTGACGCCGATCACGGCGGCTGAAATCGCGGCCCTGGACAGCACGGTGTTTCACGTGAATCTCGAACCGGTCTACGAGACGGTTCGCCGGTTGCGGACGAAACTGCCCGATGAAATCACGCTGATCGGCTTCTGCGGCGCGCCATGGACGGTGGCGACCTACATGATCGCCGGGCACGGCACGCCGGACCAGGCGCCGGCGCGGCTGTTCGCCTATCGCGAGCCGGCGGCGTTTCGTCAGCTGCTCAAGGTGCTGGCCGATCATTCGGCCGCCTATCTCATCAGGCAGATCGGGGCCGGCGCCGATGTGGTACAGATATTCGATTCCTGGTCCGGCGTGCTCGACGATGCTTGTTTCGAGCTGTTCTGCGTCGAGCCGGTGGCCGAGATCGTCAGGCAGGTTCGAGCGGTCCATCCCGATGTGCCGATCATCGGTTTTCCCAAGGGCGCCGGCGCGCGCTACCGGAGCTATCGCGAGAAGACCGGCGTCACGGGGCTGGGGATCGACTGGACGGTGCCGCTGGAAACAGCGAAGGCGTTGCAGCGGGAAGGGGCCGTCCAGGGCAATCTCGATCCGCTGCGGCTGGTCGCCGGCGGCAAGGCGCTGGCCGACGGCGTCAGCGCGATCCTGGAGAGCCTGGGAAGCGGACCGTTGATCTTCAATCTTGGCCACGGCATCACCCCGGAAACGCCCGTGGCGCATGTCGAGGCGATGGTGAAACTGGTGAGGAGCGCGACACGCTGATGGCCGGGATGAGCAACACCAACAGCACGGGCCAGGCGATGATGCGCATGGTGATCGGCATCGCGGCCCTGGTCGTGCTCACCGCGCTGCTGTTTCTGGCGGCCCCAGACGGCTTCTATCTCTGGGCCAAGACGATCCACGTTCTTGCCGTCATTTCGTGGATGGCGGGCATGCTCTATCTGCCGCGGCTGCTGGTCTATCACGCCGATGCCGAGAAGGGTTCGGTGCAGTCGGAGACTTTCAAGGTGATGGAGCGCCGGCTGCTGCGCGGCATCATCAACCCGGCGATGATCGTCACCTGGGTGTTCGGCCTGTGGCTGGCCTGGAAAGGTTTTGGTTTCCAGGGTGGCTGGCTGCACGGCAAGATCGCGCTGGTGCTGGTTCTGTCCGGCATCCACGGCTATCTGGCCGGCGCGGTGCGAAAATTCGCCGAGGATCGTAACGAAAAACCCGCGAGGCACTGGCGGATCGTCAACGAGGTCCCCACATTGCTGATGATCGCTATCGTGATCCTGGTCGTCGTCAAGCCGTTCTGAACCTTCGGACCTCTCTCACGACCTGCTAAAAGGCGGCTTGCTCTTTCAGCCGGCCGACGATAAAAGACGGGTCTTCCTTCCCGTCATGCGCCGCCCTTCATTGCTTTTGGCCGCGCCCGGCATTTATCGCATCCCGCCGATTTCCTCCCAAAAGCCTACCCAGAGTCTATCCTAATGCAAGAAATGAAACTCACCGAGTTCAAGAACAAGAAACCGCCAGAGCTGATCGCCTATGCCGAATCGCTCGAGGTGGAGAACGCCAGCGTCATGCGCAAGCAGGAGCTGATGTTCGCAATCCTCAAGAAGCTGGCCGCCCAGGACATCGAGATCATCGGCGACGGCGTGGTCGAAGTCTTGCAGGACGGTTTCGGTTTTCTGCGCTCGGCCAACGCCAATTATCTGCCGGGTCCCGACGACATTTATATTTCGCCCTCGCAGATCCGACGCTTTTCGCTCAAGACCGGCGATACGGTCGAGGGGCCGATCCGCAGTCCGAAAGAGGGCGAGCGCTATTTCGCGCTGCTCAAGGTCAACACGATCAATTTCGACGATCCCGAAAAGATCCGCCACAAGATCCACTTCGACAATCTGACGCCGCTCTATCCGACCAAGCGGCTGAAGATGGAGATCGACAACCCGACCTCCAAAGATATCTCGCCGCGCGTGATCGACCTGGTGGCGCCGATCGGCAAGGGCCAACGCGCGTTGATCAACGCGCAGCCGCGTACCGGCAAGACGGTTCTCATGCAGAACATCGCCCACTCGATTACCGCCAACCATCCGGAATGCTACCTGATCGTGCTTCTGATCGACGAGCGGCCGGAGGAAGTGACAGACATGCAGCGCTCGGTGAAGGGCGAGGTGATCTCCTCGACCTTCGATGAGCCGGCTGTGCGCCACGTGCAGGTCGCCGAGATGGTCATCGAGAAAGCCAAGCGGCTGGTCGAGCATGGCCGCGACGTCGTCATCCTGCTCGATTCGATCACCCGCCTCGGGCGCGCCTACAACACCGTGGTGCCGTCTTCCGGCAAGGTGCTGACCGGAGGCGTCGACGCCAATGCGCTGCAGCGGCCGAAGCGTTTCTTTGGTGCCGCCCGCAACATCGAGGAAGGCGGTTCGCTGACCATCATTGCCACCGCGCTGATCGACACCGGCAGCCGCATGGATGAAGTCATCTTCGAAGAGTTCAAGGGCACCGGCAACTGCGAAATCCAGCTCGACCGCAAGGTCGCCGACAAGCGCATCTACCCGGCCATGGACATTCTGAAGTCGGGTACCCGCAAGGAAGACCTGCTCGTGCCGCGCGCTGACCTGCAGAAGATCTTCGTGCTGCGCCGCATCCTGGCGCCGATGGGAACCACCGACGCGATCGAGTTCCTCATCGACAAACTGAAGCAGACCAAGACCAATGCGGACTTCTTCGATTCAATGAATACGTAGTTCGCAGAGCGAGCTCCACTTCTTCGTCATCCTCGGGCTTGACCCGAGGATCCATGCCATGGCCTCTCCCAAAGAGCGCGGCGGACTGGATCTCCACCTGTTGCAGCGCTCGAAAGTCACGGCATGGATCCTAGGGTCTCCGCCACGGAGCTTCGCTCCTGCTTCGCCCTAGGATGACGAACTCTATGGTCTTCGTCGCAATAGCCCTTCCAATTCATCCGGATCGCTCACCGCCGGCAAACACACCTGCCCCGTGCACAGCCACGCGCCCGGCCTGTCGGCGGGAGGCAGGATCCCGCCCGGCAACAGCGGTCGATTCGCCTGCGTGCCGAGCGCCACCACAATATCCACCCGGCGCGGATCGGGATTGCGATTCGCTACCGGAACGAGCGTTGGATTTGTCAAATCGTCCACAAGCACCAGCTTTAGCGGCTCTATGGCGAGCGCCGAGGCGTTGAGGATGCCGGCCTGGCCATAGGCCTGGTGCGCCGCGCGGCCGGCGGCATGTTCGGCGACTTTCGTCGCTTTCTCCTGCAGGTCGAGATCGCTGGTCAGCGCGGCGAGCCGGACGAGCGCCTCGATGACCTGACCGGTGGCCGACGCAATAGCCTCGTCGACATCGCCCCTGATGCGGATCGGCACGTCGGTGCTGTCGGATGCCGTGAGATAATAGCCGGTGCCGTCGGCATCGGCGTGCCAGCGGTCGAGCTGCTCGACGAATTGCCGGGCCCGATCGGCGTAGCTCCAGTCGCCGGTGGCTTCGAACAGGGCGATCGCCGCATTGGTCATCGACGCATAGTCGCTCGACAGGGCCGGGAACAGTTTCTTGGCGCCGAGCATGGAATGCGGCAGCCGTCCGCCCTCGGCGGAAGAGGCGATCTGGTCGAATGCGGTCTTGGCCGCGTCGATCCAGTCTTGCCGCGCCAGCGAGCGGCCGGCCTCGGCAAGTGCCGAGATCATCTGGCCGTTCCAGTCGGCGAGGACCTTGCCGTCGCGGCCGGGCCTGACGCGCCATTCCCGGACCGCCAGCAGCCTTGCCTTGAGAGCGGCCAGAAGCGGTTGCTCGGCAATGCCTTGCCCCTGCTGGGCCAGCGTCTGGTGGATGACAGGCTTGCCTTCCCAACCGGGTGGGCTGGAGAGCATGAAGCGGTTGAAAAACAACGGAGAATCGTCGCCGAGCGCGGCCTCGATCTCTTCCCGGCTCCAGGTGTAGAAAAGGCCCTCCTCGCCCTCGCTGTCGGCATCGAGACTGGCGGCGAAGGCGCCGCCATCGACGCGCATCTCACGCAGCAGCCAGCCGATGGTCTCCTCGATTCGGACCCGGAACAAACACTTCCCGCTCGCGGCATGGGCCCAGTTGCAAAAACGGATGAGCTGCGCGTTGTCGTAGAGCATCTTTTCGAAATGCGGCACCAGCCATTGCGCGTCCGTGGAATAGCGGCTGAGACCGCCGCCGACGTGATCGTAGATGCCGCCGGCCAGCATCCGTTCGAGGCTCAGGAGGACATCGTCGCGGTGACCGGCATTGCCGTCGCGCAGCCACGACAGCCACAGTGTCTGCATGAATGGCGCATTGGGGAATTTCGGCGCGCCGCGCAGGCCGCCGAGATCCTTGTCGATCATGCCGTCTATGCCTCTGGCGAGCGCGGCAAGCGTGTCGCGGTCGAGCGCGGTGCGGGCATGCGCGCCGGCGAGCCGGGTTTCGACATGCGAAGTCAGCCCGTCGGCGCTCTGGTTCAGGCTTGCTCTTTTCTCGCGCCAGGCCTTGTCGATCGCCTCCATGACCTGGATGAAGCCCGGGCGGCCATAGCGCGGCTCGCGCGGGAAATAGGTGCCGCCCCAGAAAGGCTTGCCGTCCGGGGTCAGGAACATGGTCAGCGGCCAGCCGCCCTGCTCGCCCATCGAGGACAGCGCCGCCATGTAGATCTGGTCGATGTCGGGACGCTCCTCGCGGTCGACCTTGATATTGACGAACAGACGGTTCATGACGGCGGCGACGTCGTCATTCTCGAAGCTTTCATGGGCCATGACGTGGCACCAGTGGCAGGCGGCATAGCCGATCGACAGCAGGATCGGCCGATCCAGCGCCCTCGCCTCGTCAAGCGACGCCGGCGACCAGGCCCGCCAATGCACGGGATTGCCGCTGTGCTGCTGCAAATAGGGGCTGGCTTCGTCGGCAAGCAGATTTTGCGCAGGCAGTGTCACGATGAGCGGTCCGGCGAAACAGGGGTTGGATAGTGAAGCTAGGGCGGTCCAACAAGGCGGGCAAATGATTTCGGCCGACACCATCGTCGCGCTTTCCAGCGGCCGCCTGCCCGCCGGCGTCGCCGTCATCCGCATTTCGGGGCCAAAGACTCGATTCGTTGTCGAAACGATCGCCGGCGGTATGGTTAAGGGCCGCGTGGCCAGCCTGCGCAAGCTGCGGGCGCCCGATGGCGGCGTGCTCGACAGTGGCCTGGTGATCTTTTTCCCCGGCCCCGGCAGCTTCACCGGCGAGGACGTGGCGGAATTCCAGGTGCATGGCGGCCGCGCCGTGGTGGCGAGGCTGTTGGAGACGATCGCCGGTTTCGAAGGCGTCAGGCACGCCGAAGCGGGCGAGTTTACGCGCCGGGCCTTCCTTAATGGCAAGGTCGATCTGGTAAGGACGGAAGCGCTGGCCGATCTGGTCAACGCCGAGACCGAGGCGCAGCGGCGCTTCGCGGTGCAGAATGCCGAGGGCGCGCAAGCCGAGCTTTATCTGAGCTGGCGGCGGCGGCTGATCCATGCGCGCGCCATGATCGAGGCCGAGATCGACTTTGCCGACGAGGACGATATTCCCGGGTCCGTTTCGGACACGGTCTGGTCTGACGTCTCGGCGATGATTGGGGAGATCGACCGCCACATTGCCGGGTTTCGTGCCGGCGAAATCCTCCGCGACGGGTTCGAGGTCGTTATCCTCGGCGCCCCAAACGCCGGCAAGTCGAGCCTGTTCAACGCTTTGGCGCGGCGCGATGCAGCTATTGTAACGGATGAGCCAGGCACGACGCGGGACCTGCTCGAGATCGTACTTGACCTCGAAGGCCTGCGGGTCAGGCTGACCGACACCGCAGGCCTGCGCGATGCGGCCGGCAAGGTGGAAGCGATCGGCATCGAGAAGGCGCGAGCCAAGGCGCATGGCGCCGACCTCTTGCTCATCCTCGTGGATATGGCCGACCCGCATCCCGTTGCTCTTCAACGCGAGGGGATCGCGACCCTGCGCGTGGGCACCAAGCTCGATCTGGTGCACGGGCAAGCCGCTGCCGGGGGCTATGATCGCGCCATCTCGACGAAGGACGGGACCGGCGTGGCGGAGCTGTTGACCGAGATCGCCAGGCTCGCGGCCGCGCAGGTCGGCGAAGCGGGCGACATCCTGCCCTCACGGCTTCGCCACGTTGAATTGCTAGGCGATGCCAACCGCTTCCTGCTGCGCGCGGCCGAGAGCCCGGACGCCGGGCAGGAACTGCGCGCCGAGGATCTGCGGCTGGCCGCCGACCGGCTCGGCCGGATCGTCGGCGCTGTCGATGTCGAGGACATGCTGGATGTGATTTTCTCGCAGTTCTGCATCGGGAAATGATTCACGTGGAACATTGTCGGGGCGCGGACGCCGTCAAGCCTCCCTTCTCCCCGTCACTATACGGGGAGAAGGTGCCGGCAGGCGGATGAGGGGCAGCGCTGACCTCGGCTTCTATCACGACGGGCCCGGCCGATGACTCACGTGAAACAGAAGGGCTCTCCGACCGACGTTGTTTCACGTGAAACGGCTGCGCCGGGGTCAATCGCCAGCGTCGGCGCTACCCCGCACTTGCCTGCCGGCATTCTCTTATCCGGCATTCTCTTATAAGGACGGGGAGAGGGCGCGCTGTTATTTCCAGTTTCGGCAATTATCAGCCTTGTAAATGAAGGTGCCGGCTTTGCGGTCAGCGCTGTCTCCCTGTGCCAGGGAGAAGTGCCGACACGGCGCCGGGGGGCGGCGCCGGCGGTCGATACACGTGACTCACGTGAAACACTACAATGAGGCTCGCCGTCCTGTTTCACGTGAAACTCCCGCGAAGTTTCTTGACACCGTCCCGCTGCGGGGACATCTCTCCACCAAACTTCGAATCCAGGGCGTTTTGAAATGACCGATCACTATGATGTGGTTGTGGTGGGTGGCGGCCATGCGGGCAGCGAGGCGGCCAGCGCGGCTGCGCGTGCGGGCGCCAGGACAGCGCTGGTGACGCTGCGTTTCGACACGATCGGCGTGATGTCCTGCAATCCGGCCATTGGCGGGCTCGGCAAGGGCCATCTGGTGCGCGAGATCGACGCCATGGACGGACTGATGGGCCGGGTGGCGGATGCCGCCGGCATCCAGTTTCGCCTGCTCAACCGACGCAAGGGGCCAGCCGTGCGCGGCCCGCGCACCCAGGCCGACCGGAAACTTTACCGGCTCGCCATGCAGGAGGCGGTCAGGCAGCAGGGCGGTCTCGATGTGATCGAGGGCGAGGTGCTCGACTTCGACATCGACGATTCGGGGTGCCTGCGCGCCGTTCTCCTGGCCGACGGCCGGCGCCTTGCCTGCGGCGCGGTGGTCCTGACCACCGGAACTTTCCTGCGCGGGTTGATCCATATCGGCGAGAAGAAGATCGTCGCCGGCCGCATGAACGAACAGGCGAGCCTTGGCCTGTCGGCGACGATGAGCCGCGCGGGCTTCAAGCTCAGCCGCCTGAAGACCGGCACGCCGCCGCGCCTCGACGGGCGCACCATCGACTGGGCGTCGCTGGAAAGCCAGGCGGCGGATGACGAACCGGTGCCGTTCTCGCTGCTGACCGACCGCATCGAGACGCCCCAGATCGAATGCGGCATCACGCGCACGACCGCGGCCACGCATGAACTGATCCGCGCCAATCTCGGGCGCTCGGCCATGTATTCGGGTTCGATCGAAGGCGTCGGGCCGCGCTACTGTCCGGCGATCGAAGACAAGATCGTCAAGTTCGGCGACCGCGAAGGTCACCAGATTTTTCTCGAGCCGGAAGGCCTGGACGACGACACGGTCTATCCGAACGGCATCTCGACCTCATTGCCGGAGGAGGTGCAGCTCGACATTTTGAAGACCATCCCGGGGCTGGAACGCGCGGTGATGCTGCAGCCCGGTTATGCCATCGAATACGACCATGTCGACCCGCGCGAGCTCCATCCGACCTTGGAGACGAAGCGCGTCGGGGGCCTGTTTCTAGCCGGGCAGATCAACGGCACGACCGGCTATGAGGAGGCCGCCGCGCAAGGTCTGCTGGCGGGCCTCAATGCCGCAAGGCGGGCGTCGGGCAGCGAGCAGGTCGTGCTCAGCCGCACCGAAGCCTATATCGGCGTCATGGTCGACGATCTGACCAGCCGCGGCATCAGCGAGCCTTACCGCATGTTCACCTCGCGCGCCGAATTCCGGCTTTCGCTGCGCGCCGACAATGCCGACGAGCGGCTAACGCCGCTGGCTGCAAGGCTGGGTATAGCGTCAGCCCGGCGGATGCAGCGGTTCGGCGAGGTGGAGCAGCGCCTCGCCGAAGCGCGCCGGCTGGCGCTCGGCGTAAAGCTGACACCCAACGAGGCGGCGCGCCACGGGCTGGAGGTCAATCGCGACGGCGTGCGCAGATCCGCCTATGAACTGCTCGCCTATCCCGGCGTCGACGTGGCTTGGCTGGCCCGAATCGATGGGAATTTCGGGACGATCGACGCCAGGACGGCGGAGCGCCTCGAAACGGAAGCGAAATATTCGGTTTATCTCGATCGCCAGAAGAGCGACGTCGCCCAGATCCGGCACGAGGAAAGCCGGCTCATCCCCGAGTCGCTCGACTTCGCCGAGGTGCCGGGACTATCGAACGAGCTGAAGCAGAAGATGCATGCGCGGCGACCGCGTTCGGTTGCCGACGCGCAGCGCATGGAAGGCATGACGCCGGCGGCGCTGGCCATCATCGTCGCTCATATCAGGCATTCCGAGAGCGCGCAAAGGGACGTCGCGTGAGCGCTGGCTCCTGGGAGAGCCTGCGCAACGCCGCCGGTCCGGTTTCACGTGAAACATTCGATCGCCTCGTGGTGTTCGAAGGGATGTTCCAGAAATGGAACCGCAGCATCAATCTCGTCGCGCAGTCGACGGCCGGCGATGTCTGGCAACGCCACATACTGGACAGCGCGCAGCTCTGGCGAATCGAGGACAAAGCGCGGCGATGGGTCGATATCGGCTCGGGCGGCGGATTTCCGGGACTGGTCCTGGCGTTCCTGCTTGCCGAGCGTGACGGCGCCAGCATCGACCTGGTCGAAAGCAATCGCAAGAAAGCGGGATTCCTGCAAGCCGTCGTCGGCCAGTTCGGTCTGCCGGCGCGTGTCGTCGCGCGCCGCATCGACGACAGCCATGCGCTTGTTTCGGCACCGGAAATCGTCACGGCGCGGGCGCTGGCGCCGCTTTCGACCTTGCTTGAGCTGGCGGGGCCGTGGCTGACATCAGGCGCGCGCGGGCTGTTCCACAAAGGCCGGGATTACCGCGCCGAAGTGCAAGAAAGCGTTAACCGCTGGAGCTTCGATCTGGTAGAACATCCAAGCATGACCGACCCTGGCGGCGTCATCCTTGAACTGTCCAATGTGCGACCTGTCTGAACAAAGACCTGTCCGAATCCGTGTTGGCGACCCAAAATGAATTCCTGGCATAGACCCATGATGAAGAACGGCCCTCGAATCATCACCGTAGCCAACCAGAAGGGCGGTGTCGGCAAGACCACCACTGCCATCAACCTGGCCACCGCGCTGGCGGCGATCGGCGAGAAGGTGCTGATCGTCGACCTCGATCCGCAAGGCAATGCCAGCACCGGGCTCGGCATCGACCGCAAGGACCGCACGGTGTCGTCCTATGACGTGCTGACCGGCGAGCTGGAGCTTGAGGAGGCGGCGATCCCGACGGCGGTGCCCGGCCTGTCGATCGTGCCGTCGACCCTCGATTTGCTCGGCATCGAGATGGAGATCGCCTCGGCGCCGGACCGGGTGCTGCGGCTGCGCAACGCCCTGCGCGCCGCATCGGCGCGTTCGGCCGGGTTTGGCTATGTGCTGATCGACTGTCCGCCGTCGCTCAATCTCTTGACCTTGAATTCGATGGCGGCGGCCGATTCCGTTCTGGTGCCGCTGCAATGCGAGTTCTTCGCGCTGGAAGGTCTCAGCCAGCTGCTCGAAACCGTCGAGCAGGTGCGCCGCTCGATCAACCCGGATCTCACCATCCAGGGCATCGTGCTGACCATGTATGACGGCCGCAACAACCTCGCCAACCAGGTGGTGCAGGACGTGCGCGAGCATATGGGCGACAAGGTCTACGAGACCATCATCCCGCGCAATGTGCGGGTCTCTGAAGCGCCGTCCTACGGCAAACCGGCGATCCTCTACGACCTCAAATGCTCCGGCAGCCAGGCTTATCTGCAGCTTGCGTCGGAAGTGATCCGCCGCGAGCGTAAATTGCGCGCCGCTTAACAAGCGTCCGCGCATGGAGCAAAAGCCGATTCGATACCGAAACAATCTGGAAGCGAAATGAGCGAAGACCTTTCGAGAAAGAGACTGGGCCGCGGGCTGGCGGCGCTGATCGGCGAGATCGACCGTCCGAGCGCGCCGGAGAAGCCTGGGATGAGTGCCGACGGCAAGGTACCGATCGAGTTCCTGACGCCCAATCCGAAAAACCCGCGCCGGCATTTCGGCGACGCCGAGTTGACCGATCTGGCGCAATCGATCCGCGAGCATGGGGTGGTGCAGCCGGTGGTGGCGCGGCCTTCGCCGTCGCAGGCCGGGCGCTACGAGATCATCGCCGGCGAGCGGCGCTGGCGTGCCGCGCAACGCGCCGGATTGACCGAGATCCCGGTCATCGTGCGCGAGGTCAACGACCGCACGGCGCTGGAACTGGCAATCATCGAGAACGTCCAGCGCGCCGACCTCAACCCGGTCGAGGAAGCGCTCGGCTATCAGCAGCTCATCGACGATCACGGCTACACCCAGGCCGATCTCGGCCAGGTCATCGGCAAAAGCCGCAGCCATGTCGCCAACACGCTGCGGCTGCTGAAGCTGCCCGACGTGATCCGCGACATGCTGGTCGACGGGGCCTTGTCGGCGGGCCATGCCCGCACGCTGGTGACGGCGGAGGACCCGGCAGGGCTTGCCAAGCGCATCGTCGAGGAAGGGCTCTCGGTGCGCCAGGCCGAAGCGCTGGCGCAGATGCCGGCCGGTCCGACCCCGGCGAAGCCGAAGCAGGCGAAAAGCGCGCCGGAAAAAGACGCTGACACGCTGGCGCTGGAAAAGCTGATGACCGGCACGCTCGGCATGATCGTGACCATCGACCACACGAACAAAGGCGGCGAGATTCGCGTGGCGTACCGGACGCTGGAGCAGCTTGACGAGCTGTGTCGGAGATTGAAACAAGAGCGGTAGTTAGCCGGCGAACTTCAACAAAGCGGAAGCTACAACGCAGGGAAAACGAGGGCTGGCTGTCCGCCAGCCCTTTCGTTTGAAGCGCTGGCGATTGGCGAAAAAGCAGCGCCATCGGCATCCGTCGCCAGCCGCGCTCGCGGCTTGACAGTGCCCGGCAACGGCGTAACCTCTATTAGACAAGGCTTAAATTAATTGCCCTAGCGTGCCGGTCAGTCGCGGCGAGGGCTATCTGCCATTCCTGCAACAGGCGTGAAATGGCACCGCCTCGCCAAAGCAATATGCCGACGCGCGCCTGACGCAAATGGGAGGTGCAAATGGCAGTCCGTTGGCAATTGTCCGGAAGTTACTTCGAAAACTGTAGCTGCGATGTCGTGTGTCCTTGCCTGCTGTCCACCAACGCGCAGCTGACATCAAGGCCGACGAAAGGCTTTTGCGACGTCGGTCTGGTCTTTCATATCGATACGGGCAGTTACGGCGACGTTCGGTTGGATGGGCTCAGCGTCGCCATGGTTGCCCACACGCCGGGTCCGATGGCAGACGGCGATTGGACGGCCGCCGCCTATATAGACGAACGGGCCGATGACAGGCAGACAGAGGCGCTAGGCGCCATCTTCACTGGCGTCGCGGGCGGCCCCATGGCGGTGCTGGCACCCTTGATCGGCACGAATCTCGGCGCCAAGAAGGTGCCGATAAGCTACCGGATAGACGGCAAGAAGCGGTCGGCGGAGATTGCCGGCGTCATGCGAATGGCGGTCGAGCCGCTGCCGACGATGCGCGAGGACGGGCAGATGTGGGCGGCCACTGGCCATCCCGTCAATCCCGACTGGCTCGCCTTGGCGATGGGGGCGGAAGGCAGTAAATTCAGCGACCATGGCATGAGCTGGGACAATTCCCGCCGGAACGGACATTACGCCCCGATCAACTGGTCCGGCCAGCAGTAGCCGTTGGCCGCAGAGTACGGGACGTACTTCGTCCATGGTGCAGACGTTGCAGCGATACATCATTCTCGCGCTGCTGATCGCTATCGCGGCGGCGGCATGGACCTTGCTCATCCGGCAGCAGACGGGCATGGACGCGGACATGCGCATGGAAATGTACTCGCTCACCATGGGCATGAAGGCGCCGCTGTTTCTTGCCGTCTGGATGATCATGATGATTGCCATGATGTTTCCGACGGCCGCCCCCATGATCCTGACATTTCACCGGGTCCAGGCCGGCAAACGGGGCCGGGGCGAGACCTTTGTCTCGAGCTGGGTGTTCGTGGCCGGGTACATGCTGGTCTGGGGCGTGATGGGCGTTATCGCCTTTGCCGGCGCGGCGGGTGCGGAGGTGCTCGCCGGGCATGTGGGATTGTCCACGGCGACGGCCGCGCGTTTCGGCGGCGCGCTGCTGATGCTTGGGGGCGCCTATCAACTTTCCCCGCTGAAGGATCTGTGTCTGGCCAAATGCCGCACGCCGATCGGCTTCATCCTGACCTCATGGCGCGATGGTTACTGGGGCGCGGTTCGCATGGGCCTGGAGCATGGACTTTTCTGCCTCGGCTGCTGCTGGCTTTTGTTTCTCGCCCTCTTTCCTCTCGGGATCATGAACGTTGCCGCAATGGCCGTGGTCACCTTGCTGATATTCGCGGAAAAGACCCTGCCGTCTGGAAATGGGATCGCGAAGCTGTCGGGGATCGCTCTGCTGCTCTATGGCGCGGCGGTGCTGGTCTTTCCACAGGCGCTGCCGACCTTTGAGCCGGTAGGCGCCATGACAATGAATTGATCAAAGGAGGGAATTGACCAACGGAGGCAGGCGCCCGGTGCCGAAAGGGCCTAACGCTGTGCCAGCCTCGCGCTTTCCACCGCGATCCCGAGCAGCGCCTGCCTTGCCAGCGCCACCGACAGGTCCGGCCTTCGCCGCGTCTGCAGCACGGCGGTCTGCAGCCGGGTCAGCGCGCGGCCGAGCGCCTCGACGCTCCAGCGTTCCAGCGCCTTCTCCACCAGCTTGCGGCGCGAGAAGAAAACCGGCGGGCGCGCCGCCGCCACCACCGACGCGGCATTGCGGCCGCCGGCCTCCATCTGGCCGCGCATGGACTGCATCGCCTGAAACTGCCGCATCGCCGAGGACAGCACCAGGAAGGGTTGGCCGCCTGCCTGGCAATGGCGGGTGAAGGCGGTGTCGAACTCGCCGACCTTGCCTTCGAGAAGCGCGTCGACGGCATCGTCGAAGGACGCGCCGGAAACGTCGCCGGACATCGCCCTGACGTCGTCGAGGCCGATTTCCTTCTGGCCATGGACATAAAGCAGCAGCTTGTCGATCTCGCCGCGCGAGGCCAGCCGGTCGCCGCCGAGATTGCGGCGCAGCGCCTGTCTTGCCTCAAGCGTCATCGTCGCGCCGGTCTTGCGCAGCTCATCGTCGATAACGGCATCGATGTCCCTGGCCTCGTCGGCATAGCAGGGCAGCGCCATGGCGTTGTCGGCCGCCTCGACGACGGCGCGCAGTCCGACGCCCTTCTTGAGATCGCCGGCCTCGATGAGGATGATCGCGTCCCGCACGGGCTCCGCCGTCAGCGCCTTGACGTCGTCGGCCAGCGCCTTCTGGCCGCCGGCATTGCGCACCCACAGCAGGCGGCGGTCGGAAAACATCGGCACGGTGCGCGCCTCGTCGAGCAGCCGGCCCTCGTCGCGCTCGACTTCGGAGCCGTCGAGCCTGACCACCGAGAAGGGGTCGTCGAGCGGCAGGCCGGTCGCGGCGGCAAAAGCCTTGGCGCGCTCCGAGACAAGGCCGCGATCGGGGCCATAAAGCAGGACGATCGCCATGCGCGGGTCCGGCTTCGCGAGCCAGGAATCCACTTCGTATGCTTTCTTCTGTGCCATCGAGGGTGGTTAGCATGATGTTGGGGCGGAGTGAACGTCTTCCAGTTCAACTCCGAAGGACTGCTTCGAGGGAAGATCGACCCCCACTCCGACGAGCTGCGCTCGACACCTCTCCCCCGATCGACGGGGGAGAGGAAGGGCGCCACGTTTGGCGGACCCGCGATTCTCCTCTCCTTCCGCAGGTGTGAAGTGGGCGCGGCAGCCAAACTTGCCAAACAATCACCTTATCTGGCGACAAATCTCACGCGACCTTGCGCCTAATTGCGCGGCGCCGCCCAACATCGACAAGAAATTTCGCCGACATATCTTCATCTTGGTGCGCGGCAGGCTGTATCGGCCGGCTTGGCCGGCCCGATGCCCGGAGGCTTGCCCGGTGAATTCGCACTGGCGGCGCGGATATGCAAATATCGGTGCCGGGCGACATGGAGGACGAAGGTCATGGCCGATGCTGGGATGTTGCGCTTCCATGTTCCGGAGCCCGAGGTGCGGCCGGGCGGCACGCCTGATTTCTCCAACGTGACCATCGCCGCCGCCGGCTCGGTGCCGCGCCCCGAAATCGACGTCGATCCACGCGCCATCCGCGACATGGCCTTCTCGATCATCCGGGTGCTGAACCGCGCCGGCGAGGCGGTGGGGCCGTGGGCGGGGCTGCTCTCCGACGAGGAACTGCTCGAAGGCCTGCGCCACATGATGACGCTGAGGACCTTCGATGCGCGCATGCAGATGGCGCAGCGGCAGGGCAAGACCTCCTTCTACATGCAGCATCTGGGCGAAGAGGCGGTGAGCTGCGCCTTCCGCAAGGCGCTCGCCCCCGGCGACATGAATTTCCCGACCTATCGGCAGGCCGGGCTGCTCATCGCCGACGGCTACCCGATGGTCACGATGATGAACCAGATCTATTCCAACGAGGCCGACCCGCTGAAGGGCCGGCAATTGCCCATCATGTATTCGTCCAAGGAGCACGGCTTCTTCTCGATCTCGGGCAATCTGGCGACGCAGTATATCCAGGCGGTCGGCTGGGCGATGGCCTCGGCGATCTCGAACGACTCAAGGATCGCCGCGGCCTGGATCGGCGACGGCTCGACGGCGGAATCCGACTTCCATTCGGCGCTGGTGTTCGCCTCGACCTACAAGGCGCCCGTGGTGCTCAATGTCGTCAACAACCAGTGGGCAATCTCGACGTTTCAAGGCATAGCGCGCGGCGGCGCGGGCACTTTCGCCGCGCGCGGGCTGGGTTTCGGCATCCCGGCGCTGCGCGTCGACGGCAACGACTATCTCGCCGTCCACGCCGTGGCGAAATGGGCGGCCGAGCGCGCGCGCAGCAACCTGGGGCCGACGCTGGTCGAATATGTCACCTACCGCGCCGGCGCGCATTCGAGCTCGGACGATCCCTCGGCCTACCGGCCGAAGACCGAATCCGATGCCTGGCCGCTCGGCGACCCGGTGGTTCGGCTGAAGAACCATCTCATCCGGCTCGGCGTCTGGTCGGAGGAGCGGCACAAGCAGGCCGAAGCGGAAATCCTCGACACGGTGATCGCGGCGCAGAAGGAAGCCGAAAGCCACGGCACGCTGCACGCCGGCGGCAAGCCGTCGACGCGCGACATGTTCGAGGGCCTCTATGCCGAGATGCCGCCGCATCTGCGGCGCCAGCGCCAGCAGGCGGGGGTCTGAGCCATGCCGAGGCGGACCATGATCGAGGCCATTCGCGACGCGATGGACGTGTCGATGGGGCGCGACGAGAAAGTGGTGGTGTTCGGCGAGGATGTCGGCTTTTTCGGCGGCGTGTTCCGCTGCACGCAAGGCCTGCAGGCGAAATACGGCAAGAGCCGCTGCTTCGACGCACCGATCAATGAATCCGGCATTGTCGGCTCGGCCATCGGCATGGCCGCCTATGGTCTGAAGCCGTGCGTGGAGATCCAGTTTGCCGACTACATGTACCCGGCCTACGACCAGCTGACCCAGGAAGCCGCGAGGCTGCGCTACCGCTCGAACGGCGACTTCACCTGCCCGATCGTGGTGCGCATGCCGACGGGCGGCGGCATATTCGGCGGCCAGACGCACAGCCAAAGCCCGGAAGCGTTGTTCACCCATGTGTCGGGGCTGAAGACCGTCGTGCCCTCGAACCCGCATGACGCCAAGGGGTTGCTGATCGCGGCGATCGAGGATCCCGACCCGGTCATCTTCCTCGAGCCGAAGCGGCTCTACAACGGCCCCTTCGACGGCCATCACGACCGGCCGGTGACGCCGTGGTCGAAGCACGAGCTGGGCGAGGTCGCCGACGGCCACTACACCGTGCCGCTCGGCAAGGCCGCGATCCGCCGGGCCGGCTCCGCCGTCACGGTGTTGGCGTACGGCACAATGGTCTATGTCGCGCAGGCGGCGGCCGAGGAGACCGGCATCGATGCCGAGATCGTCGATCTCAGGACGCTGTTGCCGCTCGACCTCGACACCATCGTGGCGTCGGTGAAGAAGACCGGACGCTGCGTCGTGGTGCACGAGGCGACGCTGACCTCCGGCTTCGGAGCGGAGCTGGTCGCGCTTGTGCAGGAAAACTGCTTCTACCATCTGGAGGCACCGGTGGCCCGCGTCGCCGGCTGGGACACGCCCTATCCGCATGCGCAGGAATGGGACTATTTCCCCGATCCGGCCCGCGTCGGCCGGGCGCTTACGGAAACATTGGAAGCCTAGAACGGGGAGGCCCGACATGGGCGAACACATCATCAAGCTGCCCGATGTCGGCGAGGGCGTCGCCGAGGCGGAACTCGTCGAATGGCATGTCAAGGTCGGCGACATTGTGCGCGAGGACATGATGCTTGCCGCCGTGATGACCGACAAGGCCACGGTCGAAATCCCTTCCCCCGTCGATGGCGAGATCCTGTGGCTGGGTGCCGAGATCGGCGACACCGTGGCGATCGGCTCGCCCATCGTGCGGCTGAAGGTGGCCGGCGAGGGCAATGTCGTTGGCGGTGCGATGCCGGCGGAAGTGACGGCTGAAAGTATCTCCGATGATACGGGGGCTCGCCCGGTCTCGGACCTGGAGCCGTCATCGCCCAATCTGTCGCCGTCATCCTCGGGCTTGTCCCGAGGATCCGCCGTCCCACAGGGATATGACGCGACCAGTTCCGGAAGGTCGGTAGATCCTCGGGACAAGCCCGAGGATGACGGCGCCAGGTCCAAGGTCAACAGCGCGCCGCGTGCGCAAGGTGAAAGGCCGCTGGCCTCGCCGGCCGTGCGGCTGCGTGCGAAGGAAGCGGGCATCGACCTCAGGCAGGTCCAGGGAAGCGGCCCGGCCGGTCGCATCGGCCATGAGGACATCGAGGCGTTCCTGGCGCGCGGGCCGCACATGGCCAAGGCATCCGGCCTCGCCCGCAACGATGCCGTCGAGGACATCAAGGTGGTGGGCCTGCGGCGCAAGATCGCCGAGAAGATGACGCTGGCGGCGTCGCGCATCCCGCACATCACCTATGTCGAGGAGGTCGACGTTACCGCGCTCGAGGATCTGCGCGCCGCGCTCAACAAGGAGAAGCGGGCGGCCAAGGGGGTAGAAAGGCCAAAGCTGACGCTGCTGCCGTTCCTGATGCGCGCGATGGTCAGGGCGATCGCGGACCAGCCCAACCTCAATGCGCTGTTCGACGACGAGGCCGGCATCATCCACCAGCATGGCGGCATTCATATCGGCATCGCCGCGCAGACGCCGTCGGGACTGGTCGTGCCCGTCGTCAAGCACGCCGAGGCGCTGGACATCTGGGAATGCGGCGCGGAGGTCGCCAGGCTGGCCGAGGCGGCCAAGTCGGGAACCGCGACGCGCGACGAGCTCTCCGGTTCGACCATAACCATCACCTCGCTCGGTGCCATGGGCGGCGTGGCGACGACTCCGGTCATCAACCACCCGGAAGTCGCGATCCTCGGCGTTAACAAGATGATGGTGCGGCCGGTATGGGACGGCACCCAGTTCATCCCGCGCAAGATGATGAACCTGTCGTCGAGCTTCGACCATCGCGTCATCGACGGCTGGGACGCGGCGGTGTTCATCCAGCGCATCAAGACGCTCCTGGAAACGCCGGCGCTGATTTTCGTGGATTGACGGTGGATCATTCGAGATGATGGCGGGAGAGCGCCCCCCTCTGCCTTGCCAGGCATCTCCCCCACAAGGGGGGAGATCAGATGTCACGCCGGCTTTCGCCAATCACCAGCGCTGCGGGATTGAGCGAGGCGCCGAAGCCTCCAATCTCCCCCCTTGTGGGGGAGATGTCCGGCAGGACAGAGGGGGGCGCGAAGAATCTCGACGGAGCGTTTCCTCGGATCGAAGGGTCACGTCATGAAAGAAATCTCCTGCAAGCTGCTGGTCATCGGCGCGGGGCCGGGCGGCTATGTCTGCGCTATTCGTGCCGGGCAGCTCGGCGTCGATACCGTCATCGTCGAGGCCGGCAAGCCGGGCGGCACCTGTCTCAATGTTGGCTGCATTCCTTCCAAGGCACTGATCCATGCAGCGGAGGAGTTCGAGAAGGTCGCGCAGATGGCGGGCGGCAACAGCCCGCTCGGCATTTCGGTGGCCGCGCCGGCGCTGGATCTGGGCAAGACGGTCGCCTGGAAGGACGGCATCGTTAGTCGGCTTAACAGCGGGGTCGCCGGCCTGCTCAAGAAGGCCGGGGTGAAGACCGTGCACGGCTGGGCGACGTTTCGAGACGGCAAGACCGTCGCGGTCGAGACCGAGACGGGAAGCCAGGTGATCCGCGCCGAAGCGGTGGTGATCGCCACCGGCTCGGCGCCGGTCGAGTTGCCGTTCCTGCCGTTCGGCGGGCCGGTGATCTCGTCGACGGAAGCGCTGGCGCTGAAGGAGGTGCCGCAGCGGCTGGCGGTGGTCGGCGGCGGCTATATCGGCCTGGAGCTCGGCACGGCCTTCGCCAAGATGGGCGCGGCGGTGACCGTGGTCGAGGCCTTGCCGCGCGTGCTGGCGCAGTATGACGCCGAACTGACGCGGCCGGTGGTCAAGCGGCTGGCGGCACTCGGCATCGAAATGATGCCAGGCGCCAAGGCCAAGGGCCTGTCGACGAAAGGCGATGCGCTGCTGGTCGAGACCCCGGATGGCAAGGATGCGAGGATCGCCGCCGACAAGATCCTGGTCACGGTCGGCCGCAAGCCGGTGACGGAAGGGTGGGGGCTCGACCAGATCGACCTCGACATGGCGGGGCGATTCATCCGCATCGACGAGCAGTGCCGCACCTCCATGCGCGGCATCTTCGCCATTGGCGACGTCACCGGCGAGCCGATGCTGGCGCACCGCGCGATGGCGCAAGGCGAGATGGTCGCCGAAATCGTCGCCGGCCATAAGCGCGGCTGGGACAAGCGGGCTATCCCCGCCGTCTGCTTCACCGATCCGGAGCTGGTCACCGTCGGCCTGTCGCCCGAAGAGGCCAAGGCGCTCGGCGGGGAAATCAAGGTCGGGATGTTTCCCTTCGCCGCCAATGGCCGCGCGATGACCAGGATTGGCGAGGATGGCTTTGTCCGCGTCGTCGCCCGCGCGGACAATCATCTTGTGCTAGGCATCCAGGCGGTCGGGCAAAGCGTGTCGGAACTGTCGACGGCCTTCGGCCTGGCGCTCGAAATGGGCGCGCGGCTGGAGGACATCGCCGGCACCATCCATGCCCATCCGACACAGGGCGAAGGCTTCCAGGAAGCGGCCCTGAAGGCGCTGGGACACGCGCTGCATATTTAGAGCGCGACAGCAAAAACTGGTGATGTTGGCGGGGCACTGCCCCCCTCTGCCCTACCGGGCATCTCCCCCTCAAGGGGGGGAGATCGGCCGTCACCTCTGCCTTCGCCAATTTCCCAACGTAGCCAAGTGAGCGGGGCGCCGAAACTGTCAATCTCCCCCCTTGAGGGGGAGATGTCCGGCAGGACAGAGGGGGGTGCTGGCCCGCCACCGGTGCGCAATTCCGGACTGAAAACCGTTTCCCGGAATTGCTCTAATTCGGCGCGCCCATCGCCTTGTCGAGCGCGGCCTTCACGTCGGCCGGCCAGGTCTTCACCGGGGGCTTGGCGTCCGGCTGGCCGTTCTCGCCGCGGCGGGCGAAATAGAGCTTGTGCTGGCCCGGGTCGACCGCCATGAAGCCGTCATTGCCGCCGCAATCGTGCGGCACGCAGCCGCTGGCGTAGAAGGCGCCGGACGCGGTCTTTTCTGTGCCGCCACCGACCAGCAGGCTGGTCGCCATGTCGGGCATCTCCTTGCCGAGCAGCGTCTCGGCCGCCTTGTAGACGGCCTCATTGTGGAAGGCGTCGATGATGTTGTCGTATTTCGACGGATCGATGTCCTTCCAGTCGGTGCCGGGTTCGGGCATGTAGGTCAGATTGCCCGCGATCGTCAGCCCCGATGTCGGCGACCATTGCAATGCCGGCTTCGAATCGCCGGGCAGGAGATAAGGCACGAAATAGATGGCGCTGTCGGAGACGGCCGTGGGCGGGGCGCCGCACTCGTCCTGCTCGACGGTGGTGCTCTGGATCTCCGCGCCTTCCGGTTTCCAGACGATCACCGTCGCCGGCCCGCACTGATTGCCTCCGTCGCCGACGTCGAACAGCGCCACCTTGACGCCGCCGACCTCGACGATCTTGTCGAAGAAGACGTCGTAATTGCTGGCCAGATGCTTGCCGTCATAGGCAAGCACCTTCTCGCCATACTGTTCCTGCTGGGTGATGGTGAACTGGCCGCCCTCGAACGGCACCGGCGCCTGTTTGTCGTCGTCGGAAACGTCGGCGGCTCCCTGATCCGTGGCCGGCGTCTCGCTTGCTGCCGGTGGCTGCTGCCCCGTCTCGGCCTGCGCATGCGCGCCGGCCAGCGTCGCCACGGTCATGGCCAGGGCGCAGGCACTGGCAAGAAGCGGGCGTGTCATGACTGTTCCTCCTTCAGCTGCCGCAAACCCGGCCAGCGACGGCCGGGCCGATGTCGTCAGCCGCGCCGTTCAGGCCCAGGGGCGTAGCTCGGCGTTCTTCTTCTCGAACGAAGCGATGGCACCGGCCTTCTCCATGGTCAGGCCGATGTCGTCGAGGCCGTTCAGCAGGCAATGACGCTTGAAGTCGTCGAGGTCGAACTTGACCACGCCGCCGTCGGGCCCGCGAATCTCCTTGGCCTCGAGGTCGATCGACAGAGTGGCGTTGGAGCCGCGCGAAGCATCGTCCATCAGCTTGTCGAGATCCTCGGAGCTGACGGTGATGGGCAGCACGCCGTTCTTGAAGCAGTTGTTGTAGAAGATGTCGGCGAAGGAGGTCGAGATGACGCAGCGTATGCCGAAATCGAGCAGCGCCCACGGCGCGTGCTCGCGCGAGGAGCCGCAGCCGAAATTGTCGCCGGCGACGAGGATCTGCGCCTTGCGGTAGGCCGGCTTGTTGAGCACGAAATCCGGATTCTCCGAACCGTCGTCCTTGTAGCGCATCTCGGCGAACAGGCCGCTGCCGAGCCCGGTGCGCTTGATCGTCTTGAGATAGTCCTTGGGGATGATCATGTCGGTGTCGACGTTAACGATCGGCATGGGCGCGGCGACGCCGGTGAGCTTGGTGAATTTTTCCATGGTCTTTGCCCGTCTTCCTGGCATTGCGGGGGATTGCTGGCGCCCGGTTTACACAAAGCCGGCGACAAATAAAAGGCAGGTGTTCGCGCGCGTCGGCACGGGGTGCCGCACAAACGGCTTCGAATTCGCGGCCCGATGGTGCAGTCTGGCTGTGATGGCTGAAAAAATCCTCTATGCACGCGAACCCGCGCTCGACGTCGCCGAATTCCGCCGCGTGCTGGTGGACTCCGGCCTTGGCGAGATCCGTCCCGTCGACGATGCCGACAGGCTGCGGGCGATGCTGTCGGGCGCCAATCTGGTGCTGACCGCGCGGCTGGATACCGAAGGCAAGCCGCTGGTCGGCGTCATCAGGGCCGTGACGGACTTCTCCTGGGTCTGCTACATCTCCGATCTCGCCGTTTCCGGATCGGCGCAGGGGCTCGGCATCGGCAAGGGACTGATGGACGAGGCGCGGCGGCAGCTCGGCCCGTCCGTCGCCATCAGCCTGGTTTCCGTGCCCGACGCCGCCGGCTTCTACGAGCGCATCGGCATGATGCGCATGGCCGACGCCTTCTGGTTCTCCCGCACGCGCTGACATTTTTCTCCTGTGGCCGGATTCAGCAGCCGTTGGCATGACATGTCGCCTTGACATGCAACCAAATGGTTGCATATTAGAGCCATGAGCATGGACGCCGTCTTTCGCGCTTTGGCCGACCCGACCCGCCGGCAATTGCTGGACAGCCTTCATGACAGGAACGGGCAGACGCTGAACGGGCTGTGCGCTGAGATGGATATGACCCGCCAGGCGGTGACCAAGCACCTGGCGATCCTCGAGGAGGCGAACCTTGTCACCACAATCCGCAAGGGGCGCGAGAAGGAGCACTACCTCAACCCGGTTCCGATCAACGAGATCGCCGAGCGCTGGATCGGCAAATTCGAGCGGGGGCGGCTCTCCGCCCTCGGCGATCTGAAGAGACGCCTCGAAAGGGAAGACTGATGAGCAACGCCTTCGTTTATGTGACCTACATCCGCACCACGCCCGACAAGCTTTGGCAGGCGCTGACCGAACCGGAATTCCACGAGCAATATTTTCTCGGCGCCCATATGCAGAGCGACTGGAGAAAGGGCTCGGCGTGGAAGATGGTCTATGCCGACGGCCGGGTGACCGACAGCGGCGAGATCCTCGAAGTCGATCCGCCAAGGCGCCTGGTGATCAAATGGCGCAATGAGTTCATGCCGGACGTCAAGGCCGACGGCTACACCACCTGCAGCTTCGTCATCGAGCAGGAGGGCGACATGATGAAGCTTGCCGTCACCCATGCGGCCGACGGCCCGCACAAGCTGCTGGAGCATGTCGGCAAGGGCTGGCCGCTCGTCCTGTCGAGCCTGAAAAGCCTGCTCGAAACCGGGCAGGGCCTGTCTCGGCCCGCGTCGAAAGGCTGAAAAGGCATCGCTTCTCAGCCGAAACAATCCTCCGGAGGCATCGATGTTGCATGTCCCTATGCCAAGTTCAGCCGTGCAGAGCATGACCAATGGCGAGACGGTGATGGCCCAGGCCGAAATCGGCGCGCCGGCCGAGCGCGTCTTCCGCGCGCTGATCACGGACGAGGTCGAACAATGGTGGGGATCCGCCGACACCTACCGGATGGTCGATTGGTCTGCAGACCTTCGCGCCGGCGGCCGCTGGACCGTCACGGTCCGTGGAGCCGACGGCAGGGAATTGCCGGCCAACGGGGAATTCCTCGATATCGAGGTGCCGCGCCGGATCGTGCAGACAAGGGCCTATGCCTGGGACCATCCGACGCTTGGCCGCCGGCAAACGACGGTCGCCTGGCTGCTGGAACCAACCGCCGCGGGCACGCGCCTCACCATCTGCCATGGCGGCTTTGCCGGGCTGGCCGAAGCGGCGGCCGAACATGCCGAGGGCTGGGGACGCGTGCTGGGCTGGCTACAGGCGTATTTGGGTGCGGGAAGCCGAGTGGCGGCTTAGCCGACTGGTGGCGGTGCAGAGCCTTTTGATGTCAGCGTCAAAGAGGGACCTTGACTCGGCTCAAATCACATTCAACTCGCGGAACGCCCGCCCTTCGGCAACGCGTTCGTAGCCAAAGGGGGAGCAATCGATCGTGCGGTAGCCACCATGGACGATCAGCTCGGCCAGCGCCTTGCCCACGGCGGGCGCCTGCTGCAGGCCGTGGCCGGAAAAGCCGTTGGCGAAGAGGAAATTGCCGACTTCGGGATGCGGGCCGATCACCGCGTTCTGGTCGAGCGTGTTGTAGTCGTAATGACCGGCCCAGGCGCGCGTCGGCTTGATCGCCTCGAAGGCCGGGATGCGGGTCGCCAGCACCGGCCAGATCACCTCTTCGAACAGCGGCCAGTCGACGTCGAAATCGGCGGGATCGGCCGGGCCGTCGCCCTCCTCCGGCTCGGCGCCGCCGGTGAGATAGACCGAGCCTTCCGGCCTGACATAGATGCCGGACGGGTCGACCAGCAGCGGCATGTCGGCATATTTCTCGCGCGCCTCGAAGACGAAGACGTTGCGCTTGCGCGGCTCGACCGGCAGCGCCAGCCCGGCGAGTGCGGCGACCTTGCCCGCATTCGGCCCTGCGGCATTGACAAGGATGCCGGCCTCGAGCCGTTCGCCATTGTCGAGGCTGACGCCGGTAACGCGGTCACCCTGCCGCTCGATGCCGGTGACCGAAGCATTGATGAAGTCGATCTTCTTCTCACGCAACGCCTTGCGGAACAGCATCAGCATCGCATGCGCGTCGAACCAGCCCTCGCCGCTGCGGCCATAGGCGCCGGCGGTGATGCCCTCGGCCGACAGCCATGGAAAACGGCGCACGAGCTGTTCGGCGTCCTCCAGCAAAATGTCGGCGCCTTCGGCAAGCTGTGCCTCGTGGTTGGCCCTGAGGATCGGCAGCCCGGCCTCGCCGGCGAGAATAAGATAGCCGCCCTCGCGAAAACCGATGTCGGCGTCCGTGCCGAATTCTTCCTTCAGCCGCCGGAACAGTTTCAGCGTGAATTGCGACAGGCGGATATTTTCCGGAATGGAGAATTGCTGGCGGATCGAGGCCATGGATAGCGTCGTCGCCGCGTGGGAAAATTGCGGGTCGCGCTCGACCAGCGCGATCGAGCCGGAAAAGCCCTCCTCGCGCAGATAATAGGCGATCGAGGAGCCGACGATGGCTCCGCCGATGAGGATGATGTCGTAGCGCACTTTTTTCTCCGATCGCTGCCGGCGTCCTTACGCGACCGGCAAAACAATCTCGAAGCGCGTGCCGCGCTCGGAGTCAACCAGCCTGATCGTGCCATCCTGCGCTTTCAGGAGGGCCAGCACGATGCCGAGCCCCATGCCGGTGCCCCCGGTAGAGCACCGCGCGAGGCCGCCTGCTCCCTTGCCTCAACCCGCGGCAGGCGGCATAGATTTGGCATGACGACCGATCCCTACCGCCCGCGCCGCTCGGTGCTCTATGTCCCGGCCTCGAACGACAAGGCGCTGGCCAAGATGGCGCAGCTTGCCTGCGATACCGTCATCATCGACCTGGAGGATGCCGTCGCCCCGGCCGAGAAGGTCGCGGCGCGCGAAAAACTGGCCGGCATCTTCAGCAATCGTCCTGATACCAACCATAGTGGCCGGCGCTGCGAGATGGTGGTGCGCATCAATGCGCTCTCGAGCGAATGGGGCGGCGCCGACCTGCTGGCGGCGGCCAAGGCGGAGCCGGACGGCATCCTGCTGGCCAAGGTCGACACGCCCCGCGACGTGCTCGAGGCGGGTGACGTGCTCGACGACAATTCCGCCCCCGACAGCGTGAAACTATGGGCGATGATCGAGACGCCGAAGGCCGTGCTCAATGTCGGCGCCATCGCCGAACTTGGCCGCGATCCTGCCTCGCGGCTTGATTGTTTCGTTGCCGGAACGAATGACCTGACCAAGGACACCGGCATTATGGCGACGTCGGACCGGCGTTATCTCCTGCCGTGGCTGATGCAGATGGTGCTGGCGGCGCGTGCCGGCGATCTCGATATCGTCGACGGCGTCTTCAACGATTTTCGCGCGCTCGATGCTTTCAGCCGCGAATGCACGGAAGCGGCCGCCATGGGCTTCGACGGTAAGACGCTCATCCATCCCGCCCAGATCGAGGCGGCGAACCGTGCCTTTGCGCCATCGGCGGAGGCGGTGGCCAAGGCCCGCGCGGTGAAGGAGGCCTTTGCGCTTCCGGAAAATGCCGGCAAGAACGTGATTGCGCTGGAGGGAAGGATGGTCGAACGGCTGCACCTTGCGCAGGCCGAAAAACTGCTGGCGAAGGCGGCGGCCGTCGGCGCATGATGTGCCGTGTTGGATTGCCGATCGCGGGCGATGGACTGACGACAGGAATTGAATGATGAAACTCTACCGCTTTCTCACCGCTCCGGACGACGCCAGCTTCTGTCACAAGGTGACGGCGGCGCTGAACAAGGGCTGGCACCTGTTCGGCTCCCCCACCTACGCCTACGACAAGAAGACCAAGACCATGCGCTGCGGCCAGGCCGTGGTGAAGGATGTCGAGGGCCAGGAATACGGGCCGGACACCAAGCTCAGCGACTGGTAGCCCCTCGCATCCACAGCCACGCCGCCAGCCAGGCGATCGATGCCGCAAGCATCGCCAAGCCCAGGTCAAGAGCCAGCTCCGGAACGAACGCACGAAGCGCGATCGGCACCGCGCCAATGAGATAAAGAGCGAGAGGAATGCGCGGCACGCCTCTTGCAACGGCGAGAGAGATTACAAACGCGAGCGTTCCAACCAGAAAAAGAACCGAACTGGCGACCAGAGCCAGACCGAGCGGTCCGGCTCGCAGCTCGACGATGGTTGTGAGCGGAAGCTTCGAAAATACCAGATTGATCACTGCTTCCACGCCTACCAAACTTGCCAACGCAACGAAGTTGATGACAAACGCGATAGTGCCGAACAGCCCCGCGCGCCGGCCAAACGCAAGAAACAGGCCTACGACGAGGCCAAGTGCCAATATCTCGGCGACTGGTGCGAGAAGTTGCGTCAGATCGGTGGTCGCGATGAGCGAGCTGCGTTTAGCCGCGTTGACCAGAAGAATAAGCGCGCTTCCCATCCCGGCGACGGCGGCAAGCCGATAAAGCGTGAGGCTGGGCACAGTCGCGCTCGACTGAACAATCGCGAAATTCTCCTGCTGAAGTTCTTCGGCTGGACTCTGATGCGAAATGACCGATTGCGGGCGGGGTGGGGCTGTTCTGGCGAGCATGTTCGTCTCCTCAGCTGGGAGTTCGGGAGCCGCGAAGACCGTAGGCCTGTTCCGATCCCGTCTGTAATCACTGCTTACATCCTCTGGCCGGAATTGTAAACGGCGATTACATAAGTCGCGGAATCATGCTACAGAGGCGGGGAGTTGCTCCACGAAACGAAGGGAAAGAGATGGCAAAAGCCGAGGCGCCTCATCGCACTGGTTACCACCATGGCAATTTGCGGGAGGTCCTGATCGATGCCGCGGTTCAACTGGTCGAGGAAGGCGGCCCCGACAATGTGAGCGTGCGCGAAGCCGCAAAACGTGCCGGCGTTTCCCCTGGCGCGCCATTCCGTCACTTCAGCAACAAGACCGCGTTGATGACGGCTGTCGCGGAGCAGGCAATGAGCCGATTCCGCTCGGAGATCACGAATGCGGTCGAGAAGGTTGCGACGGACGATCCGATCGAACGCTTTGCCGCTGTTGGAATCGCCTATTTGCGCTGGGCAATTCGAAACCCCACCCACTTCCAGATCATCTCGACACGCAATCTTATTGATTGGGATGCTTCGGAGTCGCTGCGTCACGATAATGAAGCGGTGCGTTCGCTGATGGAAGCGTCAATGGCAGAAGCACAGCGGCGAAACATGCTCCGGTCGGACGACATGGCAGAGACCCAGATAGCCGCGAGGGCGCTCGTCTACGGGCTCGCACGCATGTACATTGATGGACATTTTGCGCAATGGGCAGTGGCAGGACATACCGGGGAGCAGACTGTGCAGAACGTATTAAAACATTTCGTCACACTCATTGTGAAATAACGGCCTGACGTAGAACCGGTCACTCGGCTGCCTCTTCGATCTTCTCCATATCGTCGTCCGAGAGGCCGAAATGGTGGCCGATCTCGTGGATCAGCACATGGGTGACGATGTCGCCCAAAGTCTCCTCGTTCTCGGCCCAGTAGTCGAGGATGGCGCGGCGATAGAGCGTGATGCGGTTCGGGCCTTCGCCGGTCTGCGGGTTCCAGCGCTCGGCGATGCCGCGTCCCTCGAACAGGCCGAGCAGGTCGAAGGGCGTTTCCAGCGACAGGTCGTCCATGATCTCGTCGGTCGGGAATTCGGCGATCTGGATGACGATCTCGCCGGTCAGCTTGCGAAAATCCTCGGGCAGATGGGCGTATGCCTCCAGCGCCAGGAACTCGATCTCGTCCATCGACGGCGAAAGCTGGTCGTGCCAAACGCGGGTCTTGTAGATGCGGGCCATGCTTTGTCCTTTGATCCCGGCATATAGGCTTTTGGGCCACAATCGGCAAATGACGCGGCGGCCAACCCCAGGATTGCTTACGGCACCGGGAGCCGTTTCGCATGGCTTGAGGCGCGGCCGGCTGTCCGACCAATGTTGGCCCTCTTATCGGAGAGGAATAAATTCCCCCATGCGTCTGCTTGACTCTTTGGGTCGCCTCTGGAATCTATTAAGAACATAACAGGAACAATTGTGAGTGGACACTGACCGTCATGGCGATGAGCGCCGTGGCGCGGGAGACTGTTTTTGCCCTGCGCCGCCAGATCGCGAAGATCGAGGGAACGCTGCCCGAGCGCCTGCAGGCGCCGGCCGGCGCGGTTTCCGACGCCGGCATGGCCGCCGCGGACCGCACCGTGGTCCGGCGCGGCATCGCCGTAGCCAGGCCGGATGCTTTCCTGCGCACCGGCATCGGCCGGCTCGATGCCGCCCTCGGTGGCGATTGGGGCGGCGATTTGGGCGGCGGCCTGCCGAAAGCGGCCTTGAGCGAAATCCATGGCATCGAGACCCGCGATGCCGGAGCGGTCGCCGGCTTCGCCCTGTCGCTCGCCAGCCTGATTCTCAAGCCCAGTCTGATCCTCAAGCAAGGGCCGCGATTGCCGGTGCTGTGGATCGGCACCCAGGAGGTTTTTCGGGAGGCGGGTTTTCCCTATGCCCGGGGCCTTCACGCCGCCTTCGGCATCGAGCCGGAGCAATTGCTGTTTTCCGAGGCGCCAAGGCTCGCCGATGCGCTGTGGGTCGCCGAGGAGGCGGCCCGCATGACGGCGCTCGCCGCCGTCATCCTTGAAGTCCGCGGCAATCCGCAGCGGCTGGACCTGACCGCGACGCGCCGGCTGCACGCCCGCGCGCAGAGCGCCGGCCGGCCGGTCTTCCTGCTGCGGCAGGCGGCCGAACCCGAACCGACGGCGGCGCCCGTCCGCCTCATCGTCTCGCCGGCGCCGGCAGGGCCGCGCGACACGGTCGCCGGGCCGCTTGCCGGCTCGATCGGCCGCCCCGCCTTCACCATCAGCATCGGCAAGAGCCGCACGGCCCTGCCAGGACAATTCATATTGGAGTGGAACCCCGATGAACGCATATTCGATGAAAGACGGATTGGGGAAGAACGAGCAAAGAATCCTGTCCCTGTGGTTTCCCTATCTCGCGGCCGAACGGATCCTGCGGCAGCGCCTGGGGCGGTCCTGGCGTTCCCGACCGTCGGATCACCGGCCGCTGGTGATCAGCCATCGCGACAGCAACGCGCAGCGCATCTTAGCCCTCGACGAGCGGGCTGAGGCGCTGCATCTGAAGCCCGGCATGGGCATCGCCGATGCGCGCGCCATGCATCCGTCGATCGACATAATGGAGGCCGATGCCGAAGCCGACCGGCGCCTGCTCGAAGGCCTTGCGGACTGGTGCGACCGCTATACCCCGCTGGTGGCGCTCGACGGGACCGACGGCCTGTTCCTCGACGTCACCGGCTGCACCCATCTTTTCGGCGGCGAACGCGCCATGCTGGACGAGATCCTGTCGCGCTTCTTCCATCAGGGCTTCGACGTCCGTGCCGGCCTTGCCGCGACACCCGGCGCCGCCTGGGCGGCGGCGCGGTTCTGCGGCGACCGCATCGTTGCCGGCGGCGAGGAGGAAAAGCTTCTGGCGGCCTTGCCGCTGGCGGCGCTGCGCATCGCGCCGGAAACCCGCGCCAGCCTGGAAAGTGTGGGCCTGCGCACGGCGGGCGCGGTCATGGCCGCGCCGCGCGCGCCGCTCGCCCGCCGCTTCGGTGCCTCCCTGCTCTTGCGCCTCGACCAGGCGCTCGGCCGTCTCGACGAGGCGGTGTCGCCGCGCCTGCCCGTCGCGCCGCTTTCGGTCGAACGCCATTTGGCCGAGCCCGTCACGCTGACAGAGGACATAGAACGGCTGGTGGGCATGCTGGCGACGACCCTGAAGATCGACCTCGAGCGGCGCGGCGAAGGCGCGAGAAGCCTGGCGCTGCTCTTGTTCCGCGTCGACGGCGCCGTCAGCCGCATCGCGCTCGGTACGTCGCGACCGATGCGCGAACCCCGGCTGATCCAGAAATTGTTCCATGAGCGGCTGGCCGCCCTCGAGCAGCATATCGATGCCGGCTATGGCTTCGACCTGGTGCGGCTTTCGGTGCTGGCGGCGGCGGCCTTCGACATGCCGCAGGCCGACCTGACAGGCGAAACGACCGACGACGGCGCCGATATCGCGCTGTTCGCCGACCGCATCCGCGCCCGGCTCGGCGAGGGGGCGGTTCTCAAGCCGGTCGTCGTGGAAAGCCATCTGCCCGAGCGTGCCGTCGCCACCATCCCCTTCACGGAAACCCCGCGCCGCACCACGCCGCCGAAGAAACCGGACAGGATGCAGGCGCCGATGACCATCTTCCCGCCGGAGCGGCCGATCCGGCTTTTCCGCTCGCCCGAGCCGATCGAGGTGCCGGCCACCGAAATGCCCGAGGGACCGCCGCTGAATTTCCGCTGGCGGCGAGCGCTCTACAGGGTTGCCCGCGCCGAAGGCCCTGAACGCATCGCGCCGGAATGGTGGCGTGAATTTTCGAGCGACGAAGCGGCGTCGACACGCGACTATTTCCGCATCGAGGATGCCGACGGCCGCCGCTACTGGCTCTACCGGCAAGGTCTCTATGGCGGCTCTGAAATCCCGCCGCGCTGGTTCCTGCACGGGGTCTTCGCATGAACGCGCTGACCGCCATTCCCTATGCGGAATTCGGCATCCAGTCGAATTTCTCGTTCCTGCGCGGCGCCTCCAAGCCGGAGGAGCTGGTGGTCGCGGCCAAGCTCATGGGGTTCTCCGCGATCGGGCTCGCCGACCGCAACACGGTGGCGGGCGTGGTGCGCGCCTGGCAGCAGGCCAAGGTCGAGACGCTTGCCTACCACCCCGGCAGCCGGCTGGTTTTTTGCGACGACACGCCTGATATTCTCGCCTATCCGCAGAACCGCAAGGGCTGGGGGCATCTGTGCCGCATGCTCACGCAAGCCAATCTGCGCGAGGAGAACGAAAAGGGCGCGACCCTTCTGCGGCGCGACGACCTTCTCGAATGGGGGGATCTGATGTCGCTGGCGGTCCTGCCCGACCTGGCGGCGGGGGCCGAGGGCACACTAGCCCTGCTTGGCGAGCTCAAGGACCGTTTCGGTAAAAACCTGCGGCTTGGCGTTTCGCCCGATTATGCGGGAAACGACCGCTTCAGGATCGAGCAGGCGGCGGCGATGGCGGAGCTGGCCGGCCTGCCCTTGATGGCGACCAACGACGTCCTCTACCACACGGCCGAGCGGCGCCCGCTGCAGGACGTGCTGACCGCGATTCGCCTCAACATTCCCGTTTCGGAGGTCGGGCTGGAACTCACGGCGAATGCCGAGCGCCATCTGAAGCCGCCGCTGGAGATGGCGCGCCTGTTCCGCAGGCACCCGGAGGCACTGGCCGAAACGCTGCGCTTCGCGCAGGAGCTGACCTTCTCGCTCAGCGACCTTCAGTACAATTACCCCGACGAGCCGACGCAATCAGGGCTCGGCCCGCAGGCGGAGCTGGAAAGGTTGGCGCGGGAGGGGGCGGCCAGGCGCTATCCCTCGGGCGTGCCGCAATCGGTGACGAGGCGCATCGAGGAAGAGCTCGCCCTTATCGAGCGCCTGAACTATGCCCGTTATTTCCTGACCGTCCACGACATCGTCAAATTCGCCCGCAGCCAGGATATTCTCTGCCAGGGGCGCGGTTCGGCCGCCAATTCGGTCGTCTGCTTCTGCCTCGGCATCACCGAGGTCGGGCCGGAGCGAATCGACACGCTGTTCGAACGCTTCATTTCCGAGGAGAGGAACGAGCCGCCCGACATCGACGTCGATTTCGAGCATGAGAAGCGCGAGACGGTCATCCAATATATCTACGAGAAATACAGCTCCAAGCGCACCGCGCTGGCCGCCGCCGTCATCAGCTATCGCGGCCGCTCGGCGCTGCGCGAAGTGTCGAAGGCGATGGGCCTGTCCGAGGATGTCAGGGCATCGCTCTCCGGCTCGATCTGGGGCTGGTCGACCTCCGAGCTCGGCGAGAAGGAAGCCCGGGCCGGCGGCCTCGACCGCGCCGATCCCATATCGCGGCACGTGATGGAGCGCGCCAACGAGATCATGGGCTTTCCCCGTCACCTCTCCCAGCATGTCGGCGGCTTCGTCATCACCAGGGACCGGCTCGACGAGATCGTGCCCATCGTCAAGACGGCGATGGAGGAACGCAAGATGGTCGAGTGGGACAAGGACGATCTCGACGCGGTCAAGATCCTCAAGGTCGACGTGCTGGCGCTCGGCATGCTGACCTGCCTGAAGCGCGCCTTCACTCTGCTGACGGACCATTATCCGCAGGCGCGAGACCCTTACGGGCAGCCCTATGTCCTTGCCACCCTGCCGGAAGAGGCGAAGCCGGTCTATAAGATGATCGGTCGCGCCGACACGATCGGCGTCTTCCAGATCGAATCGCGCGCGCAGATGTCGATGCTGCCGCGTCTCAAGCCAAAAGAATTCTATGACCTTGTCATCGAGGTGGCGATCGTGCGGCCCGGCCCGATCCAGGGCGACATGGTCCACCCCTATCTGCGCCGCCGGCAAGGCAAGGAGCAGCCCGAGTATCAGAAACCGGAGCTGGAGGCGATCCTCCACAAGACGTTGGGCGTTCCTCTGTTCCAGGAACAGGCGATGAACATCGCCATCGTGGCCGGTGGCTTCAAGCCGGGCGAGGCCGACGAGTTGCGCCGCGCCATGGCCACCTTCAAGCGCACCGGCACGATCGGCAATTACCGCCGGCGCATGATCGACGGCATGGTCGGCAAGGGCTACACCCGGGATTTCGCCGAACGCTGTTTCAAGCAGATCGAGGGTTTTGGCGAATACGGCTTTCCCGAAAGCCATGCCGCCTCCTTCGCGCTGCTGGTCTATGCCTCCTGCTGGTTCAAGACCTTCTATCCCGACGTGTTCTGCGCCGCGATCCTGAATTCACAGCCGATGGGGTTTTACCAGCCGGCGCAATTGGTGCGCGACGCGCGCGACCATGGCGTCGAAATCCGCGAGGTCGACGTCAATTTCTCCGTCTGGGACTGCACGCTGGAACAGGCGGCTTTCGACCCGGCCCGCATCCTGCCGCGCCATGCCGACATGCGCGGCGTCATCGCGACGCAGCACGCGGTGCGGCTCGGCTTCAGGCAGATCAAGGGACTTTCCAAGGAGCGCATGGACGCCTTCGTCGAGTGGCGCGGTTCAGGCTACGCATCCGTGCGGGATGTCTGGCTGCGCTCCGGCCTCGATGTCGCCGAGATCGAAAGACTGGCGCAGGCCGATGCCTTCCGCTCGCTCGGCCTCGACCGCCGCGCCGCGCTTTGGGCGGTGCGCGCCCTCGACGGCAAGAGTGCCGCCGAAAAGCTGCCGCTTTTCGACCGGCCGGCGCTGCGGCTACGCGAGCTGGAGCCGGAGACGAAGCTGCCGAAAATGCCGCTCGGCGAGCATGTCATCCACGATTACCGCTCGCTTGGCCTGTCCTTGAAGGCGCACCCGGTCGCCTTCCTGCGCGAACGGCTCGACCGGGCCGGCGTGACGCCCAATGCCAGGCTGTGCTCGGTGCGGGACGGACGGCGCGTCTCGGTCGCCGGGCTCGTTCTGGTGCGGCAGCGCCCCGGCAAGGGCAATGCGGTCTTCCTGACGCTGGAGGATGACGAGGCCGTTGCCAACGTCATCTTCTGGCAGCGGACCTTCGACCGCTTCCGGCCCATCGTCATGGGCGCGCGCTTCGTCAAGGTCACCGGCAAATTGCAGTCGGAATCGGATGTCGTCCACATCGTCGCCGAGAAGATCGAGGATCTGACGCCCTGGCTGACGGTGCTGCTGGAAGAGGCAGCGCCAGCCGTGCCGGCCGGGCAGGACATCGCAAGGCTGTCGGACAAGGCGGAAAAGGTCATGCCCAGGGGGCGCAATTTTCAGTAGGGGGGCGCCGTAGAATGCCGACCTTGATAATTTTCACGTCGAGCCGGCCGGCCCGCCCAGCCGTGGCGGCAGCACGTCTTCCGCCGAGATGCTCCGTGCCTCCGAAGGCAGCATGATCGGGATGCCGTCGCGCACGGGATAGGCGAGCTTGGCGACCCGCGAGATCAGTTCGCCGCGCTCGGGATCCCAGGCCAGCGGGCCCTTGGTCAGCGGGCAAGCCAGCAGCTCCAGCATCCTGGGGTCGACATTCGCTCTCTTTCCGTCACGCCCATCCGCCGCCATCGTGTCCTCTCTCAACATCCTACTGCAGGCTCGAGCCAAAATCCTCGTTCTCGCGCGCCAGCGCCATTTCGGTGATGGCGATCAGCGTTTCGGCGCGGGTCTTGAGATCGGCCGCTTCGAGCAGCGCCTGCTTCTCGGCCGGTCCATAGGGCGCCATCATCGACAGCGCGTTGACCAGCATGGCGTTTTCGGCCCGGCTGACGCTTTCCCAGTCGGCCTCCAGGTCGTTGGCCTGCAGATAGGAGCGGAACGCCCGCAGCAGCGCCGGCCGGTCGACCTCGGCGGCCGCCTGGTCGTCGTCGAGATCGGCGAGAAAGGGGGCGATCTTGCCTTGGCGGAACGGCGTCTTGACCGTCAGCTCATGGGTGACACGGAACCGGCACACACCCTGCAGCGAAATCAGGTAGCGGCCGTCGCCGGTCTCGGAAAGCGCTATGATGCGGCCGGCGCAGCCGACATTGCAGAGTTCCGGCTCGCCATCGTCGCGCAAGGCGCCGTCGAGGCTGGGCTGGATGACGCCGATCAGCCGTGAGCCGGCGATCGCCTCGTCGACCATCTGCAGGTAGCGCGGCTCGAAGATGTTGAGCGGCATGCGGCCGCCCGGCAGCAGAAGCGCGCCCTCGAGCGGAAAGACCGGGATGGTCGACGGCAGATCCCTGGCGAGCCGGTAGTGAGCGTTTCCCGCTTGCACCTCGTTCCTCCGATCGCTTCGCCTGGGAAGCGCCTCCATGCCGCGATCCGCCTGTCGCTGCCCGGGGTTGTTGGCTTCCCGAGGGAAAGGCGGGCCGGATTCGTCCTATCTGGCGCGGCCGGCGCCGGGTGCAAGCCCCGCGCGACCATTCGGCCGCGCCGGCTCAGGAAAACAGCAGCGACGACAATTTGCGCCGCGCGGCAAGCGTCGCCTCGTCGGTCATGCCCCAGGCCTCGAAGAAGCGCAGCAATTGCGCCTTGGCGCCGTCCTCGTTCCAGCCGCGGTCAGCCTTGATGATGGCCAGGAGATTGTCGGCGGCCGCATCGCGCTCGCCCCTGGCGTTCTGGACCATGGCCAGATCGAAGCGGGCCTGATGGTCGCCGGGATTCTCAGCCAGCCGGCGCTCGAACTCCGCCGGGTTGCCGAGTTCGGACGCTTGCGCGGCCAAGGTCATCCTGGCGCGCAGCGCGGCCAGCGGCGGCGCATCGGCCTTGGCCTGCGGCGCCCGCGCCAGCATCGCCTCGGCGCCTTCGGTATCACCGGCCTCGAACAGCAATTCGCCTAGCCCCGCTATCGCCTCGATCGTCTCCGGCGCCTGCTCGAGCACGGCGTCATAGATGTCGGCCGCCGTCTGCACGTCGCCGGCAGCGCGCGCCTCGGCCGCCGCCGCCAGCGCCTCGGTTACATCAGCCGCACCATTGCCCTTGCCGCCGACCTTGTCGATGAACTGGGTGATCTGGCTCTCGGGGATGGCGCCCATGAAGCCATCGACCGGCTGGCCGTCCTTGAAGGCGATGACCGCGGGAATGGACTGGATGCCGAGCTGGCCGGCGATCGAGGGATGGTCGTCGATGTTCATCTTGACCAGCTTGACCTTGCCGCCGGCGGCGCGGACCGCCTTTTCCAGTTGCGGCGTCAGCTGCTTGCACGGCCCGCACCACGGCGCCCAGAAATCCACCAGCACCGGCTGGCGGCGCGATTCCTGGATGACATCGGCGGCAAAGGCCGCGGTGGTCGTATCCTTGATGACGTCGCCGGCGGGGGCGGCGCCGGCCGCAGGTTTCTGCGGTTCCGCGCCGCCGCCATACTGCACCGTCGTGGCATACTGGCCGCCGCTGTTGCCAAAGGAGCCGCCAAACGGATTGTTGTCACTCATGTCGTCGCCCTTTCGGTGGCGCCAGCGGATCGGCGCACTGTCCTTGGTTGGAAACCGGTTTCGCCATCCATGTGGCGATCATGCCGAGACTTTCAAGATAGCAGCATCGTGCCCGGTTGCCTCGACGAATCTGACGAGGTCGCCCGATGCGATCGACGTCGTCGCCTCATTGGTCAGCGGATGCGCGTTGATCACCGCATGCCGCATCAGCGCCTCGTCGAGCACGACCCTGACCCTGTGCTGCGTGTCGTTGATCAGGCCAAACACCGTGACTGCGCCCGGGGCGACGCCCAGAAGCTCCATCAGCATCTCCGGCTTGCCGAAGGAAACGCGGCCGGCGGCGCCGATCACATGATGGATCTGCTTCAGGTCGACGACAGCATCCTCGCCGACCGTGACCAGGAAGAAGGCGTCCTTCTTGTCCTTCAGGAACAGGTTCTTGGTGTGGCCGCCGGCGATTTCGCCGCGCAGCGCCTGCGAATCGGCGACCGTATAGAGCGGCGGATGGCGTTTCGTCGAAACGGCGATGCCGAGTTCGGCAAGAAAGGCAAAGAGCTCGGCTTCGGTCCTGGGCATGGGGTTCTCGTCTTCGGCTGGTTTCCAGCCATGCCGTTTACGGCCAATGACATGGTCGAGACAAGACCGCCGCGCGACGCGGCGCCGAATCCTTCCGTCTCCCGCCGGCGGCCCGCCGGCCTCGTCCGGCGCATTGAAAAAAGCCTGCGATTTCCCTGTTGCAATCGCCGCGCTCTTCAGCCATATAGGCCCGGCTTGCGGCCCAAAGCCGCGCGAGCGGGTGTAGCTCAGGGGTAGAGCACAACCTTGCCAAGGTTGGGGTCGAGCGTTCGAATCGCTTCACCCGCTCCAGTTTCCTCTTGGGGAATTAAGCAATTAAAAGAAAGCGCCGCCTAGTGCGGCGCTTCTTTTTTGCGCGTAGGTCATTGATATCTCCCATGACTTGGCGAGCCAGGGCACGATCTTTGTCGGCTCGCCATAGCTCTGGTCTGTTAGCGAATCGACAAGCTGACAAACGTCAACCGATCCATACCCGTGGCTGCTTTGCTGCGGATCGATGCAATCCGCCTGACTCGGACTGTCGCACCATCTCCGCTACGCACTGCCCAGAGCGATCGCGATACCCTGTCCGACACCGATGCACATCGTGGCCAGGGCCAGTCGTGCTTTTCGGGACCGCAACTCGAGCGCGGCAGTGCCGGTGATGCGAATGCCCGACATCCCAAGCGGGTGCCCGAGCGCGATCGCTCCGCCGTTCGGGTTCACATGCTCCGCGTCCTCGGGGATCCCGAGTTCGCGGAGCACGGCGATGCTTTGGGAGGCAAATGCTTCATTCAGCTCGATGATATCGAAGTCCGAAGGCGCGATGCCGAGGCGCGCGCAAAGCTTGCGTGTCGCCGGAGCCGGGCCGATCCCCATGATCCGTGGGGCAACCCCGGCCGTCGCGACGCCCAGAATCCGGGCGATCGGTGTGAGCCCGAATGCCTTGACGGAGGCTTCGGACGCGATGATCAGCGCTGCCGCTCCGTCGTTCACGCCAGAAGCGTTGCCCGCTGTGACGGTGCCACCTTCCTTTTTGAACGGCGCTGGAAGCTTGGCGAGCGACTCGGTTGTCGTTCCGGTGCGTGGATGTTCGTCGCGATCGACCACGATAGCATCGCCTTTGCGCTGGGGTACGGTCACCGGAGTGATCTCCAGCGCCAGCCGGCCATTTTCCTGAGCGGCGGCGGTCCTGGCCTGGCTGCGTGCGGCGAAGCTATCCTGATCGGCGCGGCTGACCTTGAAGGCTTCCGCAATGTTTTCGCCCGTCTCCGGCATCGAATCGACGCCATACTGCTTCTTCATCAATGGATTGACGAAGCGCCAACCGATCGTGGTGTCGTAAATCTCGGCATTGCGCGAAAACGCTTCGCCCGCCTTCGGAAGCACGAACGGCGCGCGGCTCATGGATTCGACGCCACCGGCGATGATCAGGTCGGCTTCGCCGGCCTTGATGGCCCGTGCAGCGATGCCCACGGCGTCCATTCCAGAACCGCACAGGCGGTTGACCGTGCTGCCGGGGACTTCGATCGGCAGTCCCGCCAACAGCGATGACATGCGCGCGACATTGCGGTTGTCCTCGCCTGCCTGGTTGGCGCAGCCAAAGATGACCTCATCCACTGCGAACCAGTCCAGGCCTGGATTGCGGTGCCGCAGCGCTCGCAGCGGCACTGCGCCGAGATCGTCGGTCCGGACCGAGGACAGCGAACCGCCAACCCTGCCGATCGGGGTGCGGATGTAGTCGCAGATGAAGGCCTCGGTCATTCAGAGCTCCGGTGCCGTCAAGGATTTGATTTCGCCATCGACCTTAAGCTCTGCGCCGGTCAGCGCCTTCAATTCATCGAAGCTCATCGCAAGCAGCTTCTCGCGCAGCACGAAACGACAATCGATGATGTCTATGACCGCAAGGCTCGTGTAGACCCTCGTCACGCAGCGCACGCCGGTCAGGGGAAGGCTGCAGGCTTTCACCAGTTTCGGACGACCGTCCTTGGTGACGTGATCGGTGATGACGGCCACGCGTTTTGCTCCGTGCACCAGATCCATGGCACCACCGACCGCTGGTATGCCCTTGGGTCCTGTGCTCCAGTTCGCAAGGTCACCGGTCTCGGCCACCTCGTAGGCGCCGAGAATGGCAACGTCGAGGTGTTCGCCGCGCACCATCGCGAAGCTGTCGGCATGGTGGAAGAACGAAGCGCCCGGATTGAGCGTGACCGCCTTCTTCCCCGCATTGATCAGATCCCAGTCCTCGTCGCCTGCCGCCGGGGCTTCGCCAAAATTGAGGATGCCGTTTTCGGTGTGGAAGATCGCCCGACGCCCAGGCGGCTGAAAGCTCGCCACCATCTCGGGAAAGCCTATGCCGAGGTTCACATAAGCGCCGTCCTCAATGTCCTGCGCGGCGCGCCATGCAATCTGCGCGTTGGTCAGCTTGACTGTCATGCGTATGCGACCCCTTGGCGGATAAGCGCCTCTTCCTGCATCGGGTTCGAGACCTCGATCACCTGGTCCACGAAGATCCCGGGCGTCACGACCAGCTCGGGATCAATCGCACCCGGCTGGACGATCCGGCGCGCCTGAACGACGGTCGTGCGTGCGGCCATCGCCATCAGCGGCGAGAAGTTGCGTGCCGCCTTCCTGTAGGTGAGGTTACCATGAGGGTCGGCAAGTTCCGCCTTGATGAGGGCCACATCCGCCTTCAGCCAACGTTCCTGCACATAGTGGCGCCCCTCGAACTCGGCCACAGGCTTGCCGGCCGCGAGATCGGTCCCGTAGCTCGTCGGCGTGTAGAAAGCCGGGATACCCGCGCCACCGGCGCGGATTCGTTCGGCCAGGGTCCCCTGTGGAACCAGTTCGAGCGCGATTTTCCCGGCGAGATACCGCTCGGTGAATGCCCGCGGATCGGACGAGCGCGGGAACGAGCAGATCATCTTGGCGACCATGCCATTGTCGATCATGGCGGCGATGCCGATCCGTCCGTTCCCTGCATTGTTGTTGACGATCGTAAGGTTTTTCGGGGCGCCGGTAGCGCGAAAATGGTCAATCAGGGCGTGGATCAGCTCTATCGGAGCACCTGCGCCGCCGAAGCCGCCGATCATGACGGTCATGCCGTCTTCGACGACTGCCACCGCTTCCGCGAGGCTCGCGATTGTCTTGTCCACGTAACCAGCCTTTCCCGGCTCCAAGATCGATTTCGCCGCCACACGTATCGGCAGACGAGATCTTTCGGCAAGCTGGCTTGTGCGATATCATTCGTTTGTTGACATATCGCACAAGGTGAATGGATGCCCATTTCCGAACGAGACACGATGGGTGGCTTGGCCAAGGGGTTGTCCGTCATAGAGACGTTCACGGTGGAACGGCCACGGCAGTCGATCACGGACGTCGCGAATGCGTCCGGTCTCGACAGGGCGACAGCCAGACGCTGTCTCCTTACGCTTTCCCATCTCGGCTACGCCGACTACGACGGAAAGTTCTTCACGCTCACTCCGCGCGTGTTGAGGCTCGGGACAGCCTGTCTGGCAACCATGCCGCTGCCGCATCTGGTGCAGCCTTTGCTGGATGACCTTTCGGAGCGGCTCGGCGAAAGCTCGTCCGTCTCGATTCTGGACGGCACCGACGTCGTTTACGTCGCGCGCGCGGCGCAGCGAAAGGTGATGTCGATCGCGCTGATGCCCGGCTCGCGGCTTCCGGCATACTGCACTTCCATGGGGCGCGTGCTCCTGGCAGCCATGCCTCCGGAACGCGCTGCACATCTTCTATCTTCCCATGCCCTGCCGGCGCGGACTGCTCATACCTTGACCGACCCCGACACCATCCTTGCGGAGTTAGGGCGGGTGCGGACGCAAGGGTTCGCGTTGATCGATCAGGAAGTCGAGCTCGGATTGCGCTCGATCGCCGTGCCGTTGATGACCGTGCGCGGGACGGTGATCGCAGCCGTGAACGTCGGCGTTGCGGCGACACATGTGGGTGTCAGCAATCTCGTTGCGCTCTACCTGGAGCCGTTGTGTGCACTTCAAGCTGAGCTGCGGGCAGTGCTGCGTTAGGGCGCTGCCATGGAGGGAATTAGCGTCCAAGTCGCTCGAAGTAGGAGAGCATGTTCCACCCATGATTTTGTCGACGCCCGCTTCATCGTAGCCGCGGCGGGCGAGCTCATGGAAGATCGAGGTGGCGGATCACGCCGAACACATCCTCGTCCGGAACATCCGCGAGAAGGCGGTCTCCAGCGCCTGCAGCCTTGGGCGTGAGGCGATATTCGACCCGGGCAGCAAACCCTGAACGCAATGGGCGAGGCCTTCAACCCCGAGGATTTCCATCGAGTGGTTTTCGGAGGGTGGAGCCGGACATTCGCGGCCGTCGAGACGGAGATCGCGAAACTACATTCTCGGTTCAAAGCGCGACGTTTCTTCGCGCAAGTGACTGGCCTCTCACGCACCGCCCTGTCGCTGATCCGCTGCGGCATTTTTCGCGGCCATAGCCGATCCGTTGTAGGCCTGCATCTGCGCCAGCTTCGCCATGCGCCGGGCGGCCTCTGCGAGCGCCGCGCAATGCTGTTTGAAGTTTTGCTCTATGATCTGACCGTAGGGTCCCGTAAGTCCCACCGCGTATATAACCTCACCGCTCGTCGGCCTTATCGGAAATGCGATCGAGCCCAGGCCCGGAACATGCTCGGCCAGGTCCATGGCGTAACCCTGCTCCCGAACCTCGGCCAATTCCCTGGTCAACTCTGCGATCTTCGTTTTCGTCCGATCGGTATAGCTGCGCAGCTCCGTCGCCAGGATCCTCTTCACGGTCTCCTGCGGATGAAACGCAAGGATCGCCTTGGCCGAAGCGGTCGCATTTACAGGCATGGCCATGCCCGGCATGACATAGGTCCGGACCGGAGTGTCGGGCGCGACGCAGGTGACCGAGCGCACTTCGGTACCGTCGAACTTCGACAGGAACGCCGACTGGCCGGTGCGGTCGGCCAAATCCTGAAGCGGTCGCTGCGCGAGCGTCGTCAGCCAGCCGCTATCCGGAGACATCTGTAGCAGCTGCAGCAGGCGATCGCCGAGACGGTATGTCCGATTGCGAACGCTCTCGGCGGTGATCATCCCGCTTTCGATCAAGGCATGCAGCAGCCTGTTGATCGTGGTTTTGGGCAATCCAAGCGTCGTTTCGAGTTCGATCGCCGTCAGGCCATGCTCGAACGGCGCGACCGTCTCCATGATCGAGATGTAGCGCTCGAGGGGGCTGTCCTTGGCGCTCGGCTTCTTCGACTTCGTATTCAAGGGCACCTACGCCGATCTGACAATTGCAACTGCAAGAAGGTTATCGTTCAAAACAGACATGAGGGGCAAGGTCAGTCCCTTGTTATTCCGCCGCGCCTTGAGCCCGGGGCTCCGTAGAATAGCCGAACGGCCGCACGCCCTCGATCGGTCGGGCTCCGTTAGTAACCCGAATCCGGAAATGTCCTCGCAAATTCCGAAATTCGGTATTATCCCCATTTTATGGTCCCCTCGATTGACTCGCAAGCCAAATCCTGATTATCGGACTAAATACCGATTTTCGGAGGAACTTGAAATGGCTGAACTCCCGCGTGTGACCTACTCGAACATCGGAGTGGATTTTTCCCCGGTTCACGCTCACCTCGACGCAATGATCCCGGATTTCGAGAAGAACACACTGGGTCGCGAGTGGTCGACGCCGTTTGCGACTGGCGCTCGGAAAGAGATCCTGAGCCCGATCGACAAGAAGATCTCTCTCGGCAAGTTCCCGGCTTCAACCCCGTCAGACGTCAAGTCGGCGATCCAGGCTGCCCGAGCCGGCGCGAAGGCCTGGAACCGTTCGACGCTGGACGATCGCCTTGCATTCGGCGCCCGCTGGCGAGAGGCGCTGGCGGAGCGGAAGTATGACCTTGGTTTGGCGGCGCTGTACGAGATCGGAAAGTCCCGCCTCGAGGCAGTCGGCGAAGCCGAGGAATGCCTCGACATGGTCGAGTACTACGCATCGGAGATGAAGGCGAACAACGGGTTCGTCCGGCCGATGAACATGTTGGTCGAAAACGAGACCGCTACCAGCGTCATGAAGCCCTATGGCGTCTTCGCGGTCATCGCTCCTTTCAACTTTCCGCTCGCCTTGTCGATCGGCATGGTCTCGGGTGCGCTGTTGACAGGCAATGCGGTGGTCTACAAGCCGTCGCCGGGTTGCGCGCTGACCGGATTGCTGATTGCCGAAACGCTTCGCAAGGCGGGATTGCCCGAAGGTGTTTTCAACATCGTGCTTGGCGATGGAGAGGTGGGGCGCCTTCTTGCCACCGACAACGGCATCGACGGCGTTGCATTCACGGGCTCCCATAAGACCGGCATGAGCATCTTCCGTCATATGGCAACGCTGCCCCACATGAAGCCCGTCATCGCCGAAATGGGTGGCAAGAACCCTGCCTACGTGACCAGCAAGGCCGATCTCGACCGTGCGGCGCAGGGAGTGGCGCGCTCCGCTTTTGGCCTGCAAGGCCAGAAGTGCTCCGCATGCTCGGTCGTGTATGTCGACGAGAAGGTCAAGGCGGAATTCATCGAGAAGCTGGTAGCATTCGCCGCAAAGCTGGTGGTCGGAGATCCTCGCAAGGCCGAGACCTTTATGGGCCCTGTCTATGGCGACGCCACAGTCGCCCTTTTCCAGGCCGCACTGTCGGAAGTCGAGGGCAAAGGCAAGGTGCATTTTGGGGGCGCCGCCCTGGGCCAGGGCTTTGCGGACAACTACGTCCTGCCGACGGTCGTCGAACTTGATGGTCCGGGCCGGCTGACCCGCGACGAACTCTTCATGCCTTTCGTGGTCGTCCGCGGTTTCGATAGTCTCGATGCCGCGATCGAAGAGGGCAACGACATCGCCTACGGACTATCCGCCGGCATCTTTACCAACGACCAGGAAGAGTTGCGTCACTTCCTCGACACCGCCGAAGCAGGGGTTCTCTACGCCAACCGTGCGAGCGGCGCGACGACGGGTGCATGGCCAGGCGCGCAGCCATTCTGCGGCTGGAAGGGCACCGGGGTCAGCGGCAAGGGCGGTCTCGGCTCGTGGTTCCTGCCACAGTACCTGCGCGAGCAGAGCCACACGATCATGACCAGGTGATCGAAAGAGGTCGCGCCCTTCGCCGCGGCCATCCAAGGCTGTCTCCTTCATCGGTTTACAAGATTATGCGCCACTATCCAGATTCAATGCCGAAATCCCGCGAGATGTTCGAACGGGCCCGCAAGGTCATGCCGGGAGGGAACACCCGGACAACGGTCTTCATCGACCCGTTTCCGATCTATGCCCAGCGCGGCGAGGGCTGCCGCGTCTGGGACGTCGATGGAAACGTCTACTACGACTGCATCAACAATTTCACGGCCATGATCCATGGCTACGGCCATCCCGCCGTCACGGCGGCGGTGGTGGACCAGATGCCCCGGGGATCGGCTTTCGGAGCGCCCACCGAGAGCGAACTTGATCTTGCTGAACTGCTGGTGGAGCGCCTCCCGTCGGTCGAGCAGGTTCGCTTCGCCAACTCCGGCACGGAAGGCGTCATGATGGCGATCAAGGCGGCTCGGGCGTTCACCGAGCGGCCGAAGATCGTCAAGATCGAAGGTGCCTACCATGGCTCCTACGACTTCGCGGAAGTCAGCCTGGACAGCTCGCCCGCCAACTGGGGCGACATGCCTGCCTCGACGGCATACGCGAAAGGCACGCCGAAGGGAGTTCTCGACGACGTCATCGCGGTGCCGTTCAACGATACGGAGGCGCTGCGTGCCGTCTTCGACGCGCATGGCGACACGATTGCGGGTGTTCTGATCGACCCGATGCCGAACCGCGCCGGACTTATTCCCGCGCGGAAGGACTATCTCGACGCGATGGTCGAGATCGCTCATGCCGCCGGCTCGCTGGTGATCTTCGACGAGGTGATCTCGCTCCGCCTTGGCTATTCGGGGGCGCAGGGCCTGTGGAGCATCACGCCCGATCTGACGGCTCTCGGCAAGATCATCGGCGGAGGGTTCCCGGTCGGTGCCGTCGGCGGCCGCGCCGACGTGATGGCGGTGTTCGATCCAACGCGAGGCAAGCCTCCATTGCCGCATGGCGGCACCTTCACCGCGAACCCGGTGACGATGCGAGCCGGTCTGGCGGCGATGCGCGCGTTGACCCCGGCCAGCTTCGCGCATCTGGACGCTATCGGCAGCCTGCTTCGCGACGGCATCACGGCCTCGCTTGCCCGCCATGGCCTCAACGGGCAGTGCGTCGGTCTCGGCTCGCTCTTCAAAGTCCATTTCACTGCGTTGCCGATCACGGACTATCGGTCGGTCTATCCGGGTGCGTCCGAACGCGCGAAGCTCGACCTGTTCCACAAGGGTCTGCTCGACCGCGGCGTGCTTTCGGCGAGTTACGGACTCTTCGCGCTTTCCACCTCGATGACCGAGGAAGACGCACGCGAGATCCTTTCCGCAATCGACGGCGCCCTCGCAGCAATCGCAAAGCAATGACGTAGCGCGTCCGGCGCCGGATCCATCCGGCACGGGACGACGCAGCAACAGATGGAAGTCACATGACAGCTTCTCCTCACGTCGTCGTCATCGGTGCAGGCACCCTCGGCATGTGCTCTGCGCACGCGCTCACGGAACAGGGCGCTCGCGTCACCGTCATCGACGCACGATCCATTGCGTCAGGATCCAGCGGCCGCTCGGTCGGGGTCGTTGGCACACAGCTGACGGATCCGTTCGAGATCCAGCTGCGCATGCAATCCGTGCAGCGCATCCGCCGGTGGCAGGAGCGCCTCGGTCTCGGCTTCAACCCTATCGGCTATCTGCGTCTGGCGCGCACCTCCGAGCAGATGGAACTGTTCGCCCGCTCGGTGGAGATCCAGCGCGATGCCGGCTTCAGATCCAGGGTCTACCAGGCGAACGAGCTCCAGCAGCTCGTGCCGCACTTGAGTTCAGATGGGCTCGAAGGCGGCATCTTCGGGCCGGACGACGGCTTCCTCGACCCCCACGAAATGTGCACGTTGCTGGCGCAAGAGGTGAAGAAGCTCGGCTCCGAGGTTTTCCAGTTCCGCAAGCTGCTTGGTGTCGCGCGGACATCCGGTGGCTATCGGTTGGACACCAGCAAGGGTCCGATCGGCTGCGACTTCATCGTGAATGCGGCAGGCGCCTGGGCGCCACGCGTTGCCGAGATGCTTGGACAGACGCTTCACATCCACCCCGAGCGCCACGAGGCGCTGACAATCCACCTGGACGCGCCGCTTCCCTACACAATGCCGATGGTCATGGATCTGGTGAACGGGCAGGGCACCGGACTCAACTTTCGGCACGAGAAAGCGAGCGAGCTCATCGCCGAGATACACAAGGTAAGTTCGCCCTCGCCCGAGGATCCGGACAATTACAACGAGCAGTGCGAGGAAGGGTCCAAGGTCATGCTGGCCGAGATGCTGATCGAGCGCGTGCCTGATCTGCCGGGCGCCCGGCTCGGCCGGGGCTGGGCAGGTCTCTACCCTGTCACCGCCGACCACCGTCCCTATGTCGGACCAGTCGATCAGTCCGAGCCCGGTCTGATCACTGCGGCCGGTGCGGGCGGCTACGGGATACAGCTCGCGCCGGTGATAGGCCTGATCGTCGCGGACTGGGTGCTCAAGGGCTCTCCCGCATCGATCCCAGGCACCGAGAGTCTCGCTCCAACTCCGGAAAGAAACGTCCCCCCGTACATACTGCGGCGGCTTGACCAGTAGGACACCGGCGTTAGCGCAAGGACAAAGAAGCCATGCCCGAGGCAGAAAACATCGTCCGCATCAAGAACATCAACGTGATCTATGGCGGCCATTACGCCGTGAAAAACGTCTCGCTCGACATTACGCGCGGCGAGGTCGTGGCGATCGTCGGACCCAGCGGCGCAGGGAAGAGCACGCTGCTGCGTGCGATCAACATGCTCGAACAGCCGTCATCCGGTACCCTCGAAGTGGGCGCCATCCGGTTTTCGGTCGACCGCAATCTGTCCGCCGGAGAGCTGTTGAGGCTCCGACGTTCCACCGGGATGGTTTTCCAGTCCTTCAACCTGTTTCCGCACATGACCGTGCAGCGCAACATTTCGCTGCCGCAGATGCGGGTTCTGGGGCGCACCAAGGAGCAGGCGGACGCGCGCACCGCCCAATTGCTCGAACGCGTACACCTTACGGACAAGGCGCACTCCTACCCGGCGCGCCTGTCGGGTGGCCAGCAGCAGCGTATCGCGATCGCGCGCGCCCTGGCTCTTGATCCCAAGGTGATGCTCTTCGACGAACCCACGAGCGCCCTGGATCCCGAACTCGGGCTTGAAGTGTTGGCCGTGATGCGCGAGCTCGCCCAGGAAGGCATGACAATGATCATCGTCACGCACGAGATCGCCTTTGCCGCAGACGTCGCCGACCGCGTGATCGTCATGGCCAATGGAGAGATCATCGAGCAGGGTCCGCCTGATGCCGTGATCCGCAACCCGTCGTCGCCGCGCACGCGGCAGTTCTTCCGTGCCGTGGTCGATCGCAGATGATCGACCTGCTGGTTTCACTGCTCAGAGGCGTTCCGGCCACGCTGCTGGTGACCTTCGGCGCTTTCGCAGTCGGGGCCATCGCAGCCGTGCCGCTGGTGCTGATGCGACGTTCCCGGTGGCTCCTTCTAAGCATGCCGGCGCGCATATACATCGACGTTGTCCGGGGAATCCCGCCGATCGTCTGGCTGTTCATTATCTTCTTCGGATTGGGCAGCGGAGTGATCGTTCTCAGTTCCTATCAGGCTGCCATCCTGGGTATGGGGCTGGTATCAACGGCCTATCTCGCTGAAATCTACAGGGGTGGCTTCCTGGCCCTCTCGAAGGGCCAGCGGGAGGCGTCCACGGCGCTCGGTATGACGCGCCTGGATACGCTGCGCTACATCCTGGCGCCGCAGGTCCTGCGCGTCTCGGTTCCGCCCATGGCGACCTTTCTTGTCAGCCTGCTCAAAGACACGACCGTGGCCTCCACGATCGGTGTCCGCGACGTGATGATGTACGCATCGCAGCAGGCCCAAGGCGGAGGCGGCAGCTTCATGCCGTTCATTTTCGCTGCGCTTCTCTACATCGCGCTGTCGATACCCGTTGTCGTGTTGGCACGCGCCGTGGACGAGCGGCTGCGCTCAAGAGGGCAAGCGAAATGAGCGAGATGCTGGCCAACTGGCTGGACTGGTCCCCCCAGCTTTTCCAAGGAGTTCTTGTCAGTCTCCAGTTGGCGGGCCTGGCGCTGCTGTTCGGATTGCCTATCGGTCTCGTTCTTGCGCTTGCCTCCTCCTCTGGAAACAGGCTCGTCCGCTATTTCGCGGTGGTACTTGTCGAGATCGGGCGCGGCGCGCCCGCACTCGTCGTCCTGCAGATGGTCTACTATGGATTGCCTGCTTCGGGGATGACCGTAAGTGCCTTCACCTCCGGCGTGATTGCGTTGGCGCTAACGACAGGCGCCTACACCAGCGAGATCCTTCGGGCCGGTCTGAACGCGGTTCCGCATTGTGAGATCGAGGCGGGCCTGGCGCTCGGCATGACCCGCCGGGACATCCTGCGCTTCGTGGTGGTCCCCCAGGGAATCCTGTTCGCAATACCCGCGCTGATGGGCTTTGCCATTCTCATCTTCCAGGCGACGGCCCTTACATACACGATCGCCATCCCCGAACTTCTGGCGCGCGCCTATCGCGTGGGTGCGGCCACCTACCTCTACCTCGATGTCCTGATCCTGGCGGGCCTGTTCTACCTCGCCATCACCGTCCCGTTCGGGTGGCTGGTCTCGTACACCGAACGTAGGCTGGGCAGCCATCTCGGCTGACCTGCAATCAAAAACCATCAATGTCAGAGGAGAGCAAAGTGAAAAATTGGAGTAAGATCATCTCGGCCGCAGCCATTGCCACGGCCTTGGGTGCCAGCGTCGCGTCCGCACAGGATTGCAAGCCGCAGCATGCTTTCGAAACCGTGTCGGCGGGCAAACTCACCGTCGCGCTCACCAACACCGCTCCGTATTCGCTCGAAAAAGACGGCGGCATCGCGGGTATCGACGGCGATCTCGTGAAGCGTTTTGCCAAGGAGAACTGCCTGGAGATCGCTTATGAGATCTTCACATATCCAGGCGCGGTTTCCGCAGTTCAGTCGCGGCGCGCGGACATCGCGCTTGGCGGCTTCTATCGTACCGCCGCCCGCGCGAAGGTCGTCGCTCTGTCCACGCCGGTCTATCTCGACCAACTGTCCGTCACCTCGACCAACGGCATTGATACCGTCGACGGTCTGCTGGGCAAGAAGGTCGGCACCGTGGAAGGATATCTGTGGGTCCAGGACATGGAGAAGCTCTACGAAGGCTCCAAGACCTATCCGTCGTCGCTGAACCTCGCTCAGGACCTTCATGCCGGTCGTATTGAGGCGGCGCTCGACGGCTTCGGCTCCGCTGTCATTCAGAACGAAGGGCAGAACTACAAGGTGCATGTCCTGAAGCCGGATCCGCGCATCGATGCGACCATGAACCCGTCGCAGACCGCCTTCCTGCTGGACAAGAGCAATGAGGGCTTCGTTAAGGCGGTTGACGCTTCGCTCGATGTCTACCGCAAGAACGGCGCTATCGCCGAAGCGCTCAAGGCTTACGGGCTGGATCCGTCAGCCGCAGATGTCGGTGAAGCCCGCGTCATCGAGTAAGCCGCTGGTATGAAGGGCCGCCCTGCCTGCCCCGCTTCTAGGAAGAAAACCGGATGCGGCGGGCGGCCTGTACGTTTGCTGCGCGGCTGCAATTCGCGAGCAGAATTTCGTAGTGCACCCCGAGTCTGAGACACGAAAAGGGTAACAGTCCTTCATTAAGGAGAGCTGATGAGGAAAGAAGACCCGGGGTGCATTACAGCGCACCACAGATCCCTCCGGTCACATAAGGTTACAGCGAGGAACGGTACCGGTTCAGGCTCGTTAGCCCTGCATCCAATCCAATCATGGAGAAAAACGATGCAGGATGTTTCCGGCAAGCGCGTCGCCATCCTTGCGACGAATGGGTTTGAACAGTCCGAGCTTGAGGTGCCGCTGAACAAGCTGCGCCAGGCCGGCGCCGAGGTCGAAATCGTGTCGCTCGAAAGCGGCAAGATCAAGGGCTGGGACCACAAGGATTGGGGCCGCGAAGTTCCGGTCGACAAGACCTTGGACGAGGCCCGCGCCGATGCCTACGATGCGATCGTTCTGCCCGGCGGCGTCATCAATCCCGACCTCTTGCGGGTCGAGCGCAAGGCGCTGGATTTCATCAATTCGTTCTGGTCGGCCAACAAGGTCGTCGGCGCGATCTGCCATGCGCCCTGGCTTCTGGTCGAGACCGGGATCATCAAAGCCCGCCGCGTCACATCCTACAAGTCGATCAAGACCGACGTGATCAATGCCGGCGGCCTGTGGCAAGACAGCGAGGTCGTCACCGACCAGGGGCTGGTCACCAGTCGCAATCCCGGCGATCTCGAGGCCTTCTGCGACAAGCTCACGGAAGAGATCAGGGAAGGGCGGCACGACAGGCGGGCCGCGGCTTAGCGCCGAACTTAGCGCCGAACCTTGTTCACCAGCCGCGCCGAAGGATCTCGGCGTGGGTTGTTCAGGCGCTCTTCGCCCCCTCCGCCTTGCGCAGCGACGCCTGATGCACCAGCGACGTCCAGCTGTTGGTCGAGGCAAGGTGGCAGTAGAGCAGGCTGAGCGCGCCTGATTTTCTCAGGTCGAGGAAGGCCTCGTCGCTCAATCTGTTGAAGGCGGCCTCGTCTATCACCTGGAAATCGGTGAGGTTCAGCACCTCGCCTCCTTCCAGCGTCACCTTGCTCTGGCGCGGCGCGAACAGGGCATGCGCGTCGATCTTGTCGACCATCTCGCGGGTCGCCCTGAAGTCGATCTGGAACTGGTTGCAGAAGGCGAGCGCCTGCTTCGTCGCCTCGGTCGCCTCGTTGCCGCTGAAGAACGGCAGCACCTTGTCGTCGCGGAACGGCGCCAGCAACTGGTCGATGACGCGCTCGCTCGCCCGGTCGACGCACAGCGTCAGCCGGCCGGGCTGCTTGGGATCGTCGGCGAGAATGAAGGGATAGCGGCGGACATAGGCGGGGATGTAGTGCGGCCCGGCCCAGTTGCCGTCGGCGTCGACGAACAGGTTCTCGTCCTGGCGCAGGCCGGTGATGATGACGGGCGCCTTGGCGGCGCCGATGAAAACGATCGGGTAGGAGCGCATCGCCGCCGGCATTTCCGAGGCCACCACCGGGATGGCATGCGCCGAGCGGGCGAAGGAGAAATCGCTGCGCGCCGTCAGGCCGAGCGAGCCGTGCCGCGCCGGATTGAGCGCCTCGGGCCTGGAATAGAACAGCGGCAAGGTCTCGCCCGCCGTTTCCGTCTTCGCACCGCTGTCAGCCATGTGTCCGTTTTCCTCCTCGCGCCGGCCAACCAGGCCGGCCCGTCCAGCATTGAATTCCCAAAGCGGGGTCTGTTCTTGTCGCGCCGGCCTTGCTTCGAAGCAATCCTGCGCAGGGACAAAGTACTACAGCGTCGCCGGCGCGCATAAAAGGACACGCGCTGCTGTATTTTGGCGTTTGCGCTCTAATCGCCTTGCGGGACGCCCGCAACCATGCCGGCCTATGGACAGCCTGCCGCGAAGCGGCGACAGTGGCATCACATGGCAAAATTCCGGGAAGCCGTGGGAGTCTTCCGTCCGGGATTGCAAGGATACGAGGAGCCGATGTCGCTTCAGCCATCCGGAGGGAACCATGACGGGCTTTGTCGACCGCGAACACGCCGCGCAGCTGATGCAGCGCGCCGGCCTGCAGGCGCTGGTGCTCTCAGCGCCCGAGGCCTTCCACTATGCGACCGGCGTGTCGATCGGACCGGCGGGACTGTTCCGGCGTGCCGGCGCCGGCTTCGTCGTCATCCCGGCTCGGCAGGACCTGCCGATCGGCGTCGTCGTCGCGGATTTCAACGCGGCGCAGCTGCGGATCGCAGCGCCCGAAGCGGTGGTGCATTCGCACCCGATCTGGATCGAATTCGCGCCGGTCGAGACGGGAACCCGCGGCCCGTTGGCGGAGCGTATCGAGGTTGGCCTTGTCTCGCTTGGCCGCGCGCCGGATTTCGCGCGCCCCGCCACCTTCGATCTCGCCGGCTCGGTGCGCCAGCTGCAAGCCTTGCTTGCCGAATTCGGACTGGAGCGCGCAACGCTGGGCATCGATCTCGGCTTTGTTCCAGCCGCCGATTTTTCCGCCATGCAGGCGCTGCTGCCGCAGTGCCGGATGATCGACGGCTCGCCGGTGCTGGATCGGCTGCGGGCGATCAAGTCGCAACGCGAGATCGAGCTCTTGCAGCAAGGCATTATCCTGTCTGAAGCAGGGCTGGAGCGGCTGCAGGTCGATGCGATGGCAGGCATGCGCCAGGCCGATCTCGTCGCGCTCTACCGGCAAGGCGTGGCCGCGGCGGCGGCGGGCCTCTCCCATCCGGTCGCGACGGCGGAATATGTGACGCTCGGCGCCCGGGCCAAGGGTGCCGATGCCAAGGCAATGCCCGGCGATCCGCTGAAATGCGACATGGTCTGCACGGTCGGCGGGTATGCGTCCGACATGTCGCGCAACTTCACTTTCGGTCCCGCTTCCGCCGACCAGGTCGAACTGCACGCGATCGCCGAGCGCGCTTTCGAGGACGGGTTGGCGGCACTCGTGCCGGGAAATTCGATCGGCCATGTGCACCGCGTCGCCACCGACAGCCTGGCGCGGCAGGGCCTGCGCTCCTACCGCCGGGGGCATTTCGGCCACGGTGTCGGGCAGTCTGTGTTCTCGGAGCAATGGCCGTTCATTGCGGCCGACAGCGATGTCCTGGTCGAAGCCGGCATGGTGCTGGCCTTCGAGATCCCGCTCTACATCGACGGCCTCGCCAGCTTCAACCTGGAGGACCAGTTCCTGATCACGCCGGATGGGCCAGCCGCGATGAACCGGCTGCCAAGGCGGTTGGAGAGGATAGGATAGCGAGGGCGGGATCGTGACGGTGTCACTGTCAGCGCCCTACGGCGCCCCCCTCTGCCCTGCCGGGCATCTCCCCCTCAAGGGGGGAGATCGATTATCGCTCCCGCTTTCGCCAATTTTCAACGTTGCAAGAACAAGATGAGCCGGCGCCGAAACTTCCAATCTCCCCCCTTGAGGGGGAGATGTCCGGCAGGACAGAGGGGGGCGCCACAGAACTCGGCGATGGGTGCCCTGCCGCGAGCGATTAACCGCTCACCGGCGGCCGCCTGTCCCTCCACGGCATTTCCCGCTCGAGCTGCGCCGACGCGGCCAGCACCGCTGCCTCGTCGCCATAGCGGCCGACAAGCTGCACCCCGATCGGTACGCCGTCTTTCGACCAGCCGAGCGGCAGCGAGATGGCCGGCTGGCCTGAGATGTTGAAGGGGGAGGCGAACGCCGCATCCGTCCATTTGGCGTTGTAGCGGTCGATGTCGGTCTCCGACATATCGTAATAGCCGAACGGACGCGGCAGTTGCGTCAGCGTCGGGGTGATGAAGAGATCGTAGGGCGAAAGGTCGCCGACGATGTCGCGGCCGACCTGCCTGAGCTGCTCGACATCGGAAATGTGCCTGGTGCCGCTGGTCGCACGGCCGCGTTCGATGATCGCCCAGGTCACCGGTTCGACATCATCAGGCGTCACCGGCCGGCCGATCACCGTTTCATGATAGTCGAAGGTCGCCGCCGTCTGTACGCAGGTCATTTTGGTGTAGGTGGCCCACATGGCATCGGCATCGAGCGGCATGTCGTGTTCCTCGACGTCATGTCCCAGCCGCTCCAGCGCCGCCACGGTGGCCAGCACGGCCGCCTTCACTTCCGCATCGATGGCCGTGCCGTTGGGCGGGGTGACGATGAAGCCGATGCGCAGCTTCTTCGGCGCCAGTGACGACAGGCTGAGCCAGGAGGCGTCGGGGATCGGCGGCGTATAGGGGTCGCCCGGCAAGGCGCCGGCCACCGCGTCGAGATAGGCCGCCGTGTCGCGCACGCTGCGCGAGCAGCACAGGAAGTAGGCGCCGCCATACCAATAGTCGCCGAACGGTGCCAGGCTGACGCGGCCGCGCGACGGCTTCAGCCCGACGATGCCGCAGCAGGAGGCCGGAATGCGGATCGAGCCGGCGCCGTCGCTGGCCTCGGCGATCGGCACCATGCGCGAAGCGACGGCCGCCGCCGCGCCGCCGCTCGAGCCACCTGGCGTGATGCCTTCCTTCCACGGGTTCTTCGTCGTGCCGTAGAGCTTCGGTTCCGTCGTGATCGACCAGCCGTTTTCGGGCGCGTTCGACTTGCCGACCAGCACCAGCCCGGCCGCCTTCATGCGGCGCACGACTTCGGTGTCGAAATCGGCGACGACATCTTTCAGGTAGAGGCAAGAGTTGGTGTTCGGCGCGCCGGTCCAGGACGAGGCCAGTTCCTTGAGCAGGAACGGCACGCCGGCGAAAGGTGCTGATCTGTCGACCGTCTGCGCCTGGGCGCGCGCCATGTCGTAGAGGCGATGGATGACCGCGTTCAGCGCCGGGTTGAGCTGCTCGACCAGCGTGATCGCCGCCTCGACCAGTTCCGCAGGTGAAATCTCGCCCCGATGCACCAAGTCAGCAAGATCCAGCGCATCGGAGTTCGCATAGGTTTTCAGCAGGCTGTCGGTGACCATGTCTCTCCTCCCAATCTTTGCCTCGCGCCGCGCCCGAGCTATCGCTTCGGGCCGACGTTGGCGCCGCCCCTCATCCGCCTGCCGGCACCTTCTCCCCCGTCATGACGGGGAGAAGGAAAGCGCTCTGATGCTGGCGACCGCCTCCCGTTCTTCTCGGGAGAGGGCTGAGTGAGGGGCACCGACCTGAAACTGCTGCCCCCAGCAGCGCGCTTGTCTCACGCCAGCTCGACGGTGCGCCCCAATTCGATGCTCTGTTCCGCGGCGAGCACGATGCGCAGGCTGTTGACGGCGGCGTCCATCTGCTCGGTCAAATCGAGATCCTCGCGGATGGCGCGCAGGAAGAAGGCCTGCTCGCGGTCGCAGAGCTCCTGGTGGCCGGGCTCGTCTTCCATGCTGACGATCTCGTCGGGTTTCGAAAAGTTCTTGTCGGCGTCGACCGCCGCATAATGGATCTTCAGCGCGTCGGTCTTGGTGTGGCGGTCGATGTCGGCCGAGTTCGACACCTCCGCCGCTTCCGCTGCGCTGCTCGTCTGCTGGCCGGCGACGATCGACACCGCGCCCTTCGGCCCCACCACGTCCTTCACGAAATAGGCCGTCTCGCTCATCATCGGGCCCCAGCCTGCCTCGTACCAGCCGACCGAACCGTCATCGAAGGTGACGTGGAGATGGCCGTAATTCTGCTTGTCGGCTTCCGCCCAGAGCTTCGCGCCGATGCCGTGCACGCGCACGGGCCTGGCGCCGGTGAGCTGGCACATGACGTCGACATAGTGCACGCCGCAATCCACGATCGGGATCAGCGAGTCGATCAGGTTCTTGTGCCAGTGCCAGGCGCTGCCGCTGCTCTGCTGGTTGAGGTTGAGGCGCATCACCAGCGGCTTGCCCAGCGTCTTGCCGACCTCGATGAATTTTATCCAGGACGGGTGGACGCGCAGGATATAGCCAAGCACCAGCTTGCGGTTCTTCGCCCGCGCTGCCGCGACGACCTTCTCGGCATCCTCGATGTTGGTGGCGAGCGGCTTTTCCATGAACACGTGGCAGTTGGCCGCTATCGCCTTCAGCGCGTATTCGGCATGGGTGTTGGGCCAGCTGTTGATCGACACGGCGTCCGGCCTGGTCTCCGCAAGCGCCTGATCGAAATCCTCGTAAAGCGGATAGCCGGACAATTCGGCTGGGATCTTCTTGTTGCTCTTGATCGAGCGGCTCATGATGCCGACGATCTCGAAGCCGTCGGAGCGGTGATAGGCGCTGGCGTGCGAGGCGCCCATATTGCCGAGGCCCACCACCAGCACTTTTATTTTGTCGGCCAATTCAGCCTCCCAATTTTTTGATAGGACCTGGCGAGCTGCTGCCGCGCCTGGGCATCCAGAACAATCACTTCAGGTTGGCGCCGCCCCTCATCCGCCTGCCCTTTCCTCTCCCCCGTCGATCGGGGGAGAGGTGTCGAGCGAAGCTCGACGGAGTGGGGGTCGACCTTCGCCGTGCGCCTGAGGTTGCTCGCCAGATTGTGCCTGCCTTGCGGCGATTACGCATTTGGCGAGCGCCTTCCCCCACTCCGTCACCGCTTCGCGGCGGGAGAGGAAAGGAGCCAAGACAGGGCAATGAACGACATGACCTCTTTTGCAACCCTTACTTCACCGCCGAATCGAACAGATGCGCCTTGATCTTCTCGACATCGAGCGCGGCAAAGCCCTCCGTCAGCTTGACGCCGTCGGCATCGGCCTTGACCTTGGCCTTGTCGAAGTCGTTGGCGGCCGGAATCAGCTCGTTGGTGCAGACATCCTCGGCCTTCACCGGATTGGTGATCTGGCCGATCTTGTGGATCTCGTCGAAGAAGCCTTGCCAGCTCGCCATGTCGTGCGAGCCCCAGCCGCCGCGCTTGTCCATGTCGCCGCGGAAAACGTTGATCTGCTGCAGGATCGAGGTGGTGCCGAGCTCGGGCCCAAGGTTCTTGGCAAGCGTGGGGAACTGCTCGAACACCGCTTCGACCGCCGCGCGCGGGTTCTGGTAGCCGAACTCCAGCCCCATCGCCCAGCCGCGCAGATATTTTTCCAGGAACGCCTTCTTGTCGGGATCTTCGAGATCGGCGGCGCGCACGACGAAGGTGTTGGCCGGCAGCTTGGAATTCTTCACGCCGAGCCAGTATTCGAAGTCGAGCCCCTTGGCGATCCATTCGGCGCGCAGCCCCTCCCACGACAAGGCAGCGTCGCCCTGGCCGCCGGCGAGCGCGGTGCCCCACGTCGGCCAGCCGGCCTCGACATACTTGACCTTCTTGATGTCGACGCCTTGCGCGGCGAGCAGCGGATCGGTGATCGACTGCCAGGCGGCGGAGCCGAGCAGGATGGTCTTGCCTTCCAGCTTCTTCAAGTCGTTCGTACCCTCGCCCTTGCGGAAGGCGATGGAGAACGTGTCGCGCGCGCCCATGTGGAACACCGACTTCAGCTTCATGCCGTTCTGGATGGCGAAGGAGAACACGCCGGGCGAGGGAAAGCCCATATCGGCCTGGCCGACATCGACGAACTTCACCGTCGCCGTGCCGTCTGACGGGCCTGGCTGCATGTCGGTGCTGAGCCCATCGAAATAGCCTGCCTTCTTGGCTGCCCAATAAGGATAGTCGTCGAGCACTTCGAGCGTGCCGCGCGGCGAGATCCAGGTGAATTTCTCATAGGCCGCCGCCCTGGCCTTCAAGCCCGATGCACCGAGCGCGGTGGCGGTCACGACGCCGGCTGCCGTCACCTGCAGGAAGGTGCGGCGGCTGATGCCCGTTCTTGTCGCCGTCTGGAATGAGTTCTGGTCGGTCATGGCATTCCCCTTTTGTTGATTGACCTTCTTGTTGATCGATGGCTTTCGCCCGCTCCTCGCCCACTCCGGGGCGTTCATGATCTCGTGCTCAAGCCTCCCAGCTCGCCCATTTCTTGCCGATCAGGAAGAACAGCACGTAGATCAGGATGCCGAGCGTCGACAGGATCATCACCACGGCGAAGAATTGCGGCATCTGGATCATCGACGAATAGGTGGTGAGCCGGTTGCCGAGGCCGAAGCCGCCGCCGACCATCTCCGCGCCGACTGCGGTCAGCAGGCCGAAGATGGCGCCGATCATCAGCCCGACCAGGATCATAGGCAGCGCCATCGGCGCGCGGATCTTCCAGAATATCTGCAAGGTGCTGGCGCCGTAGGAGCGCGCCAGCGCGATCTTGGCGCTGTCGACGCGGCGAAAGCCGGTGGCTGCGTTTATCATCACCATCGGCCCGGCGGCCAGCGCCACCGCGATGATGCGCGGCGTGTAGCCGAAACCAAAGCGAAGGATCAAAAGCGGCACCAGCGCCAGCATCGGCGTGGTGACGAGAAGCAGGATGTAGGGCGCGACGATCTTTTCGGCGAAGGGAAACTGGGTGATGACGGCGGCCAGCACCAGGCCGACGACGGCTCCGATGGCGAAGCCGGAAACCAGCTCGACCAGCGTATAGCCGAGATGCGGCGCAATAAGCGGGAACTCGTCGAACAGCGCATAGGCGATCGAGCTTGGCGGCGGCATGATATAGAGCGGCACATGGAACAGGCGCAGCGCCAATTCGATGCCGCCGATTATGATTACGGCGACAGCTATGATCGCCGCCACCTCCTTGCCCGACTTGATGCCGGGGCCGCTGGCGAAGGCCGAGAGATTGGTCAGGCTGACGTCCTGCCCATCGCCGGACTTGGCACCCGATTTGGATTTGGAGAATTCCGGGATGGCGTCGCTCACGGCCTGATCCTCACGATCTCGGCGCTGGCGCGTTCCTGTTCCGGTGCCTTCGGCCTGGCGCGCTCGCCGACGATGTCCATCTTGATCCGGTTGGTGAGGTCGAAAACCTCTTTCGTCGCCATGATCTCCAGCGAGCGCGGCCGCGCGAACGGCACGCGGTATTCCCTGGCGACGCGGCCGGGGCGCGCGCTCAGCACCACCACGCGGTCGGAGAGGAAAATCGCTTCCTCGATGCTGTGGGTGATGAAGACGATGGTGGTCTTGGTGTCGAGCCAGATCTCCTCGACGAGACGGTTCATCTCCTCGCGGGTAAAACTGTCGAGCGCGCCGAACGGCTCGTCCATCAAAAGCACGGAGGGTTTTGGCGCCAGCGCCCGCACGATCGCGGCGCGCTGCTGCATGCCGCCCGAAAGCTCGCGCGGGAACTTGCCGCCGAAACCGTCGAGCCCGACGCGGTGGAGCAGATGCGCGATCCAAGCGCGGTCTGGTTTCTCGCCCTTGATCTCGAAGGGAAAGCGGATGTTGGCATCGAGATTGCGCCAAGGCAGCAGGTTCGCTTCCTGGAACACGATGCCGATGTCGGGATGCGGCCCGGTGATCTTGACGCCGTCGAGCCGAATCTCGCCGCCGGTCAGGCTGTGCAAGCCCGACATCGACCACAAAAGCGTGGTCTTGCCGCAGCCGGACGGGCCGACGATCGAAACGATTTCATTGGCGTGGATGTCGAGGCTGCAGCGGTCCAGCGCCAGGAGGTCGCCGGATGCGGTGTGATAGATCTTGGTCGCTGCCTGCACACCAAGCTTCGGCGCTGTTGTTTCGCCCGCGTTCATCCGCCCCTCGGAGAGTGCGTCCAATCGACTGCCAAAGTCAGTGTGTAACTATCCTACTTTGGTGTCAAGCGAAGAGCGCGATCGTTCCGTCGTTGAGAGCCGCCTATTCCCCTATATGTCTGCTTTCATTGTCTTTTCTTTATCTTGAAATGCGTGTTGCTTTCCTACATACTCGGGAAAAGTGGCACAACAAGGCGGGCGTTGCAGATGGGCAAAGCCGGGTGACATGCCGCAACGGCACGCAGCAGTTGCAGCGGGGCCGTGCACATGGAACGACAGCGTGCAAGCATGGTAAGAGGTCGACAAGGGACCAGGGAAGGCCACTTCATGACCGAAGCTGACAGCCGGGAAAACCTGATGACGGATGGCGAGGCGGACGGGGGTGAGCCTGTGCGGCGCATTCCCGACATCATCTCGCTGGTCAAGGATACCTATGCCGAGCTGCGTCCGGCCGAGCGCCGCGTCGCCGATGTCGTGCTCGACGACGTCAAATACGCGGTCGATGCCTCCAACGCCGCCCTTGCCCAGCGTGCCGGCGTCAGCGAACCGACGGTGACCCGCTTCTGCCGCGCCATCGGCTGCGAGGGCGTGCGTGATTTCAAGCTGAAGCTGGCGCAGAGCCTCGTCGTCGGCGCGCTCTATCTGGACACTTCGCCAGCCAGGGAGAACGACACCGGCATGCCGTTCTGGAACGCGGTGTTCGGCGAAGCGCGGCGGGCGCTGCAGGAGGCCGAGCGGCAGCTCGATCCGGTCCAGCTGCAGAAGGCCGCCGAGCTGATCGCCAAGGCGCGCCAGGTTACGGTGTTCGGACTGGGCGGCAGTTCCTCGGCGCTGGCGCAGGAAACGCAGTACCGGCTGTTTCGCTACGGCATATCGATCAGCGCGCAATGCGACCCTTATCTCATGCGCATGACCGCCTCGACCTTGAAGCCCGGCGACCTGGTGATCGCCATTTCGGCGACGGGGCGCACGCGCGAGGTGATCGAGGCGGTCGAACTCGCCAAGCACTACCGCGCCAATGCCATCTGCGTGACGGCGCCCGACACCGAGCTCGCGCGCGTCGGCGACGTCAGGCTGACCGTAGCGGTGCCGGAATATCCCGATACGCTGAAGCCGACGGCATCGCGCTTCGCCTTTTTGGCCATGATCGACCTCATGGCGGTGGCTGCCGCCTACAAGCTCGACGGCTCGGCCCGCGAGACGGTTCGCCGCATCAAATACAATGCCCAGATCCACCGCACCGGCAACGAGATGGAGCCGCTCGGGGATTAGGACGTTTTTTCCTTCTCCCCTTGTGGGAGAAGGTGGATCGGCGCGCAGCGCCGAGACGGTTGAGGGGTGGGTGACGGAGTGCCGGCCGTCCCGAGCTGGAGCACCCCTCATCCGACCTCGCTCCGCGAGGCCACCTTCTCCCACAAGGGGAGAAGGGAACACCGGACAGCGCCAACGCGAAAAAGAGGGAAACAAATGCTCGAAATAGCACCATCGCAACAGGCAGCCGCATGGCTCGGCGCTTTCGACAAGGCGCTCGAAGCCGGTGACATAGCGGCCGCGGCCAACCTGTTCGTCGACGATTGCTACTGGCGTGACCTCCTGACCTTCACCTGGAACGTCACCACGATGGAAGGGCGCGAGGCGATCGCCGACATGCTGAAGGCGACGCTGGCAGCGACGCGGCCGGCAAGATGGCAGCTCACCGGCGAAGCCACCTCGGACGAGGGGATAATCGAGGCCTGGTTCACCTTCGAGACCGCCGTGGCCTCGGGCCAGGGCATCATGCGCCTGCGCGACGGCCGCTGCCGGACATTGTTCACGGCAATGACCGACCTGAAAGGATTCGAGGAGCGCAAGGGCGCGACGCGGCCGCTGGGCGTGCGCCACAAGGCCGACCCGGAGCGCGAGACCTGGTCGGAGGCGCGGGCGCGCGAGACCCGCGAGCTTGGCGCTTCGGAGCAGCCCTATTGCCTGGTCATCGGCGGCGGCCAGGGCGGCATCATGCTGGGCGCGCGGCTCAGGCAGCTCGGCGTGCCCTCGATCGTCATCGAGAAGAATGCCCGGCCGGGCGATTCCTGGCGCAAGCGCTACCGCACCCTCGTGCTGCACGATCCGGTCTGGTACGACCATCTGCCTTACATTCCGTTTCCCGACAATTGGCCGGTCTTCACGCCCAAGGACAAGATGGGCGACTGGCTGGAAATGTACACGCGCGTCATGGAGCTCAACTATTGGGTCGCCACCAGATGCGTCAGCGCCAGCTATGACGAGGCCGAGAAGGTCTGGACCGTGGTCGTGGACCGCGTCGGCCAGCACATCACGCTGAAGCCCAAGCACATCGTCTTCGCCACCGGCGCCTACGGTCCGGCGCGGCCGATCGACCTGCCGGGCGCCGGTGACTTTAAGGGCGAGCTGCTGCATTCCAGCCAGTATTCCAGCGGCGAGAAGTTCCGCGGCAAAAAGACCGCGGTCATCGGCGCGGCGAGCTCCGGGCACGATGTCTGCGTCGATCTCTGGGAAAGCGGCGCCGAGGTCACCATGATCCAGCGTTCGCCGACGACCGTGGTCAAATCGGACACGCTGATGGAAGTCGGTTTCGAGATCTTTTCGGAGAACGCGCTGGCGCGCGGCATCACCACCGAAAAGGCCGACATGATCGTCGCCTCGACGCCCTTCGCGCTGGTGCCCAAGGGCCAGCGGGCGCTCTATGACGTTATCCGCACGCGCGACGCGGCTTTTTACGAACGCCTCGCCGCCGCCGGCTTCGCCCTCGACTTCGGTGACGACGAGACCGGCCTGCTGATGAAGGCCTACCGCACCGGCTCCGGCTACTACATCGATGTCGGCGCTTCGGACCTGATCATCGACGGCAAGATCGGCATCCGCAGCGGCGTGGCGATCAAGTCGCTGACGGCGAAAGGCATTCTCTTCGAGGACGGCAGCGAACTTGAAGCCGACGCCATCATCGCCTGCACCGGCTATCAGTCGATGAATGAAACCGTGGCGCAAATCGTCTCGCGCGAGGTCGCCGAGAGGGTCGGCCCGTGCTGGGGTCTCGGTTCCGGCGTCAAGGGCGATCCCGGGCCATGGCAGGGCGAATTGCGCAACATGTGGAAACCGACGGCGCAGGAAGGGCTGTGGTTCCACGGCGGCAATCTGGCGCTCTCGCGCTTCTATTCGAAATATGTGGCGCTGCAGATCAAGGCGCGGATGGAGGGGATTGATACGCCGGTTTACGGGGCGGTCAGCAACGCGCGACGGTGAAGCGGAAGCGTTGCTTCGAGGGAAGGTCGACCCCACTCCGTCGAGCTTCGCTCGACACCTCTCCCCCGATCGACGGGGGAGAGGAAGGGCGCGAGCTTATGCCGGGAGGCTCCCTTCCTCTCCCTCCGGAGGGGGGAGAGGTGGCGCTGCGGAGCAGCGACGGAGTGGGGGAAGCCATTCGCCAAACTCGCAGCCGCGGCAAGACAGGCGGCGCAGTGCTACCGAGATCAATCAATCATGCCGGTGCCCAAAATGCCTGGCCGCGACCTCGACATGCGTATGCCCCACATGCGCCTCGAAACGCTCGGTGTCGCCGACATCGTTCATCGTCTCGTTCGGCCACCAGGCGCCGCCGATGGCGATGCCTTCGCAGACCAGCCGCTGGTCGGCGACCAGCGAGGCGCCGACCGCGTCGATGAAGGTGAAGCGGCCGGAATGCTGCCGCAGCAGCGCGACGTCGCCGGCGGTTCCGACCTTGAGCGTGCCCAGATCAGGCCGCGCGATCGCCTGCGCCGGCGCTTGGGTGGCGGCGCGCAACACCTCGACCAGCGGCATGCCGAGCGCCAGCAGCTTCGACATGCACACCAGTATGTCGAAGGCCGGACCGTCGACGCAGTAGAGATGCACGTCGCTCGAGATGACGTCGGGCGCCAGCCCTTCGGCCAGCATGGCGCGAGCGACCTCGAAGTCGAACGAGCCCATGCCGTGGCCGAGATCGAAGATGACGCCACGCTCGCGCGCCAGCCGCATGTCGGGCCGCACGGCGCCGGAGGCGAAGACCGGCGCGTTCGGAAACGGTCGGAAGCAGTGGGTGAGAATGTCGCCCCTGCGCAGGCGGGGCAGCACTTCCGAGCGCCCGGGCGGCGGTTCGTCTATGTGCGCCATCAGCGGCAGAGCGGATTTGTCGGCCGCCTCCAGCGCCAGATCGACCGGCGCGATGCCGCTGGTGCCGCCGGCATGCTTGCCGGAGCGGACCTTGACGCCGACGACGACGTCCGCGTGCTCGCGCACCGCCGCCACCACTTCGCGCGGTTCGCAGAGCCTGAGATCGCTGCACTCGCCGACCGAGACGGTCTGCGAGAAGCCGAAAATGCCGGCGAAGGAGATGTTGACATAAGCCAGGATGCGCACCTTCGAGCGCTCCATGACATGGCGGCGGAAGCCGAGGAAATTGCCGGCGCCGGCACTGCCGGCATCAATGAAGGTGGTGGTGCCGCTCTTGGCCGCCAGCCGGTCGGCATCGACGCCGAGCGAGGTGCCGCCCCAATAGACGTGGCTGTGCAGGTCGACGAGGCCGGGCGCCACGATGCAGCCCTTGGCATCAATGACGCTGGCCGCGCGGTCGGCGGGAATGTCGGCGTCGATGGCGGCGACGCGGCCATTGGCGATGGCAAGATCGCGCGGCGCGTCGAGCCCGGCCGCCGGATCGATCAGCCGCCCGCCCTTGAACAGAAGATCAAATTGCATCGGGCGCGCCTCCGCTTCGTTCCATCCCCGCCGACGGCCGTCAGAGCGGCCGGTAAGCGACGGCTTCCACTTCGACCTTGATGTCGATCATCAGCCGCGATTCGACCGTGGTGCGGGCCGGCGGGTTCTTCGGGAAATGCCTGGCATAGACGGTGTTGAAGGCGCCGAAGTCGCGCGCGTCCTCCAGCCAGACGGTGGTCTTGACCACATCGTCCATGGTGCAGCCGGCCTGCGCCAGCGCCGCCTTGACGTTGGAAAGCACCTGCTCCGTCTGTTCGGATATGCCGCCCCTGACCACGATGCCGTCGCCGCCGACCGGCACCTGGCCTGAGATATAGACGAAGTCGCCGGCCCGCACCGCGGGTGACAGCGGGACATGCGACGTTCCAAAACATTGCTTGGGCAAGAGCGGACCTCCTCTGATGCTATGACGGGACACGATGGGAGCGCCCGCTTCGGCCGAGATTTACCCCGATCGAGGCGATCCCGATAGAGGTCTTGTTGGAAAGCAACATTCCTGGAAATCCATGTTGCTTTATTACAGAAGCGCTTGCATCGTGCGCGCTCGCCGGCCGGGCTTGAAACGGACGGGCGCATTTCCAGAGCGGAGAACCGAGAATGACCTTCGACAAGAACCCGTTTCCATCAGGTGATGCCGACCGCCACGCCCTCTGGGAGATGCTGGTGCGGCGCGACATCGATGCCTTCATCGGTCAGGACTGGTCCATGGTCGAGGACGATTTTGTCGCCGAAAGCTTCTTCGGCATGCACGCGCATTTTCTTGCCAACGCCGACGCCTGGCGGCTGCAGTTCCCGCGGCTGGAGATCTATCGCGACGAGTGGCTGCGCCAGGCCAAGGAAACGGCGGCGACCAAATTCGCCGAGCCGCTGCGCGAGGCGCTGTTCCGCGTCACCAACCTGCGCGACATTGATGTCGACGGCGACCGCGCCGTGCTGCACAAGAAATTCGACGGCACCGTCGCCAAGGCGGATGGCGGCGTCGATCGGCTGAAATGGCAGACGCTGTATTTCTGCAGGAAGGTCGGCGGCAGCTGGAAGATCGCGGGCTTCGTCGGCTACATGCCCTATCCGCTGGGAGGCTGATAGCGCCTGTTGTCGAGGGCGGTCGGTTTTTGCAACCGATCCGACGATCAGTAGAGCGTCACGAAGGCCGGGAACAGCAGCCCGCTCTCCCGGAGATATTCGATCAGCTCGATGGCCGGGAAAATGGCCAGGAAATAGAGCCCGTCATAGAAGGTGCGCTTCAGCGCGCGCGTCGAGAATTGCAACTCGTCATTGTCGCGGTAGAGCAGCGGGTTCGGCCAGAAGCGCGGCGTGGCCTTGGTGTAGGCGAGATAGGCCGGGCCGAATTTGCCCAGGAGGTATTCGGCTTCCTTGCGCGCCGTGACGCGGAAGATGAGGAAGCTGGCAGCGCCCAGCGCCACGGCCGCCAGAACCGAGCCGTAGAGCAGTCCGATACCGACAGCGCCCACCGTCGAGAAGAAATAGAGCGGGTTCTGACTTATCGAGAACGGTCCGATCGAGACCAGTTCCTCGTTTTTCTTGCCGCCGACATAGAGGATGCTCCAGAGCCGGCCGGCGACGCAGGCGAGCACCAGACAGAAGCCGAGGAATTCGAGCGTCTCGTGGCCTTGCGAGCCCTCGTTGAGCCCAGGCTTGGTGAGGAACAGAAGCAGGACCGCGAGCACCGCCGCCACTCGCACGAAAATCAGCCGTTTGCGCTGGACGAAGGCCTCTGAGACCGGCTTGAGGGAAGCGTAGGTCATTCGTGTTTTCCTGGGGCGCTGGCGAGGCCCGCGTGCACTCGGGCACGCCATTGATGGCGGATACAAGGCAATCGCTTTCTATCAAAGCAGCGCACGACGTTCGTAAAGCCTTTTTGCGCCAACCAGGTCCAACCTTACGAATTTGTATGCCGGCGGACAGGCTGGAGTGAAGTCGCTTCCATATCATTGCGATGCCGGTCCGCCATGGGCCGACATCAACTATGGCCGCCGGACCACCGGCATCGGACAGGGACTGGTTTGATGAGAAGATTTGCACTTGCCATTGCGGTGGGCAGCCTCGCTGTCTCGGCTTCGATCTCGCCCGTTTTCGCCGCCACCGCACCTTGCGAGGACACACTGAAGGCTCTTCGCGCGGCGGAGGCTACGGTTAAGCTCGGCGCCTCCGACAAGGCGAAGGTCTCGGAACTGGAGAGCCAGGGCATCGAACGCTGCAATGCCGACGATGATAAGCGCGCCGACGACTTCTTCGCCCAGGCCATGAAGGTCATAGGCAAGTAAGTCCGCGAATCACAAACCGCAGGACATCCGCCATGCTCACTTCCAACGCGCAAAAGCCCGCCGGATCGACCCACAACAGGGTCCCGGACGTCACCGCCGATTTCTGGCTGATCAAGCTGATGGCGGTGACCATGGGCGAGACGGCGGCTGACTATCTCGCCGTCAACCTTGGCCTTGGGCTGACCGCCACGTCGTTGATCATGACCGGCGTCCTAGTCGTTGCCCTTGCCCTCCAGTTCGCCCAGAAACGCTACGTGCCCTGGGCTTACTGGCTGGCGGTGGTGCTGATCAGCGTCGTCGGCACGCTGATATCAGACAATCTGGTCGACAATTTCGGCGTGCGTCTCGAAACGACCACGATCGCCTTCACCGTCATGCTCGCCGCCACATTCGCTGTTTGGTATGCAAGCGAGCGGACGCTGTCGATCCACACCATCTTCACCACCCGGCGCGAGATCTTCTACTGGCTGGCGATCCTGTTCACCTTCTCGCTCGGCACCGCCGCCGGCGATCTCGTCGCCGAGAGCTTCGACATGGGCTACCTGACGACCGGCCTGCTGTTCGGCGGCGTAATCGCGGTCATCGCGGGTGCCTATTACCTGCTTCATCTGGACGGCATTCTCGCCTTCTGGCTCGCCTATATCCTGACGCGGCCACTTGGCGCCTCCTTCGGCGATCTGCTGTCGCAGCCAGTCGAATATGGCGGCCTCGGTTTCGGCACCACCTTCACCAGCCTGATCTTCCTCGGCTGCATCATTGCCCTGGTTCTCTACATGACGCTGAAGAAGACCGCAGACGATGCCGACGAGATCTTGCTGGAATCGGACTGACGCCGGACAAGCGCAGCCGAGCTTACCGGCCACGTGCCATCCTAGGAACGGACCCACGCCGGTGCTAGCCTGTTCCCAACATCGGCAATCAACCGGAACAGCGATGCGACTTCTTCTTGTCGAGGATGACCACAGGACGGCTGACTACATCGTCAGGGGCCTGACCGAGGCCGGCCATGTCTGCGACCTATTGCGCAACGGGCACGACGCGCTCTTCGCCGCGACCAGCGGCGGCTATGACGTGATCGTGGCCGACCGGATGATCCCAGGCCTCGACGGCCTGTCGATGGTTAAGGCGGTCCGTGCGGCGGGCGTGCGCACGCCGGCGATCTTTCTCACGTCCGTCGGCGGCATCGACGACCGTGTCGAGGGCCTCGAGGCTGGCGGCGACGACTATCTGGTCAAGCCTTTCGCCTTTTCCGAATTGCTTGCCCGCATCAATGCGCTCGGCCGCAGGCCGGCCGCACTGGAGCAGAAGACCGTTCTGCGGGTAGCCGACCTCGAAATGGACCTGATCATGCGCCGCGTTGCCAGGCAGGGCCAGCCGATCGACCTGCAACCGCGTGAGTTCAGCCTGTTGGAAGTGCTGATGCGCGGCGAGGGCCGGGTGATCACCCGCACCATGCTCCTGGAGCGCGTCTGGGATTTCCATTTCGATCCCAGGACCAGCGTCGTCGAGACCCATATCAGCCGCTTGCGGGCCAAGATCGACAGGCCTTTCGAAACCCAGCTCATCCATACGGTCCGCAATACCGGCTACAGCCTGCACGCACCGCTTTCACCATGACCGCGACATGGTCCCGGCTGCCGCGCAGCACGCCGTTCCGGCTCGCCTTGACGTTCGCCTTCCTGTTCATGCTGGCTTTCGTGCTGTCCGGCGCCATCGTCTACCGGATGATGAGCGCCGATCTTGCGGGACGGCTCGACGAAACCATCAGGGAAACCTACTCGGTCGTCGCCGCAACGTATACCGAGAGCGACCTCGAGGACCTGATCGCCACGGTCGAGAGTCATTCGCAGCTCAGCTCCAAGAAGGAACAGCTCTTTTCGCTGACCGACGCGGCCGGCAACCGTCTGGCCGGCAACTTCACCGCGGCTGGAGTTCCCGACGGCTTCTCGATGCTCGACGCAAAAATGCCCGGTGTGCCGGCCGGTGCCCAATACCGTGCCTATTCCGGCTCGATTGGCGGCAACAATCTGACGATCGCCTTCAGCCTGTTCGAGACGGAGGAACTGGAAACTATTATACTGATGAGCTTCGGCTGGGCGACGCTGATCATCGCCGGGCTGGCGGTGGCCGGCGGCGCCTTGCTCGCCTCGCGCGTTCAGCGCCGGCTCGACGGCATTGCCGCCACTATGGTGGATGTCTCGCATGGCCGGCTGGATACCCGCATTCCACTGACCGGCAATGGCGACGACATCGACGTCGTGTCCAATCAGGTCAATGCGGCTCTTGATCGTCTGTCGGCGCTGGTCGAAGGCATGAAGCAGGTCAGCGCCGACATTGCGCACGATCTGAAGACGCCGCTCAATCGGCTGCAGATGATTCTGGAGGGCGCGGCCGACAAGGCGGCGCAGGATCAGGATGTCTCCGGCGACCTGGCCGACGCGCGCGCGGAGGGTCACCAGATTAACGAGACCTTTGACGCGCTGCTTAGAATTGCACAGATCGAGGCTGGCGCGCGCAAGGCGCGCTTTACCGATGTCGATCTCGGCGAGATTCTGCAAACCATCGCCGAGATCTACACCGAGGTGGCAGAGGACGACTGCAAGTCGCTGTCGTCGCAGCGGCTGGACGGGACGACGGACCGGATCCATGGCGATCGCGAGCTGCTGATGCAGATGTTCGCCAACCTGGTCGAGAATGCGCTGCGCCATTGCCCGCCCGGCACCGCGATCAAATTGTCGGCCGAACGCCGGGACGAGCATATCCTGGCCAGAGTCGCCGACGACGGCCCTGGCATCCCGGCGTACGAGCGTGAAAAAGTGTTCCAGCGGCTCTACCGGCTGGACCACAGCCGCTCGACGCCAGGCAGCGGCCTCGGCCTCAGCCTCGTTAGAGCCATCGCCGACCTGCACGGCGCATCGATCACGCTTGAGGACTGCCGGCCGGGTCTCGCCGTGATGGTGAGTTTCCCGCTGGCGTCGGGTTAGCCGGCGAAAGACCTGGATCCTCTGTCCGTCATCCCGGTCTTACGGATTCGTAAGGCGCCGGCCAGCTGCCCGACAACTCGCCTCGCTAGGATCGACCGATCTTCTCTCGATCCGAGGGAAGCGGGCCGGCAACTGTAATCGTTCCGACCCCTCGATGCCGAACCACTTCGACACCACAACAAGCGTTAGGAGAAAAGACCATGAGGAAATTCGTCATCGCCGCCGCGACAGTGCTGGCGGCCGCATCCTCGACGGCAGCCCTTGCAAGGACGGTTACCAGCACCATCGTAAATGTCGATGCAAAGGGCGACGCCATCACGCTGGCCGACGGCAAGACGCTGAACCTGCCGGAGGGCATAGAGGTCGAGACGCTGAAGCCCGGCGAGAAGGTGATCGTTACCTATTCGACGAAATCCGGCAAATCGCTGGTCTCGAACATCCAGCCTGCCAAGTAAAGGCGGCACGACCGGGCCGCCTGCGGCCCGGTTTTTCACCGGTGATCACCGATCGATCCGCGTCGACAGGATGATCGATGACGACGTCCGTTCGACGCCTTCGAGGGCGCCGATCTGGTCGAGCAGCGTGTCCAGGTCCTTGATCGACGGCGCGTCGGCGATGACGATCATGTCGAAATTGCCGCTCACCGAATGCAGCGTCCTGACCGGCGCCAGGGCGCGCAGGCTGCGCACCACCTTGTCGGCGAGCTTGGGCGTCACGGTGAGCAGCACATGCGCCCGCACCAGTCCCTGTTCATAATCGGGCGCAAGCTTGACGCCGTAGCCGGCGATGATGCCGCGCTGCTCCAGCCGTTCGATGCGGCTCTGCACCGTGGTGCGCGACACGCCGAGCCGGCGCGCCAGCGCGGCGGTCGAGGCGCGGGCGTTCTCGCGCAGCAGGGCAAGCAGGGCCTGGTCGGCATCACTCAGCATTTCAACGAACCTGGTCGGCATATTGATAGAAACTGTGCTTCATTTCGCATAATTCCACGCTTCCTTTCGTCCGGCAAGCCGCGATTGTAGCGGGACAAATCAACTGTCGGGCGAGGGAACCGGGTCATGAAGAAAATTGTTGTCGTCGGCGCCGGCAAGATCGGCTCGACCATTGCCGAGATGCTGTTTTCAACCAGGGACTATCATGTCACCCTCGTCGACCGCTCGGCCGCGCAGCTTGCCGCGGCTGAATTGCCTGACGGAGTAGAGACGCTCGAACTCGACATCGCGGCCGCGGGCACGCTGGAAGCTGCGCTCGCCGGAAAATTCGCGGTGCTCAGCGCCGCTCCCTTCCATCTGACCACGCGCATCGCCGAAGCTGCCGCAAGCGCCGACGTGCATTATCTCGATCTCACGGAGGACGTCGTCTCGACCCGGCGCGTGAAGGAACTGGCGCGTTCGACCAACAGCGCCTTCATCCCGCAATGCGGGCTGGCGCCGGGCTTCATCTCGATCGTCGCCAACGATCTCGCCAGCCGTTTCGACACGCTGGAAAGCGTGCGCATGCGGGTCGGCGCGCTGCCGCAATATCCCTCGAACGCGCTGAACTACAATCTGACCTGGAGCACCGACGGCGTCATCAACGAATATTGCGAGCCCTGCGAGGCGATCGTCGAGGGCGAGCTGGTCGAGGTGCCGCCGCTGGAGGAGCGCGAGGAATTCTCGCTCGACGGGGTAACCTACGAGGCCTTCAACACCTCGGGCGGGCTCGGCACTTTGGCCGAGACGCTGAAGGGCAAGGTGCGCACGCTCAACTATCGCACCATCCGCTATCCCGGCCACGCCGCCATCATGAAGGCGCTGCTCAACGATCTCGGCCTGCGTCACCGCCGAGAGGTGTTGAAGGACATTTTCGAAAGCGCGCTGCCAGCGACGCTGCAGGACGTGGTCATCGTCTTCGTCACCGTCTCGGGGCGCAAGAACGGCCGCCTGCTGCAGGAGACCTACGCCAACAAGATCTATTCGAAGCGGGTCGGCCAGACGGTGCGCAGCGCCATCCAGATCACCACGGCATCCGGAATCTGCGCCGTGCTCGACATGCTGGCCGACGGTACCTTGCCGGCGACCGGCTTCGTCAAGCAGGAGGACATCGCGCTCGACGCCTTCCTCGCCAACCGCTTCGGCCGGGCCTACGCCCAGCACGAGATGGTCAGCCGGCTGGCGAGCTGAGGCCCAGCGGACGATCAAGGTCATCGGGACAACGGCCAGCTCCGTCTGGCCTATGGCCGCGCGAGGCTTTTGCCCGCAAAGTGGTTGCGAACACCCCTTGCGAGGATGCCATGCGAAAGCTGATCTCCACCGGTTCGCCCTTCGAGAAGACCGCCGGCTATTCGCGCGCCGTGGTGCAGGGCGACTGGTGTTTCGTGTCCGGAACGACCGGCTATGACTATGCCTCGATGACGATGCCGGAAACGGTCGAGGCGCAGACGCGCAATTGCCTGGCAACCATCGCCAGTGCCTTGCGGGACGGCGGCTTCGACATGGAAGATGTGGTGCGCGCGCATTACTATATCACCGACCAGGCCTTCGTCGACGTGGTGTTCCCCATTCTCGGCGAAGCGTTCGGCGAGATCAGGCCGGCGGCAACGATGATCGTGTGCCAGCTCAACAGACCGGAGATGAAGATCGAAATCGAGGTGACGGCGCTTCGGCGCACAGACTGAGGAGGCCAATGCCATGGCAGTGCGGCGTATCGTAGCCAATATCGAAACAAAGGACGCGGCATCGGCGAGGCGCTTCTACCATGACGTGCTCGGCCTCGATATGCTCATGGATCAAGGCTGGATCGTCACCTACGGGTCCGAGGAAAGGATGCAGGTACAGGTCAGCTTCATGGCGCAAGGCGGGTCGGGCACGCCGGTGCCGGACCTGTCGATCGAGGTCGACGACGTTGATGCCGCACTCGACGCCATGAAGGCAGCCGGCTTCGCCATCGAATACGGGCCGGCCGACGAGCCCTGGGGCGTGCGGCGCTTCTATGTGCGCGACCCTTTCAACCGGCTGGTCAACATTCTCTCGCATCGGTGAAACATCTGCAAAGCGCCGAGGCGACTGCTGACCTGGACATGCTGGCGGGACAGCGCCCCCCTCTGGCCTGGCGGCCATCTCCCCCTCAAGGGGGGGAGATTACGCACTTAGCCGCCTTCGCCAATTGTTCTTCCTTGCGTCGCAACCGCTTGGCGGTTAGCAAGGCCGCGGTCGCACAGCGCCGCGCGCCTCATTGGCGCGCGAAGGATGCTGTGCAAATCGAAACGCATTCTTTCTGGGACGGCTCTCCATGGCTTCGAAACATCTCTTCCTGCTTCCCGGCGACGGCATCGGCCCCGAGGCCATGGCCGAGGTCAAGAAGCTGATAGCGGCCATGAACGAGAAGCTCGGCAGCGGCTTCGCCACCGACGAGGGGCTGGTCGGCGGCTGCGCCTACGATGCACATGGTGCCGCGATTTCCGATGCCGACATGGAAAAGGCTGTTGCCGCCGACGCCGTGCTGTTCGGGGCCGTCGGCGGTCCGAAATGGGATGCCGTGCCTTACGAGGTTCGCCCCGAGGCCGGCCTGCTGCGCCTGCGCAAGGACATGGAGCTGTTTGCCAATCTCAGGCCCGCGATCTGCTATCCGGCGCTGGCGGCGTCCTCCTCGCTGAAGCAAGAGGTGGTCGAAGGCCTCGACATATTGATCGTGCGCGAACTGACCGGCGGCGTCTATTTCGGCGAGCCCAAGCAGATCATCGATCTCGGCAACGGCCAGAAGCGCGGCATCGACACCCAGGTCTACGACACATTCGAGATCGAGCGCATTTCGGGCGTCGCCTTCGAATTGGCGCGCACGCGCAAGAACCATGTCACCTCGATGGAAAAGCGCAACGTCATGAAGTCCGGCGTGTTGTGGAACGAGGTCGTCACCCAGACCCACAAGGCCCGATATTCCGACGTCAAGCTCGACCACATGCTGGCCGATGCCGGCGGCATGCAACTGGTGCGCTGGCCCAAGCAGTTCGACGTCATCGTCACCGATAACCTGTTCGGCGACATGCTGTCCGATATCGCCGCCATGCTGACCGGCTCGATCGGCATGCTGCCTTCCGCCTCGCTCGGCGCGCCTGATGCCAAGACCAAGAAGCGCAAGGCGCTTTACGAGCCGGTGCACGGTTCGGCGCCCGATATCGCCGGCAAGGGCATCGCCAACCCGATCGCCATGATCGCTTCCTTCGCCATGTGCCTGCGCTATTCCTTCGCCATGGTCGATGAAGCCGACAAGCTCGAAGCGGCAATCGCCGCCGTGCTCGACGACGGGCTGCGCACCAAGGACATCCTCTCCGCCGGCATGACCGAGGTCGGCACCGTCGAGATGAGCGACGCGATCATCGCCAAGTTCCTGGGCTGAGCCCATGATGATCGCCGTCCGCTGGGCGACGACCGGCGACGCGACGGCGCTCGCCACGATGCTGTGCGAAATGGCGGTGTACTACCGGCAGCCGCCGCTCGACCACGAGCGCGCCTTGTCGGCGGCACGCAAATGGCTGGATGAGGAAAGCCCGGCCTATCCGCATTTCGCGCTGGCTTTCGTCGGGGCCGAGATCAGCGGCCTGGCATCTGTGGCGATCGCGCATCCCGGCATCGACCTCGAGCGGCTGCTGTTCCTCAAGGATCTGTTCGTGCGCGACAAGGCTCGCAACGCCGGCGTCGGCCGGGCGCTGGTCGGCTTTCTCGCCGACCATTGCCGGCGCCACGGCATCGGCCGCATCGACCTGACCACCGAGGACTGGAACGAAGGCGCGCTGCGCTTCTACGACCGGCTTGGCGCCGAACGCCACGGCCAGAAGATCTTTCTCAGGCTTTCGGGCGAGGCGCTGGGGGCGGTCAGACCCTGACGCCCGCCGGCACCGGTCCCCAAGGATTTTCGCCCAGCTGAGGCGGCATAAGCCCGAAGACTAGCACGGCGATGCCGCCAATGAGCGGGATGAAGCAAAGCAGGGCAAACCAGCCGCTCAGGCCGGCGTCATGCGCACGCCGTACGAGGAGCGCAATGCAAGGCAGGATCAATCCCGAAAAGAACACCAGTAGGGGTATGAATCCTATGAACCCCATCGGCGTCCTGTCCGCGTTGGTTTCGAAGCCGTTGATCGCCAGTTCAACAAGTATCCCGAAGCCGAAAAGCGCGAGCACCCCGAGGGTGTAGAATAGCCAGAAGGCCCAGAATTCCTTGCGGCGGGAGCGTCCGGTGAAATTGCCATAATCCGCGATCACCGCGCGCCAGAAATAAGCCCACAGCCCCGTGGAGTAGGCGGGCCGGCTTCGGGCAGAACGGCTGGTCTGCCGTGGCTGACTGGTGGTTGACGACGATGCGGCCGAGGCCGTGGCGACAATATTGTGCGCCGTGCCGTCGCCCGGCTGGAACTCGACAAGGGTACCCCTGCCGAGGGGCAGTTCCAGGCTGAAATCGATACGGGAAAAGATGTAGCGTTTGCCGTCGGTTCCGTTGATGTAACCGTAGTCCTGGCCTTCGTCATAGTGGAACACCGTCCCGCGCATGCTCTGCCCCATTTCACATTGCGTCGCGAGACGCTACTTAAAGTTGCATGTAATTGCAATACGCACGCAGGGCTACGTTCTGGCGCCCGCCGGCACCGGTCCCCACTGGTTCTCCCGGGCCTGGGTCGGGATGAGCGCGAAGACCAGGATGATCAGGCTGCCGATGGTGGGGATCAGGATCACCAGGAAAAGCCAGCCGGTCAGGCCGATATCGTGCAGACGACGCACGGTCATGCCGAGGCCAGGCAGAAAGGTCGCAAGTAGGAAAAGGCCGAACAGGCCAATCGTCACCGCCGGCATTTCAGCGTCGTCGAGATTGCCCATCGCGGCATCGGCGAAAATGCCGATGCCGGTCACTGCCAGCAGCGCGACGAACCAGAACAGGCAATAGGCCCAGTATTCCTTGCGGCGGGCGCGGCCGGTGAAGTTGAAATAATTCTCGGTGATGCCGCGCCAGAAATAACCCCACAGGCCGGGCTCGGCCGGCCCGGTGCTGGCGGCGCGGCCAAAATGCCGCGGCTGTGCGATTTGAGCAGCGGAAGAGACGGACGCACCGGTTCGCGCATGGGCGCCGGCGGCCACGCCGGTTGGAGGCGCGGATTGGGCGCCGGCCGGGAAGATGTCGCGCGCCTGGCCGCCGCCGGGCTGGAATTCAACGGCCGTGCCTCGGGCAATTGCGATTTCGCGGCGCAGATCCTCACGCGCGAAAGTATAGCGCTCACCATCCGCCCCGGTGATGAAGCCGAAGCCCTGGGTCTCGTCATAGTGAAGAACTTCGCCGCGCATGCCCCGATCCCCCGAACGCCCGACCAGACTGTTCAAAGTTCCGGCGGATCGCAAGGGGCAGCATGAAAATGCGACGGCTGGCGCGGCAGCCATCGTGACGACATGGCCGGGAGATCTCAGCTCGGCCGCTTCTTCGCCTTCTTGGGTTTCGGCGGTCCGGCGTTGTCGAATTTCGGCTTGCCCGGCTTTTTCGCCCAGGGCTTCGCGTCCGATGCGGCGGGGCGCTGGTCGCCAGCCGGCGCGCGCTTCTCGAATTTGCGCTTCGGCGCGTTCGGGTCGAACGGCGCCTTGCCGCGATGCGGTTTCTTGTCCGGACCTGGCGGCTGGTAGCCGGCGCGCGACAGGTCCGGCATGCCGTCCAGCCGTTTCACCACGATGTTACCCTGCAATTTGCGGTCGGGACCAACGGCGGCGAGGAAACGGTCGGCCCAGTCGGCGGCGATCTGCACGAAGGTCTCTTCCGGCTGCATCTTGATGGCGCCGATCTCGCGCTTGGTGATGCTGCCGGTGCGGCACAGCATCGGAATCAGCCAGCGCGGCTCGGCATTCTGCCGGCGCCCGACCGACAGCGAAAACCAGACGCTGGCGCCGAAATCGTCGCGGCGGCTGGGCGCCTCGTCGCGGCGCGCGAAGTTTTCGCCCGCCGGTCTTTCACGCGACGGCGTGAACGGCGCGACGTCCATCAGATCCTCTGGCGCCGAGCGGCTCGAGCGGCACAGCCGCACGAAGGCGGCCGTCACCTGCTCGGCGCCGTGCTTGGCGAGAAGCGCGTCGATGAAGCCGCGTTCGTCGTCCTTCACCGGTTCATCGAAGGTGGGATCGGCAAGGATGCGCTCGTCATCGCGGCGGATCACGTCGTCGGCGGATGGCGGACTTGCCCATGTCGCGGTCAGCTTTGCGCTCGCCAGCAGGCGTTCGGTTCGCCTGCGGGCGCTGTTGGGCACGATCAGCGCGCTGACGCCCTTGCGACCCGCGCGTCCGGTGCGGCCGCTTCGGTGCAGCAGCGTTTCCGGGTTGGTCGGCAGGTCGGCATGGATGACCAGCTCCAGATTGGGCAGGTCGATGCCGCGCGCCGCGACGTCGGTGGCGATGCAGACCTTGGCGCGGCCATCGCGCATCGCCTGCAGCGCGTGGCTGCGTTCGTTCTGGCTGAGCTCGCCCGAGAGCGCGACGACTGAAAAATTGCGGTTGTTGAAGCGTGCGGTGAGATGGTTGACGGCGGCACGGGTGTTGCAGAACACCAGCGCGTTTTTCGCCTCGTAGAAACGCAGCACATTGATGATGGCGTTCTCGCGATCGGCCTGGGCGACGCTGAGCGCCCGGTATTCGATGTCGAGATGCTGCTTCTCCTCGCCGGCGGCCGAGATGCGCACGGCGTCACGTTGATAGCCCTGGGCGAGGGTTGCGATGGAGCGCGGCACGGTGGCCGAAAACATCAGCGTGCGGCGCTCGGCGGGGGCGGCGTCGAGGATGAATTCCAGGTCCTCGCGAAAACCGAGATCGAGCATCTCGTCGGCTTCGTCCAGCACCACCGCCTTCAGCGCCGACATGTCGAGCGAGTTTCGCGTGATGTGGTCGCGCAGCCGCCCGGGCGTGCCGACGACGATATGGGCGCCGCGTTCCAGCGCGCGCCGTTCGGTACGCATGTCCATGCCGCCGACGCAGGAGGCGACCGTGGCGCCGGTCAGCTCGTAGAGCCATTCCAGTTCGCGCGTCACCTGCAGCGCCAGCTCGCGCGTCGGCGCCACCGCCAGCGCCAGCGGGGCCGCGGCATGGGCAAAGCGGTCGGCGCCGCCCAGGAGCGTCGGCGCCATGGCAAGGCCGAAGGCCACCGTCTTGCCGGAGCCGGTCTGCGCCGACACCAGCGCGTCGGCCTGGCCAAGTTCCAGGACCGCCTTCTGCACCGGCGTCAGCTCGGCATAGCCGCGTTTTTCCAGCGCCTTTGCCAGCGCAGGAACAAGTGCTTCGAAGTTGGACATCTCACTCTTTCGGAATTCAGGGCTTGCGCTCATCATGGAGCACATACAGGGCTGGCGCAGCGCCAGCCAGACGATCTCGCCCGTTCGTACTTGCTGGCGCCGCTCTTGTACAGGGCAGGCGGCCCCGCCTTCCCTTCTCCCGCAAGGAGGGAAGGAAGAAACACCACTGATTGACTCCTGCCGCAAACCGCGTAAAAGCCCGCTTCGAACGGGATCGTTTTTCGATGCGCGGCCTTTTGATGGCTCTTCTTGCATTCGATGCCCCCAGCCGCAATGAGCATCATTGCGCCGGGCGTTTCGGCGCGTCCTCCCGTTCCAGCAAAGTAACGGCCAAAACCACCACCAAAACGGTGTGATTCCCTTGGCCTGACCACCCTCTCCCGGGTTCGGCCCGGGGGACGGAACCCGCACCTGGCCGGCGGGTTTTCTCCAACAACCAAGCGGAGAGGGATAGGAGATCTTTATGAGTTTCAAGGTTGCGGTAGTTGGCGCCACGGGCAATGTGGGCCGCGAAATGCTCAACATACTGGAAGAGCGCGGTTTTCCGGTCAGCGAAGTGGTGGCGCTTGCCTCGCGCCGCAGCCAGGGCACGGAAGTGTCGTTCGGCGACCGCACGCTGAAGGTCCGCGCACTCGACACCTACGACTTTTCCGACACCGACATCTGCATCATGTCGGCCGGCGGCAATGTCTCGAAGGAATGGTCACCCAAGATCGGCAAGCAGGGCTGCGTCGTCATCGACAATTCCTCGGCCTTCCGCTACGACGCCGACGTGCCGCTGATCGTCCCGGAAGTGAACCCGGATGCGATCTCGCTGTTCACCCGCAAGAACATCATCGCCAACCCGAACTGCTCGACGGCGCAGCTCGTCGTGGCGCTGAAGCCGCTGCATGACGCGGCCACCATCAAGCGCATCGTCGTGGCCACCTACCAGTCGGTGTCGGGCGCCGGCAAGGAAGGCATGGACGAGCTGTTCACGCAGACCCGCGCCGTGTTCGTCGCCGACCAGGTCGACGTCAAGAAGTTCACCAAGCGCATCGCCTTCAACGTGATCCCCCATATCGACGTTTTCCTCGATGACGGCTTCACCAAGGAAGAGTGGAAGATGGTCGCCGAGACCAAGAAGATGCTCGATCCCAAGATCAAGCTGACGGCGACCTGCGTGCGCGTGCCGGTGTTCATCGGCCATTCGGAAGCGGTCAACATCGAGTTCGAGAACCCGATCACCGCCGACGAGGCGCGCGACATCCTGCGCGAGGCGCCGGGCTGCCAGGTCTTGGACAAGCGCGAGGACGGCGGCTACATCACGCCGCTGGAATCGGCCGGCGAGGACGCCACCTTCATCTCGCGCATCCGCGAGGATTCGACCATCGACAACGGCCTGTCGATGTGGATCGTTTCCGACAATCTGCGCAAGGGCGCCGCCCTCAACGCAGTGCAGATCGCCGAACTGCTGGTCGAGCGCGGCCTGATCCAGCCGAAGAAGAAGGCAGCCTGACGGCTGTTTGGCTTTCGCTCGCGGGCCGCACCGCCGCTGCCGCGGCTGGCCCTCCGCGAGGGCGCCGGACGACCGGCGGCCCGCAGTCGCGGGCTCGGCCTTCGGCCGTTAGCTCACCTTCCCCCCGTCCTTATATGGGGAGAAGGTGCCGGCAGGCGGATGAGGGGGGCGCCGGCCTATGTCCGATTTTCCGCCGCCAGTTCCCGCAGCAACCTCATCGCTTCCTCGGCCCGGTCGACCGGCACGAACAGATGGTCATGATAGAAGGCGGAGACGGGATTGACGCCCATGCCGGCGGCGGCGAGGCGTGCGGTGATGGCGGCGAGGAAGCCGACGGCTTCCAGCGACGAATGGATGTTCAGCGTTATCATGCGGCAGCGGAAAACGGCTTCCAGTCCGGCTGCCTGCGCCTCGTCTTCGATCAGAATCAATGTCGTGCCTTCGCGTTCGCGAAACAGCATGACCGCTTCGAGTCCTTCCGGAACCGATACACCCGCCGGCAGCGTGGCGAAGACATGGATGCCGGCAATCAATTGCGGCGTCATCGACGCCAGCAATGTCTTCAGATCTGTCTCTCCGGCCATATTGCCTGCTCTTGGTCTGAGGGGCCACGCCCGCCGGCTCTTCATATACGCGACCGAAGCGCGCCGATAGCCACGCCGGCGCGCTGCACGGACAACCCGGCGAGAGAACTGCGCTGCGGCGTGAGAACATCAACGATTTCAAATGCTTGCCGGAGATCGGCATGGCCTTGGCAGGCGCGGCGAAGCACCGGCCTTTAATGTCTAGGGATCAAATCGGCCGCCTGGGAGTTAGGAACATGGCGGCGAGGACGGCGATCCCCGTGAGAGAGGAACGACAATGAAGAAAATCATGACCATTCTGGTGCTGACGGCAGCGCTTGGCGCCTGTTCGCAGACGGAAAAAGGCGCGGCCGTCGGCGGCCTGGGCGGAGCAGCGGTCGGCGCGGCGGTGGCGGGCGATCCCGTCCAGGGCGCCGTGGTCGGCGGCGCGGTCGGTGCCGTGGCCGGCGCGCTGATCGGGCGGGCCAGCGAACCGGGCCGCTGCCGTTATCGCGACAGCCGCGGCCATGTCTATGTCGATCGTTGCCCGAGCGGCTATTGAGCGGCAGCATCCGCACAATGAATTCGAAATAGAAAACGGCGGGCTAAGGGCCCGCCGTTTCGAAAAAGACGATCGGTGATCGATTACTCGGCCGTGGCGGGCTCCGCCTCGGCCGGCGCGGCCGCAGCCGCCGCGACGGCGGCAGCGGCGTCGTCCTGCGCCTTCTTCAGAAGCGCGGCGCGCTCCTGTGCCTTCTTGCCGGGCTCGGCCTTTTTCGGATTGGAACGGGCGTCGCGCTTGGCGAGGCCGGCCTCATCGAGGAAGCGCAGCACGCGGTCGGTCGGCTGGGCGCCGTGCGACAGCCAGTGCTTGACGCGCTCGGCGTCAACCTTGACGCGCTCGCCGTCCTTCGGCAGCAGCGGGTTCCACGAGCCGAGCGACTCGATGAAACGGCCGTCGCGCGGCGAGCGCGCGTCGGCGACGACGACGTGGTAGTAGGGACGCTTCTTCGAGCCCGCGCGGGCCAGTCTGATCTTCAGTGCCATTTCTTATCTCCTAAAAGCTCTGATTTCGTTGGTAGGGTTGCGGCTAAATCTTTGTCTTCAGCCGGTTTTCGTCACGCCGTTGGCAGCGGCGATCTGTTCGTGGTGGCGGATCACTTCGCGGACGACGAAGTTGAGGAATTTCTCCGCGAAATCCGGGTCGAGATGCGCATCGTCCGCGAGCTGGCGAAGACGGGCGATCTGCTGCTGCTCGCGCGCCGGATCGGCCGGCGGCAAGCCATGCTCGGCCTTGAGCAGGCCGACCGCCTTGGTGCAGCGGAAGCGCTCGGCCAGCATGTGGATGAGGGCGGCATCGATGTTGTCGATCGAAGCACGGTAGCCGGCCAGGATGGTGCGGGCGTCCGCCATGTCCTTTTCCTCGTTCATCGCGTCCTCACTTCTTCTTGCCGAGGCCAGGCAGGCCACCGCCGCCGAGACCGGGAAGCCCGGGAAGCTTCATGCCGCCGGGCAAGCCGGGCAGGCCACCGCCGCCGGGAAGGCCGCTGGGCAGGCCCTTCATGCCGGCGGCCTGCGCCTGCTTCTGCAAGGCTTCGAGCTGCTTGGGATCCATCTTGGAGAGGTCAGGCATGCCGCCCATGCCACCGGGCATCATGCCGCCGAGGCCCATCTTGGAGGCGAGCCCGCCCATCATGCCGCGCATCAGGCCGCCGCCTTTGCCCTTGCCGCCCATCGCCTTCATCATGTCGGCCATGCCGCGATGCATCTTCAAGAGCTTGTTGATCTCGGCCGCGTCGGTGCCGGAGCCGGCGGCGATGCGCTTCTTGCGCGAGTGCTTGAGAATGTCGGGGTTGGCGCGCTCGGCCTTGGTCATCGAGGAGATGATGGCGAGTTGGCGGCCGAACATCTTGTCGTCGAGACCGGCGGCGGCCATCTGGTCCTTCATCTTGCCCATGCCGGGCATCATGCCCATGATGCCGCCCATGCCGCCCATTTTCGACATCTGCTGAAGCTGCTGGGCGAGATCGTTCAGGTCGAACTTGCCCGACTGCATCTTTTTGGCCATCGCCGCCGCCTGCTCGGCATCGATGTTCTCGGCGGCTTTTTCGACAAGCGAAACGATGTCGCCCATGCCGAGAATGCGGTCGGCGATGCGCTTGGGATGAAATTCCTCCAGCCCGTCCATCTTCTCGCCGGTGCCGATCAGCTTGATCGGCTTGCCGGTGACGGCGCGCATCGAGAGCGCGGCGCCGCCACGGCCGTCGCCGTCCATGCGGGTCAGTACCAGCCCGGTGATGCCGACGCGCTCGTCGAAGCTCTTGGCGAGGTTGACGGCGTCCTGGCCGGTCAAGGAGTCGGCGACCAGCAGGATCTCGTGCGGGCCCGACACCTTCTTGATGTCGGCCATCTCGACCATCAGCGGCTCGTCGATATGGGTGCGGCCGGCAGTGTCGAGGATGACCACGTCGTGACCGCCGAGCCTGGCCGCTTGCACGGCGCGTTTGGCGATATCGACCGGGTTCTGGCCGGCCACGACAGGCAGCGTCGCCACCTTGACCTGCTCGCCGAGCTGGCGCAACTGCTCCTGCGCGGCGGGGCGCCGCGTGTCGAGCGAGGCCATCAGGACCTTCTTGTTCTGACGCTCGGTGAGCCGCTTGGCGATCTTGGCCGAGGTCGTCGTCTTGCCGGAACCCTGCAGGCCGACCATCATGACGACGACGGGCGCCGGTGCGTTGAGGTCGACGGCGACGCCTTCGGCGCCGAGCATGTCGACCAGCTCGTCATGCACGATCTTGACTACCATCTGGCCGGGCTTGATCGACTTCAGCACCGCCGCGCCGACCGCCTTCTCGCGCACCTTGTCGGTGAAGGAGCGCACCACTTCCAGCGCCACGTCGGCCTCGAGCAGCGCACGGCGCACCTCGCGGAGTGCCGCCGAGACATCCGCCTCCGACAGCGCGCCGCGGCCTGTCAGGCCGTTCAGGATGGAGCCAAGGCGCTCCTGAAGTGATTCAAACATTCTGTTTCCTTTTCCCTGGCAACCGGATGGTGCCCGAGAGGTAATGCGTTCGCGCCAAGTGTCCAAGTCTCGTGGCAAGCAAAAGCCAAAACCAAAAAGCACCCGGGGGCGCACAGCGCTGCCGGGTGTTGGCCTCCAGGATCTGTTTACAGCACTTGGCCTCAAAGAGGCTTCGGCGTCCTGGTCGGCTTGCTCGGAGGGATACTCGTCGCGGAATTCGGGGCTGTAGACAGGAAAACGGCCGCGGAGTCAAGACAAGGACCGTTCCGCCGGTCTCCCTGCGCAGCAATCAAGTCGCCTTCGTTGCGTCTGCAGGTTCGGCCGAGACGCTCAGCGGCGAGCGCGGATGCAAAAGCAGCAGTATCGTCAGCAGGCTGCAGGCGATGCCGATCGTGGCGATGAGGACCGCATCCGACGTCGCCCAGCCCGGCCCTTCGAGTGGTCTGGCGGTAAACAGGGCGAAGGAATTGTAGCTCTCCTGATGCGAGATCAGCAGGAAGCCGGTCAGATTGTTGCCGAGATGGGCGCCAAGGGCCGCGCCGAGGTTGCCGGTGGCATAGACGACAAGCGTCAGAAGCAGTGCAAAAGCGGCGATCGAGACCAGCACGCAGGCATTGATGGCGGCCGAGGCGCTCGCGCTCCAGTGCAGTGAGGTGAACAGCAGGCCCGGCAGCAGTGCCCAGACGAACGGGCTCCTGAACCGGTAGGCAAGACCGCGCAGCAGGTAGCCTCGGAACAGTACCTCTTCCGATGATGTCTGCAGAAAAGTGAGCGCGAGGATCGGGATCAGGAACAGCAGCCAGGACGACAGGGCGATCGAGCCGCGCGCGATCTCGGGCTGCATCAGGTAGAGCAGGACCTCGGACACGAGCGAAGTGACCAACACCGCGACCAGTCCCTTGACGAAACCCGAGCGCGAAATGCGACGGCTGTTGCCGAGGAGCGCCGACAGCTTCTCGCCATGCACCCAGCGCATGGCGATCCACAAGCCGATCCAGATGCCGGCGAAAGACGCGAGCGCGGTGAGAATGCCGATTGGCGACGCAAGGAAACCCTGCATGCCGCCGGCGGGCGCAGCCGCGCCTTGCGCTGTCCGCCAGGCGAAAAAGGCATAGGTGCCGCCCAGCAGCACGACCGCCGTCGACGCGGCCCAGAACAGGACGACGATCCCGGTCCCGAGAAGCAGGCGCGGCAGGGTCGTCTTTTCGTTGGCTGTGTTTCGATAGTGCTCGAAGACGGAAGGGTCCGATATCACGCTCTCTCGCAAGCTGGTGCTTCGCGTCGCATGATCTATGGGATCGGGCGGTTCTGCGCAATCATTCCTGTTGGGTACGCCCCGCCAGCCTTCGGCGCATTTGCGCCGCCCTCGCCTGCCTGCCGGCAGGCGAAAGGCATGCTCCGATGATTACCCCCGTGTCCTATCCGCCTCAACGCACCACATACACGATGCGCCGCGTCTGCGGGTCGATCAGCGCCGGCTGGCCGTTCACATAGACGTAGCGGTAATCGTAATCGGGGATCTCGCGCAGTTCGACACTCTCGGGCAATACGGCCCCGGTGACCACCTCGCCCTCAAGATAGACAGGGTCGACGCGATGCGTGTCGACATAGGTCCTGACTTCGGCGGGAGGCTGCGGGATGGCGTCCTCGACCGGCTCGCCGGCGATGATCGAGCCGGTGTAATCGGTGGAATAGCCCTCGGGCGGCGACACGACGGCGACGCTGGAGCCGAGCGGACGTCGCGTCAACACGACCCGGTTGCCGCCGAAATCAGCCGTCACATAGTCCGAATAGACCCAGCCCTGGCCACCGGCTTCGGCGATGGTGCACCATTTGCTGTTTTCGATGCAGCCATTGAGCGTCGCCGACTGGCCGGCGGCGAGCACGCCGATGACAGGATATTGCGGGCCCGGGCCAGCGCGGACGTTGAGATCGGTGATCGCGGAGACGGGGGTGTCGGCCATGGCGGCGCCCGAGAAGAGCGCGAGCATTCCGGCGACCGCGGGAAACAATACGGATTTCATGGTTTCTCTCCGTTTCATGGTCCCTCGGCAGCGAAAACGGGAGAGCGGCGCATGCGTTCCAGCTAAAATGTTGAAGCCAACTCACGATTTGTTCCCGTTTCTTGCGGCAGGCCGGTCAGAAGGTCGTGAACGAAGGCCAGTTTGCGCGCCGCGACATCCGAGATGACGAAGGGGTAGAGGTCGGGCAGACCCATGCAGCGATTGATGGAATTGGAGGCTTCCGACAGCACCAGCCAGCGCGACAGGATCTTTTCGAACGGTTCGGGAGCGGGTGTCGGTTCGGACGGCGCTGGTTGCAGCATGCCCCCGGTGTCGCCCTGGGGCAATTCGTTGGCTTCCACCGTCTCCAGCCGGCCGAGCGGGAAGTTCAGCGCATGGACCATTTCCAGCGTGTCGGTGATATGCAGGTGGTGGGCCCAGCTTTCGGCCCAATCCTCCCAGGGATGGGAGGTTGCATAGGGCGAGATGTGGCGTTGCTGCCAGTCGGGTGGGGCACCATTGGCATAGTGGTTCTTCAATGCCTGCTCGTAGCCGGTGCGCTCGTCGCCGAACAGCGCGCGGAAGGCGTCAAGCCTTTGCGGATCGTCGCGGATCAGCCGGTCCCAGTAGTAGTGGCCGAGCTCGTGGCGGAAATGGCCGAGCAAGGTGCGATAGTTCTCGCCCATCTCAACGCGCCGCCTTTCGCGCTCGGCGGAGTCGGCTTCGGCGACGTTGAGGGTGATCAGGCCATTGTCGTGGCCGGTCAGGATGCGCTCGCCGCCCGGGCCGCCGCCGATCGGATCGGCAAGAAAGTCGAAGGCAAGGCCGGCCTCGTCGGCGGGGTTCCGCTTGGGCGTCACCGGCAGTCCGAAAGCCAGCAGCGAATAGACCGCGCGCTTCTTCGCCGCCTCGACGCGTATCCAGCGGCGGCGGTTGCCGTCGACGGAGAGGTCCGGGATCAGCTGGTTGAGCGCGCAGGCGCGGCAGAAGGGCTGTCCCGGCTCGGCCATCCAGTTGCAGGCGCATTCGTCGGCGTTGGCGCATGGGGAGCCGCCGTCGGCACCGGACAGGGCAAAGCAGGCGCGCTGCGGATCATAGAGCACGGCACTGGAGCAGTTCAGGCACCGGGCGTTCTCGAAATAGAGACGATGGCCGCAATGAGGACAGTCGAAGAGTTTCATCTCGGTCTCGGACCAGGGAACAGGGGAAGGCGCGTCGTGCAAAACGCCGGCCGACAGACGTCGTTCCCGACTGTGACGTCATTGAGCAACATGGCGCAAGGATCGTCAGGCCATGGGTGGTTCTTGCCACAATATTTGCTTGATCGTAGGCAAATTCCCTTCCATTGGCCAGCTTGCGCGCGCGACAGTGACAAGTGCGCGTTTCACTGGCAAATTCCGGCCGGGACGTGATTCAGGCAACCAGGAGAGAACAACATGGCATTTCTTGCCAAAGGTAAGATGTTTGCAGCGGCCACTGTGGTGGCGATGCTTGCGCTGGCGACGGGCGCACAGGCGGCGGCCAGCTGTGGCAAGACCGGAGCCGGCTTCGATGCCTGGAAGCAGGACTTCGCAGCGGAGGCCAGGGCCGAGGGCGTGGGTTCGAGAGGACTGGCCGCCCTGGCCGGCGCGACCTACGCGACCAGGACCATTTCCGCGGACCGCGCCATCCACAAGGCTTTCAGCGGCTCGGTGGAAGCCTTCATGAAGCGCCGCGGCGGGGCGGCGATCATTTCCAGGGGCCGGGCGCTGAAGAAATCGAATGCGGCGCTGTTCGACAAGATCGAAAGGACCTACGGCGTCTCGCCGGGCGTGCTGCTTGCCATCTGGGGCATGGAGACGGGCTTCGGCGCCTCTATGGGCAACCAGAACACGGTGTCCGCCATTTTGACGCTTGCCTATGACTGCCGCCGTCCGGACTATTTTCAGCCGCATGCCATTGCGGCCCTGAAGCTGGTCGATCGCGGAACGTTGACCGCCTCGTCGGTCGGGGCCATGCATGGCGAGATCGGCCATACGCAGTTCCTGCCCGGAAATGTCCTGAAATATGGAGTGGGCAGCGGAAACCTGCGCGACAAGAGCACCGCGCTGGCTTCCACGGCCAACTTCCTCAAGGCGCATGGCTGGCAGGCCGGCGCGAGCGCTCAGGCGAATATGGGTGCAATTGCCGGCTGGAACTCGGCGAGTGTCTATCAACAGGCCATCGCCCGTATCGCCACCGCAATCGATGGCGAGTAATCGTTAGGGCAGTTCACCGTTTCACGGAGACGGCGAACCGCTCTATGTCTTTGTTTTTTGCGCGATTCCCAAGGGAAAGCGCTACGCGCTTTTCCTGGGAAAACCGTACACACTTTTCCTGGAATTGCTTTTCAGCAGAAAGCCCGGCCGCGTTGCCGGGTTTCCTGTTCGCTGACCGGTAGAGCGGTCAGTCCCGGCGGTTGCGCGCCGCCAAGGTCCGCAGCCTCAGCGCATTGAGGCGGATGAAGCCGGCGGCGTCCTTCTGGTCGTAGGCGCCGCGGTCGTCCTCGAAGGTCACCAGCGCGTCGGAATAGAGCGTCTTCTTCGACTTGCGGCCGGTAACGATGACATTGCCCTTGTAGAGCTTCAGACGCACCGTACCTTCGACATCCTCCTGGCTCTTGTCGATCATCGTCTGCAGCATCAGCCGCTCGGGCGCGAACCAGAAGCCGTTGTAGATGAGTTCGGCGTAGCGCGGCATGAACTCGTCCTTGAGGTGGGCAGCTCCCCTGTCGAGCGTGATCGATTCGATGGCTCGGTGGGCAGCGATAAGGATGGTGCCGCCGGGGGTCTCGTAGACGCCGCGCGACTTCATGCCGACGAAGCGGTTCTCGACGAGGTCGAGCCGGCCGATGCCGTTGTCGCGGCCGAGATCGTTGAGGGCGGCGAGCATGGTTGCCGGCGACAGCTTCTTGCCGTCGAGCGCGACCGGATCGCCCTTCAGGAACTCGATCTCGATCTCGGTGACCTTGTCCGGCGCGTCCATGGGCGAGACGGTGCGCTGATGGACGAATTCCGGCGGCTCGCTCCACGGGTCCTCAAGCACCTTGCCCTCGGAAGAGGAATGCAGGAGATTGGCGTCGACCGAGAACGGCGCGTCACCCTTCTTGTCCTTCGGCACCGGAATCTGGTGCTGCTCGGCGAAGTTGATGAGGTCGGTGCGCGACTTGAACGACCAGTCGCGCCAGGGCGCGATGACCTTGATATCGGGATTGAGCGCATAGGCCGAAAGCTCGAAGCGCACCTGGTCATTGCCCTTGCCGGTGGCGCCGTGGGCGATCGCGTCGGCGCCGGTCTCCTTTGCGATCTCGACGAGGTGTTTCGAGATCAGCGGCCGGGCGATCGAGGTGCCGAGCAGATAGGTGCCTTCGTAGACGGCGTTGGCGCGGAACATCGGGAAGACGAAGTCGGCAACGAATTCCTCGCGCACGTCGACGATGCGGATGTCCTTGATGCCCATCATCTCGGCCTTGCGGCGCGCCGGCTCCAATTCGCCGCCCTGGCCGAGGTCGGCGGTGAAGGTGACGACCTCGGCGCCGAGCTCGGTCTGCAGCCATTTCAGGATGATTGATGTGTCGAGGCCGCCGGAATAGGCGAGCACGACCTTCTTGACGTCTTTTGTTTTCGACATTTGCTGTTTCCGCGACAAGAGTTCTCGGCCGGCGAGGTATCACGCCGTTTCCGGTCACCGCAAGGGATGAACGGGGCAAGGCGCGGAGAAACAGGCATACGGGACAGCTGGATCATCCTTTCCGTCGCACAGCCGCTGGCAACGGCAGGCCCCGTTCATTATAGCTGCGTATCGAAAGTCAACGGGCCTACCATGTCCTTCATTCCCGACACCGCAACGCTGATCCAGTTCGCCATCGCCACGGTCATCCTGGCGATCACGCCGGGGCCGGACATGACGCTGTTCGTCTCGCGCACGCTGAGCCAGGGCCGCGCCGCAGGCTTCGCCTCGATGGCGGGGGCGCTGTGCGGCACGCTGATCCACACCACGCTGGTGGTGGTCGGCGTCTCGGCGCTGATCGTCGCCTCGCCGATGGCCTTCTTCGTGCTGAAGATCTTCGGCGCCGGCTATCTCGTCTTCCTGGCCTGGCAGGCGATCACCAAGGGTTCGGCCTTCTCGCCGGAGAAGAAGACGGGCCCGCAAATCTCGCTGTTCCGGAGCTGGATGGTGGGGCTGGGCGTCAACCTGCTCAACCCGAAGATCATCCTGTTCTTCATGACCTTCCTGCCGCAATTCGTCTCGGCGCATGATCCGCACGCGCCGGGAAAGCTGTTCTTCCTCGGCGCCATGTTCGTCGTGCTGTCGACCCCGGTGACGACACCGATGGTGCTAGCGGCGGAGAAATTCTCGGCGGCGATGAAGGCCAGCCCGCGCGTGACGCGGGTGGTCGACTATCTCTTCGCCGGCGTGTTTTCCGCGTTCGCGCTCAAAATCCTGACTGCCCAGGCGAAGTAGGATTTTGCTGTTCGCTGCTGATCTCTTCCGAACCGGAGGTCGGCAAAGCTCCCTGCTTACGCGGGCGCTCGGTTCGAGGTCAGGGTTCGGCTTTCCACCAGCTTCCGGCCCAGCGCCCGGCGCTGAGCCAATAGAAGATGCCCCCGACCATGCCGCCGCCGATGACGGCGGCCATGGCGCGCGGCTCGGTGACGGCGAATGGCGTATCGCCCATCTGGTCGGCGAAGCCGAGGAAGACGGCGGCGACGATCGCACCGGCCAGCGCATAGAACAGCCAATCGCGCCGGCCGAGAATCTCGGCGATCAGAATCACGAGGGCCGCCGGCATGAAGGCGAAATAGGCGGCAAACAGCGCGACGAAGGGGATCGAGAAATAGAGCGAGGCGGTCGCCGCCGGCTCCGCATGCGCCGGCGTGTAGCCGAGGGAGGCCAGGAACAGGACATTGAGGAACGCGCTGGCCGCCAGCGCGGCGACGGCATAGCCGAACAGGATGACGGCAAGGCGCACGATATAGGCGACGAGACGGGTCATTGCTGATCCCGGCGTAAGGGATGGCCGGACTTGCGCCCGGCCAGAAACCAGTAGACCGAACCGGCGGCAATGCCGGCGGTGGCCAGGAACCCGAGAAAGCCCGGGTTGAAAACAAACCCTCCGGCCGAGCCCGGGACAAGAACCCCGAATGCGATGGACGTGATCGCGCCCGTGGCCGCGAAGTAGAACCACCCCCGAAGCGACAAGCGTTCGGCCATGAAGATCGCGGGGCCGACGATCAACAGCGCGCAGACCGCCACTGTCACTACCGCGAGCGGGAAGGAAACCAGCCAGTCGAACGCGAAAACGATGGACCAGTTGCCATATTCGAGCCCTTCCAGAAGAGCGATCAGCAGCACAGGCACGAGGATCGAGGTCAGCACGGCGGCGATATAGCCGACTGCTATGGTGACGAAGCGCTTGAGCCCGGCGACGAGACGCCTCACGCCTCGCCGTGCCCCGCGATCATCATGGCTTCCAGCGCCAGCCGGTCGACTTTGCGCATGCGCTCCGATTCCGACTTGAGCTGGCCGCAGGCGGCAAGGATATCGCGGCCGCGCGGCGTGCGGATCGGCGACGCATAGCCGGCGTTATTTATGTAGTCGGCGAATTTCTCGATCGTCTCCCAGTCCGAGCACTGGTAGTTGGTGCCGGGCCAGGGGTTGAACGGGATCAGGTTGATCTTGGCCGGAATGCCCCTGAGCAGCTTGACCAGCGCCTTGGCATCGTCGAGGGAATCGTTGACGTCCTTCAGCATCACATATTCGAAGGTAATGCGCCTGGCGTTCGACAGGCCAGGATAGGCGCGGCAGGCTGCGATCAACTCCTTGAGCGGATATTTCTTGTTGATCGGCACCAGAAGGTCGCGCAGATCGTCATTGGTGGCGTGCAGCGAGATGGCGAGCATGACGCCGATCTCCTCGCCGGTGCGGAAAATCTCCGGCACCACGCCTGAGGTCGACAGCGTGATGCGGCGCTTCGACAGCGAAAGGCCGTCGCCGTCGGAAGCAATCAGCAGCGCCTTCTTGACCGCCTCGAAATTGTAGAGCGGCTCGCCCATACCCATCATGACGATGTTGGACACTTTGCGGCCCTCGGCCGGCACGATGGCGCCGTCGGGCGTGTCGCGGTCGGGGAAATCGCCGAGCCGGTCGCGCGCGGTGAGCAACTGGGCGAGGATTTCCTCGGCAGTCAGGTTACGCACCAGCTTCTGCGTGCCCGTGTGGCAGAAGGAGCAGGTCAGCGTGCAGCCGACCTGCGAGGAGATGCAGAGCGTGCCGCGGCCTTCCTCGGGGATGTAGACAGTCTCGATCTCGACCGGGCGGCCGGCGCCGCGCGGCGGGAAGCGGAACAGCCATTTGCGCGTGCCGTCGGCGGAGATCTGCTCTTCGACGATCTCGGGCCGCGCCACGGTGAAATGCTTGTCGAGTTCGGCGCGAAGATCCTTGGAGATGTTGAACATGCCGGCGAAATCGGAGACGCCGCGCACATACATCCAGTGCCAGAGCTGCTGTGCACGCATTTTTGCCTGGCGCTCCGGCACGATGCCGGACGCGACGAGCGCCTCGCCCAGTTCGGCGCGCGTCAGGCCGATCAGCGACGGCTTTTCCGGCTGTGTCGCGCGGGCACGCAACGCGTCACGGGCGCCTTCGGCGGTGAGGTCGAATGAAAGGGTCATGGTTGCACTGATATAAGCGGTTTGCGGCCGATTTCATCCATCGGCCTGATATGAAGCGCGGCCCATAGCACAGCTTGGCCGCGGAGTCATGCGATGGCGAGGCGATCCGTGCGCCGACCGATTGACAGATGCGCCGGCCGGTCAGACCTGCGGTCCCTGCTTTTCGCCCGAAAACGGATCACTTGATCGTGTTGAAGTAACGGTTCTCACCGCGCGTTCGAACCCTGAATGGGGCAACCATGCCCCGACAAATGGGAGTATGCACGATGAACTCTATCAAGCTCGCCGTCATTGCCAGTTTCGTCGGCCTTTCCGCCTCGCAGGCATTTGCCGAAGACGCGATGGGCACAATGACAATGATGAAGGCAGGGCAAGTCACGGCAATCATGCCGGACGGGCATATGGGCACCATGACGCCGGACGCGAAAATGAGTGCCGAGATGATGAAGATGGCAAAGCCGATCAAGCACTGCATGATGATGATGACCGACGCCAAGGGCAAAGCCTTCATGATCGACACGTCGACCAAGAAGGCTCAGGCGGAATGCGAAAAAATGGCCATGTGAGGCCTGCCGTCGATCGATATTCCCGCCGGCTCGAAGGTCGGCGGGAGCCCATCCGAGCCTTGTTCCCGCAGACCACTCCAGCACACGCAGGTCGAGATATCCACCTGTCGGTGTTGAGGGTGTCTCATGATCAATGCGGAAACGACGATCATTGCGCCGAACCGGCATAACTTCCTTGTTCATGGTGCCAAACCGCAGCCATGGACTTTTGCTCCACGTCCGTCTTCCATTTCACGTTTGATGCGAACGCTTGATCGAGGCCATGCCTGTGTTAGGGCTGGGGCTCCGTCGAGAGGACAGACATGGCCGGTACAGTGCGAAAATACCCCTTGCTGCGGCGTTCGCGCGCGATGTGGGGCTCTCGCCGGGTGTGGCAGCCGCGGCTGGTGTTCTGGGCCGGCGCGATCTGCATCGGCGTGATCAGCGTGCTGTTCGCGGTGCTCGCCGACAAGGCGCAGGTGCTGTTCCATGCCATGACCGGCGATGACGGCGGCTGGCGCTTCTACCTATCTTTGGCGATCACGCCGCTCGGCTTCGTGCTGTGTGCCTGGCTGGCGCAAGCCTTCTTCCCGGGCTCGCAAGGCAGCGGCATTCCGCAGGCGATCGCGGCGCGGCATCTGCGCGACGACGACGACCGTGGCCACATCCTGTCGCTGAAGCTGGTGGCGGGCAAGATCGCGCTCACCCTGGTCGGCCTGTTCTGCGGCGCTTCGATCGGCCGCGAGGGACCGACCGTGCAGGTCGGCGCGTCGTTGATGCTGCAGGCGGCACGCTGGGGCGGCATGGCGCAGGCGCGCGGCCTGATCCTGGCCGGCTCGGCCGCCGGCATCGCGGCTGCCTTCAACACGCCGCTCGCCGGCATCGTCTTCGCCATCGAGGAAATGGGCCGCACCTACGAAGCGCGGACCAACGGACTGGTGCTGACGGCGGTGATCCTGGCCGGCATCGCCTCGCTCGGCCTGCTTGGCAACTACACCTATTTCGGCGTCTCGAAGGAGACAATCTCGTTTGCCGCCGAGTGGCCGCTTGTCATTGCCTGCGGCGTTATCGGCGGCGGCTTCGGCGCGCTGTTCTCGCTCCTGGCGCTGAAGGCGACGCGCCGGATCCGGCGCTGGAACACGGGGCAGCCCTTGCGGCGCGTCCTGCTGGTCGCCGCCATCTGCGGGCTCGGCGTCGCGGCGATCGGCATCGCCTCGGGCGGCTTGACCTTCGGCACCGGCTACGCGCAGGCGCGGGGCGCCGTTGAAGGGACGCCGCTGCCCTGGTTCTTCTTCGCGGAGAAGTTCCTTGCCGGGCTGCTGTCGATGGTCTCGGGCATTCCGGGCGGCATCTTTGCGCCTTCGCTTTCGGTCGGCGCCGGCATCGGCAGCTCGCTCGGCCTCGTCTTCGGCGCCAGCACGGGTGCGGCCGCGTTGCTCGGCATGGCCGGTTATTTCGCCGGCGTCGTGCAGGCGCCGATGACGGCCTTCGTCATCATCCTGGAGATGACCGGCAATCACGACAATGTCATCGCGCTGATGCTGGCCTCGATGCTGGGCTACGGCACGGCGCGCATGATCTCGCGCGAGCCGCTCTATCACGCGCTGTCGCGCGTCTTCATCGCGGAAGCCATCCGCAGGCGCAGGGCGGCGGAGGCGGCGCCGGAATCAGGCCCGGCGTGAAGAACAAAGGCCGGACTCAAGGGGGCCGGCCTCTCTGTTCAAAGCGAAATTTCGATTATTTGCAGTTGGCGATCGACGACAGCGCCGCCGAGATGCCTTTCAGCGAGAAGACGTAGGAGGTGGTGTTGCCGCGGCCGGACTTGGCCTGCACCTTCATGTCGGTGCCGGATTTCATGGCGGCGATCAGCACCGGCTCCTCGGCGGCGTTCTCGACCCAGGCCGACTTGCCGCGCGTGAACATCGAAAACGTCTTCTTGTCGATGGTGACGGTGGCCTTGGAGTTTTCCTGGAAGGTGTAGCCGGCGATGAATTGCGGCTCGTAGGACACCTGCTGGCCGGGCCGCTGGCTGACGAAGAAGAACATGTCGCCATGGTCGAGCGTCGGCGGCTGCTTGTCGGTCGGCACGGTGAGGACATAGCAGACCTTGCCGCCCGATGCCTGGTAGCTGTAGGTGCCCCAGGCATTGTGCTGGCCGATCTTGGTCGCCTGCTGCGCCATCGCCGGCGCTGCGAAGGCCACCAGGACCAGGCTCGAAACTGTAGCAATCAATCCGCGCATCGTTTTTCCCGTATTCCAAATGGTGCGGAGGCGGGCCGCGTGGCGTCCTGCCGTCGCTTCATTTTGATTTAATCTGGGTTACCAAACGGTGAATTACCTCTGAGAAAAGGACGCTCACCCCAGGAAACCGCCGCCGTCTTCGCGCCGCCGCCTTTCAAGCGGCTGGCGCGATGTCCCTTCGGCGACTTGGAGGGCATGAAAGCGGCAAGAGTTTGACTTTTCCACAAGCCCTCTGAACGCTGGTGTCCAGCGCGCGCGAAGGCCGGTTCCAGGGCTCAGCCCTTGTCCGATATGGCGTCCTTGGCGGCCTGCCGGTGCGCCGGCGTGATATGGGCGCTGACGGCGGTGATTGCGGCGGTGAGCACGGCGATATCGTCGGTGAAGCCGAGGCCGAGGACGAAATCGGGGACCATATCCACCGGCAGGACGAAATAGCCGAGTGCCGCCACCAGGATGCCTTTTGCGCGCAGCGGCGTGTTCTTGTCCATGGCGCAGTAATAGGCCGCGACGACATCTTCCATGAACGGGATCTGCCGCGCGGCCTTCTTGGCCGTGCGCCAGAATTTCTCGCGCACCTCGCTCTCACCGCCCAGCCTGTCGCCAAAGCCGAAGAAATCAAAACCGGATTTTTGCGCCATCAATTTCTCCTTGCGGGCTCATGCGCTTGCCTGCGCATGGCCGCGGCGCAAAATGTGGTGAAACCCGACGCTTGCTGCAAGAGCTTGGGAGATCGCTGGCCTGAAAATCGGGATCAGTCCGCATCGAGCTACAGGGATGTTGCGCCGCCGCCTCCAACCATCCTAGCCAACAAAGCGGTCCATTTTCTTCGCCAACTCGATGTCAAGCGCCGTGACTCCGCCGGCATCGTGCGTGTTCAGCGTCACGTCGACGGTTTTGTAGACATTCGACCAGTCGGGATGATGGTCCATCTTCTCGGCCGCAAGCGCGACGCGGGTCATGAAGGCGAAGGCTTCGGAGAAATTCCTGAAGGTGAACGTCCGTTTGATGGAAGCGCCATCCGCAGCCAGCGACCAGCCTTCGAGGTCTGTCAGCGCCGCGACGATGGCTTCCTTGCCAAGTTTCTCTCTCGTCATGTCCGGTTCCTGTGCTATTTCGAAGATGACTTTCACCATAGCGCCGGATCGATGAGCACGAAGCCCATAAAATCCATTCTGTTCGTCTGCCTGGGCAACATCTGCCGTTCGCCGCTGGCGGAAGGCGTGCTTCGTTCCGTGCTGACGGAACGTGGACTGGGCCGGGACATAGTGCTCGATTCAGCCGCAACCAGCGACTGGGAGGCGGGCTCCGCCCCCGATCGGCGTTCGATCGCCATCGCGTCGCGCCACGGCATCGACATATCGGAACTGCGGGCACGCAAGATCACGCCCGAGGATTTCTCGCGTTTCGACCTGATCTTCGGCATGGACAGGTCGAACGTCGCCGACCTGAAGACGCTGGCGCCCGCCGGCGTGCGCGACCGCATCCACCTGTTCCTGGAATTTGCGCAGGGAAAGGCGCGAGACGTGCCGGATCCCTATCACGACGGCGAGGAAGCCTTCGCCGAGGTCTACCGCATGATCCGCGAAGCGTCGGAGGCGCTGGCGACGCGGCTTGCCGCGCGCGTATCGGCGCCCGACAGCGGCCAGGCTTCCTCGACGATGTAGGGGCCGCCGCCGACCGAATCGCGCGACGACATCAAGACGAACCGGCTGATGCGGAACGGCAATGTCGAAAAATTGCCGCGCGCCGAAAGATATTGGGCGACGTCCAGCGGGCTCGAATTGCGCAGGCGGGCCAGTGTGACATGCGGCATGAACTTGCGCGGATCGGCCGGAATGCCGAGCCGCTGGCAGATGCGCTCGATTTCAGCCTGAAGCGCCGAGAGATCCGGCGAGGCAGAGACCCCGGCCCATACGGCATGGGGTTTCTTCTGGCCGAAAGCGCCGACGCCCGCCAGCGTCAGCGGGAAGGAGGGGCGGTGGACGCGGTCGAGCGCGTTGGCGATCTCGTCGGCGACATGGCCTTCGACATCGCCGATGAAGCGCAGCGTCAGATGATAGTTCTCGACGTCGATCCAGCGGGCCCCGGGCAGGCCGCCCCTGAGCAGGGACAGCGAAAGGGCGGCGTCACGCGGAATTTCGAGGGCGGTGAAAAGACGCGGCATGAAGAGCCTCCCTTCCTCGAATCGAACTGTGCCCCCAGCGAATCATCGATAATCAAGCGGGGCAAGAGGTTTGTTGGTCACAGGTGTCGTCAAAAAGATTTCCCCAACGGAAAGGGCCTATCCCGTCTTACGATCCTCCCGGCACCGCCGCGATGGCCTTCTCGACCGCAGGCAGGATGCGCTCGACCATCTGGGCGACCCCCTTGGCGTTCGGATGCAAGCCATCCTCAAGCTGCAAGGCGGACTGGCCGGCTACGCCGTCGAGAAAGAACGGGTACAAGGTAACGCCGTATTTTGCAGCCAGTTCCGGGAAGATGGCGTCGAAGGCGTTCTGATAGTCGGCGCCGAGATTGGGCGCTGCGCGCATGCCGGCCAGCAGAACGGCGATCTTGCGCTCTTTCAACTTGGCCAGCATCGTATCCAGGTTCTTGCGGGTGATGTCGGGCGAAACGCCGCGCAGCATGTCGTTGGCGCCGAGTTCGAGGATGACAAGCTGCGTGCCGTCCGGCACCGACCAGTCGAGCCGCGCCAGCCCGCCGCTGGAGGTGTCGCCGGAAACGCCGGCATTGGCGACGGTTACATCCCTGCCCCTGGCACGCAGCGCCGCCTGCAGCCTGTCGGTAAAACCTTCGTTGGGTCCGAGGCCGAAGCCGGCCATCAGGCTGTCGCCGAAACCGACGATCTTGAAAGGCTCGGCGCGTGCCGACGAGATGGCGCCGCAAATGGCGAGGAAAACGATCAGGCCTGCGGCAATTCTGCGTTGGAAAGACATGCGGCAGGTCCCATATGACAGAGAATTCTTCCGGCGACGGCCCGCAGGCGGAGCCCTCATCCCCATATAGGACGCTTTCATTTTGACAGAAGCCGTCATCGAGCTGAAAGACGTATCGCTGACATTGGGCGAAGGCGCCTCGTCCGTCCATGTGCTGAAGGGCGTCAGCCTCGATGTGGCGCGCGGCGAGGCGACCGGCATCATTGGACCGTCGGGGTCGGGCAAGTCGACGCTGCTCATGGTTCTCGCAGGTCTGGAAAGGGTCGATTCGGGCACGGTACGAATCGCCGGCGAGCTGCTCAACGGCAAGAGCGAGGATCAGATCGCATCGTTTCGGGGGCGAAACATCGGCATCGTGTTCCAGTCCTTCCATCTCATCCCCAATATGACGGCGCTCGAAAATGTCGCCGTGCCGCTGGAGCTGGCCGGTCATGCCGATCCGTTCTCGGTGGCGGAACGCGAGCTGGCGGCCGTCGGTCTGAGCGACCGCGTGACGCACTATCCCGGCGAACTTTCGGGCGGCGAGCAGCAGCGCGTCGCGATCGCCCGGGCGCTTGCGCCATCGCCGCGCATCCTCATCGCCGACGAGCCGACCGGCAATCTCGACCAGGCGACCGGTAGGCAGGTCGCCGACCTTTTGTTCGCCAAGGCGGCCGAGCGCGGCATGACGCTGGTGCTGGTCACGCATGATCCGGCGCTCGCGGCGCGCTGTTCGCGCCAGGTCTCTATGCGCTCCGGCAGGATCGAGGCGCCGGCGCCGACCAAGGCCATCGCCTGATGTCGCCGGCGCGGACGTTAAAACTCGCCGTCCGCTTCTCCTTGCGCGAGATGCGCGGCGGCCTGTCCGGTTTTCTGATCTTTCTTGCCTGCATCGCGCTCGGCGTCGCGGCGATCGGCGGCGTGAATTCCGTCGCGCGCTCGATCAGTGGCGGCGTCGCCAACCAGGGCCAGACGCTGCTTGGCGGCGATCTGCGCTTCCAGCTTAACCAGCGCGACGCAAGCGAAGCCGAACGCGGCTTCCTCGATGGGCTGGGCACGGTGTCGAGAACCGCCAGCATGCGTTCGATGGCGCGGCTTGCCGACGGCACCGATCAGGCGCTGGTCGAGGCCAAGGCCGTCGACGAGGCCTATCCGCTTTACGGTGCCCTGGAAACCGAGCCGGCGCTGACGAAGCAGGAACTGTTTGGCGAACAGTTCGGTGTTTTCGGCGCGGCCGCGCCCGACCTGCTGTTCGAGCGGCTGCATGTGAAGCTCGGCGATCGGCTGAAGCTCGGAACCGCCACCTTCGAACTGCGCGCCAGGCTGGTCACTGAGCCCGATGCCGTGTCCGAAGGTTTCGGTTTCGCGCCGCGCCTGATGATCTCGACCGAGGGCCTGGTCGCGACAGGGCTGGTTCAGCCGGGCAGCCTCGTCGAGAATTCCTACAAGATCCGGCTGGCCGCCGACGCCGACGAGGCGCGGCTCAAGGCCATCCAGGACAAGGCTGCCAAGGATTTCCCGGAGTCCGGCTGGTCGATCCGCACGCGCAGCAATGCGGCCCCGGCGCTCTCTTCCAACATCGAACGCTTTTCGCAATTCCTGACCCTGGTCGGGCTGACGGCGCTGGTGGTCGGCGGCGTCGGCGTCGCCAACGCGGTGCGCGCCTATCTCGACGGCAAGCGCGGCGTCATCGCCACCTTCAAGAGCCTGGGCGCATCGGGCGGATTCGTCTTTGCCGTTTACCTCGTGCAGATCCTGATGATCGCGGCCCTCGGCATCGCCGCCGGTCTGGTGCTCGGCGCACTGGTGCCCTTCGCCGCGAGCGCCGCACTTCAGTCGGTCATTCCGGTGCCGGCGCAAGGCGGCTTTTATCCCGGCGCGCTCGGCATGGCGGCGCTGTTCGGATTGCTGGTGACGCTGGCCTTCGCGCTGCTGCCGCTCGGTCGCGCCCGCGATGTGCCGGCGACCGCGCTGTTCCGCGAGATGGGACTGGAAGGCCGCGGTTTTCCACGCGCTATCTATGTCGTTTCGGCGCTCGGCATCGCAGTGCTTCTTGCAGCGCTCGCCATCCTGTTTTCGGGCGACCAGCGCATCGCTTCGATCTTCGTCGGGGCCACCATCTTCGCCTTCCTGGTGCTGCGCCTGGTCGGCGCGCTGGTGCAATGGGCGGCAAGGAAGAGCCCGCGCGTGCGCTTCGTGGCGCTCAGGCTCGCCGTCGGCAACATCCATCGGCCAGGCGCGCTGACGCCGTCGGTGGTGCTGTCGCTGGGGCTTGGCCTGACGCTGCTGGTGACGCTGGCGCTGATCGACGGCAATCTGCGGCGGCAGATCTCCGGCAGCCTGCCGGAGCGGGCGCCGAACTTCTTCTTCGTCGATATCCAGAGCAGCGATGTCGACGGCTTCTCCAGTCTGATCAGCAAGGAGGCCCCGCAGGGGACGCTTGCCAAGGTGCCAATGCTGCGCGGCCGGGTGATGGCGCTGAACGGCGTTGCCGTCGACAAGGTCAAGGTACCGGCGGAGGGCGCTTGGGTGCTGCGCGGCGATCGCGGCCTGACCTATGAGGCCAAGCAGCCGGACAACGCGACGCTGACCGAGGGCAGCTGGTGGCCGGCCGATTATACCGGCGAGCCGCTCGTCTCGTTTTCCGACAAGGAAGGCAAGGAAATCGGGCTGAAGCTCGGCGATACCGTCACCGTCAACGTGCTCGGCCGCAATGTCACGGCCAGGATTGCCAATTTCCGCCAGGTCGAATGGGAGACGATGGGCATCAACTTCGTCATGGTGTTCTCGCCCAACACATTTGCCGGCGCGCCGCATGGCTGGGTGGCGACGCTGACCGAAAAGAGCGCCACCGCGGCTGATGACGCCCGCATCCTCAATGCCGTCACCCGCGCCTTCCCGGCAGTCACTACGGTCCGCGTCAAGGACGCGCTCGACATCGTCAACCGTCTGGTCGGACAGCTCGGCGCGGCGATCAGGGCGGCGGCCGGCGTGGCACTGATCGCGTCGGTGCTGGTGCTGGCCGGTGCGCTCGCCGCCGGCAACCGGGCGCGCATCCATGACGCGGTGGTGCTGAAGACGCTCGGTGCGACGCGGCTGACGCTGATATCGGCCTTCTCGCTCGAATACATGCTGATCGGCCTCGCCACGGCGGTCTTCGCGCTCGCCGCCGGCAGTGCCGCCGCATGGTTCGTCGTCGCCCGCATCATGACATTGCCGTCGCATTTCATGCCGGAAGTGGCGGTGGCGACCATTCTCTTTGCGCTGGTCATCACCGTCGGCATCGGTCTCGCCGGCACCTGGCGGGTGCTCGGCCACAAAGCAGCGCCCGTGCTGCGAAACCTCTGAGTCCGCATCGGTTCCACCCCGCCGACGGCCGGCATTTGGTTAAATCGACGTAATGTTTCGCGGCCAAAGGGCTGGAAAACCGCGCCATGCGTGCCTCACGAAGCATTACACCCGGTTACGGTCTTGTTCTTGACGCGAATAACCATCATATTTCGCCGCAGGCATGCTGGAGTCCCGCCAGCGGCGCCTGGGTCCGGGTGGACCCGACACCGGACGGGGCAGAAGCAATAGAGGACCACAATGGCTGAACCCATTCGCAACTATCAGACGCGCGCCGTGCCCGGCGCCGCCGTCGACATCGATCAGGGCCTGCGCGCCTATATGATCAAGGTCTACAATTTGATGGGGCTTGGTCTCCTCATCACTGGTCTTGCCGCCGTCGGCACGATCATGCTGGCCACAACCACCGATCCGGCCTCGGCTGTCGCGACGCTGCCGAGCGGCGAGATGCTGACCTCGTTCGGCTACGCGATCTTCGGCTCGCCGCTGCGCTGGCTGGTGATGCTGGCCCCGCTGGCCGCCGTTCTGTTCCTGTCGTTCCGCGTCCAGTCGATGAGCGTGTCGGCGGCGCAGACGACGTTCTGGGTCTATGCGGGCCTAGTCGGCCTGTCGCTGTCGTCGATCTTCCTGGTCTACACCACCGCCAGCATCTCGCAGACCTTCTTCGCCACCGCCGCGGCCTTCGGCGCGCTGTCGCTGTTCGGCTACACGACCAAGCGCGACCTGACGGCGATGGGCTCGTTCCTGATCATGGGCGTGTTCGGCATCATCATCGCGATGGTGATCAACATCTTCCTGCAGTCGTCGGCGCTATCCTTCGCCGTCTCGGCGATCGGCGTGCTGGTCTTCGCCGGCCTCACCGCCTACGACACGCAGAAGATCAAGGAGATGTATTTCGAGGGCGACGCTTCCGACGTTGCCGGCCGCAAGGCCATCATGGGAGCGCTGACGCTCTATCTCGACTTCATCAACCTGTTCATGTTCCTGCTCCAGTTCATGGGCGACCGCCGCTAAGGGCTGGTCCGCGTCATGGTCTGACTGGACCATCGGGTTTGGAGGGGCGGCCCAACGGCCGCCCTTTTCTTTTGCGCCGACCTTTGCTGTTATTGCAGGCAGACAAAGAGGCCTGCATAAAGAATGAGCACTATCGTTATACGGGCCGCGCGCGCGGCCGACCTCGACACCATTACGCAAATCTATGCCGATGCTGTGACCCGCGGCACGGCGAGCTACGAGCTGGAGCCGCCAGGCCGCGCCGAAATGGGCATGCGATTCGACACGCTCCAGGCCGGCGGCTTCCCTTACCTTGTGGCGGAAAAGGATGGCGCCGTGCTCGGCTATGCCTATGCCGGTCCCTTCCGGCCGCGCCCGGCCTATCGCTTCATCGTCGAGGACTCCGTCTATGTCGCGCCTGATGCCAAGGGCCAGGGTGTCGGCCTCAAACTGATGCAAAGCCTGATCGCGGCCGCCGAGGCTGCGGGCTTTCGCCAGATCGTCGCGGTTATCGGCGATGGTCATCCCGACAGCGCTTCCGTCAAGCTGCACGAAAAGCTCGGCTTTCGTCATTCCGGCCGCCTCGAAGGCTCCGGCTACAAGCACGGACGCTGGCTGGACACGGTGTTCATGCAACTGGCGCTGAACGGCGGGGCCTCGGCTCCGCCGGATCCGGAATCATTGCCGGAACAGAAATTCCGTCAAGAAAAATAAGGGCTTAGATGAGCGCCAAGGCTGAGGTCAACCGAGCAATTGCGCCGCGGTTCAGGCCTCGACCAGCTTCAGCTTGCTGTCGAAGACGCCGAGCACGCGGCCAAGCTCCTGCCCGCGCTTGAGGATACGGCCGCCCGCGGCGATGACGGCGAAGGCGCCTTGCTTGCGTGCCAGCTTCGGGTCCTTGACGATTTGGAACAGCGGCACCTCGCTGGCCCGGCGGAACACCGAAAACACGGCCCTGTCGGTGAGATGATCGATAGCGTAGTCGCGCCATTCATTGGCGGCGACCATGCGCCCGTAGAGTTTCAGGATCTGGTCCAGTTCGCGCCGCTCGAAGCGCACCGGCTGGTCGAGGCGCGCGCCGCGTGCCTCGTGGAGCGGGATCAGTATCGCGGATGCGTCGCCATCCTCCGTCCCGCCGCCGTGATCGGTCATGCCTCGATCCTTCAAAAATGAATCTTTGCCGACCAAAGTTGGCGCTTTCGCCATCGAATTGCAAGTCCCGGCGAAGCGGTGCGGACCCGCGCCATTTCCGTCGCGTCCAGTCACGTTTGCAAACGACATGTTGGAATTGGTGATGCTCCGCCACATTCTCGCCATTTTTTATCCGCGCTCATGCCCCAATGTCCGACGAATTTACCGGCGTTGCCTGAGACGGTTCGGTCCGGCACCGGCTCGTAAACCCCAAGCCCCCCGCCCACGGGTCTGCGTCGGATCGAACCAACCTCGGTTTTTCCTCGGAAAGACCGGGTGCGACGATCCCAAAACCTAAATGACCGACGTCAGAAGCAAGCTGACGTCGGTTTTTTCATGCCTGGATCGCCGCTAAGGCGGATTTCCCGCCGTATGGACGGTTTTCAGCCCGATCCGGTGCGACCGGCAGGATCGATGCGCGCCGAATCTTGGCATGCCATCCGCGCTTGCCAACGCTACCGCCACTTAATAAGGTGTTAAGTGAAACGGGAGCGGCAATGCCACGCATATCGGACTCCACGGCGAAAGAGGTGAATGGTACGGTCGCGGCCACCCCTGAGGCCGGCGGCGTCGGTCCCCGCATCAAGGCGCTGCGCATGGCAAGGCGCGTCTCGCTGCGCCGGTTGGCCGACATGACCGGCACGACGGCGAGCTTCATCAGCCAGCTCGAGCGCAATCTGTGCGGCGCCAACACAGGCACGCTGCTCAGGATCGCCGCCGCTCTCGATCTCGGCATCAACGACCTGTTCGAGGGCAGCAGCCGTCCGTTGCACAAGGTGCTGAGGCGCAAGGAACGGCCTGTCGTTCCCGTCGGCGTGCGAGGCCGCAAGATGCTTTTGTCGCGGCGGCCGATCCATCAGTTCGAGGTTTATGCGGGGCATTTCGAGGTCGGCGGCTCGACCGGCGACGACGCCTATGTGCATGGCGGCGAGCATGAGATGTTCATGGTGCTCAAGGGAACCGTCGAACTGACGCTTGCCGACGAGCGCCATCTGATGCGCGAAGGCGACAGCGTCGAATACGCGACTTCGGTGCCGCACCGCACGGTCAATGTCGGCGACACACCGGCGGAGGTGCTCTGGATCATCGCGCCGCCGACCGCAGGCGCGCTGGAACTCGATCAGTACAGGCCCGGAAACCGCTCGCATCCGGGTGAATGAGAACAAATGCGAGCTCTGGAATGGGAGAGTTGAACATGAGAGTGAAATTTGCACATGCGGCGTGCCTGGGCGTGCTTCTGGCGGCGACGGCCGCGCTCGCGCAATCGAAGCCGGTTGCCGGAGAGGTGGCCGAAGGCTCGCTGAAGGGCAAGACGCTGACTTTCGTGTCCTATGGCGGCATCTACCAGGATGGCCAGGCGGCGGCGCTCAAGGAGTTCGTCGACAAGTCGGGCGTCAAGCTGCTCAATGACGGCCCAACCGAGATCGCCAAGCTGCAGGCGCAGGTCGAGTCCGGCAATGTGACATGGGACGTTGTCGATACCGACGATCTGCCGCCCTATGTCTATTGCGGCAAACTGTTCCAGAAGCTGGACTTCACCAAACTCGACGTCTCGAAAATTCCCGAGGGCCAGGTCGGCGAGTGCTCGGTGCCGGCGATGAACTACGGCGTCGTGCTGATGTACAACACCGAAAAGTACAAGGACAATCCGCCCAAGAGCTGGGCCGACTTCTTCGACACGCAGAAATTCCCCGGCGTGCGCGGAATCGACGGCTCCGGCAGCCCGACCGGTGGCTTGCTGGAACAGGCGTTCAAGGTTGCCGGCGGGGACCCCAAGGCGATGACGGTGGCCGATATCGACAAGGCCATCGATGTGGTTCGCAAGCTCGGCCCCGATACCATCTTCTGGAAGACGGGTGCAGAATCGCAGCAACTCGCCGAATCCGGCGAGGCCGACATGCTGATGATGTGGACAGGCCGCGCCATGACCGCGGTCAAGAACGGCGCCAAATACGCACCGGCCTGGCAGGACTGGCTGGTGGTGATGGATCAGATGACGATCCCCGTCGGCGCCAAGGACACGGAGGCATCCTACGCGCTGCTCAACGCCTATCTTGGCAAGCACGCGCAGGAGGTGTTGACGGAGCAAACGTCTTACACGCCGATCAACAGTGAAGCGCAGCCCAAGGTCGACGCTTCCGTCTCCGCTTTCCTGACCAACACGCCCGAACGCCAGAAGCAGGGCTACAAGCAGAACTTCAAGTTCTGGGTCCCGAACTTCGCGGTGGCGCAGGAGAAGTGGTCCGCGCTGATGTCCGGCAACTGACCGGCTGAGGGAGACCAAAAGCCGTGAGCGCGTCCCAGCCAACCATTCCGGCCGCCGAAAGGCGCCGGGCGTGGCGGCCGTTCGCGCTCGCGCTGCCGGCGCTGGTCCTGCTTTTCGCGGTGATTGGCTATCCGCTGCTCACCATCGTCGTGCGCAGCCTGTCGGAGCCGCAGTGGGGCCTGCAGAACTATATCTGGTTCTTCGGCGCGCCCATCAACCTTGCCGTGCTCCGGCGGACCTTCCTCATTTCAGCATGGGTCACGCTGGTCTGCGTGGTTTGCGCCTATCCCTATGCCTATCTGATGACCGCGGTCCGACCACGCGTGCGCTTGGTGCTGCTGCTCTGTGTGCTGATCCCGTTTTGGGTGAGCGGCGTGGTACGCACTTTGTCCTGGGTGATACTGCTGCAGGATTCGGGGGTCATCAACTCGATCCTGCGGGCGCTCGGGTTCGGTGGGATCAGGCTGATCCGCACCCAGACGGGCGTGGTCATCGGCATGGCGCAGGTGCTTTTGCCTTTCATGATCCTGCCGCTCTATTCGGTCATGAAAGGCATCGATCTCAGGCTGATGCAAGCCGCGCGGAGCCTCGGGGCGAGACCCTCGCGCGCGTTCCTCACGGTGTATCTGCCGCTGTCGATGCCTGGCGTCTATGCCGGCGCGATCATCGTCTTCATCCTGGCGCTCGGCTTCTACATCACGCCGGCCCTGCTCGGCGGACCGCGCTCGACGATGCTGTCGACGCTGGTGCAGACACAGGTGCTCAGCCTCCTGCAATGGGGCAGGGGCGGCGCCATGGGCGTGGTGCTGCTCGTCACGACCTTCGTGCTGCTGGCGCTTGCCGCGCCCGTGATGCGGTCCAGCCATCGGCAAGCGGGGCGGCCCTGATGGAGATGAAGCCGCTTACCCGCCTCATGCTGGGCCTTGTCTGCCTGCTGGTAGCCATATGGTTGGTGGCACCGACGCTCGTCGTGGTGCCGATGTCATTCAACGAGAACAAATCGCTGGCATTTCCACCCCAGGGCTTCTCCTGGCAATGGTACGAAAATTTCGTCACCAATCCGGATTGGTCGACCAGCTTCCTCAATTCGCTGAAGGTCGCATCGATCGTTGCGGTTCTGGCAACCGTGCTCGGCACCCTTGCCGCCTTCGGCCTCGACCGCATGCAGGCGCGGCCGGCAAATCTCCTGCGCATGCTGATGCTGACGCCGATGGTGGTGCCGGGCGTGGTCCTGGCCATCGGCATCTACGCCGTCTATCTCGACACGCGGCTTGTCGGCACGCTGCTCGGCTTCGTTCTGGCCCACACCATCCTTGCGCTGCCTTTCGTGTTGATCGCCGTTTCGGCCAATCTCGAAGTGTTCGACAAGCGGCTGGAGACAGCCGCGGCGAGCCTGGGCGCAGGTTCGCTCACCACGTTCCGCACGGTGACGCTGCCGCTGATTGCCCCCGGGGTACTGTCAGGCCTGCTGTTCGCCTTCGCCACCTCCTTCGACGAGATCGTCGTGTCGCTGTTCATCACCAATCCCTATCTCAAGACGTTGCCGGTGCAGATCTTCGCTTCCATCACGCGCGACGCCGACCCGACGGTCGCGGCCGTCGGCACGATCCTCTTATGCGCAACGACACTGCTGATCGGCGGCGGCATGCTGCTTCTTGGCCGTGAGCGGAAGGGAGGCTTATGAATCAGAAAGCGGAAAATCGCGGTGCGGCGATCGACCTGGAGTCGGTAAGCAAGGCCTATGGTTCCTTCAAGGCGCTCGACGGCGTGTCGCTGCGAATCGAGCCGGGTGAATTCATGACGCTGCTCGGCCCGAGCGGCTCAGGCAAGACGACGACGCTGAACGTGATCGCCGGCTTTACCGACCTGACCAGCGGCAAGCTGCTGGTCGGGGAAAAGAGCGTGGTCGGCGTGCCGGCGCACAAGCGCAACATCGGCGTGGTCTTCCAGCACTATGCACTGTTCCCGCACATGACGGTCGGCCGCAATGTCGCCTATCCGCTGAAGCTGCGCGGCGTCACCGGGGCAGAACGCGAACGCCGCGTCCGCCACGCGCTCGACATGGTCAAGATGGCCGATTTCGGCCATCGCTTTCCAAGCGAGCTTTCGGGCGGCCAGCAGCAGCGCGTGGCGCTGGCCCGCGCCATCGTCTTCGATCCGCCGCTGCTGCTGATGGACGAGCCGCTCGGCGCGCTGGACAAGAAACTGCGCGAATGGCTGCAGCTCGAGATCAAGCGCATCCACCGCGAACTCGGCACCACCTTCGTCTATGTGACGCACGACCAGGAGGAGGCGCTGGTGCTCTCCGACCGCATCGCCGTGTTCAACCGCGGCGGTATCGAGCAGATCGGCACCGGCCGCGAACTCTACGACGAGCCGGCGACGCTTTTCGTCGGCAAGTTCATTGGCGATTCCACCGTGCTGCGCGGCCCCGCCGCCACTTCCGGCAAGGAGACGGCGATCGAAATATCAGGCCAGAGAGTGGCGACCGCAAAGCGTCTCGCCAATGGCGGCAAGCCGGTGATGCTGCTGCGTCCCGAAAAGCTGGCGCTTGCGCGTCGCGGCGGCGGCGGGGATGGCCGCAACCGGCTCGCCGGGCGTATCGGCGAGGCCATCTATCTCGGCTCCGGCTCCAAATACGAGGTGGAGCTCGCCGACGGCTCGAAAGCCATCGTGCGCTCGACGCTCGAGGCGGACACCTTTGCCATTGGAGACGAGGTCGACGTGCTCTTCGCCGGCGGCGACGTGAAGCTGCTCGCCGATGACGACAAGGCCGACCTGACCCTTACCTGAAACAGAGCGGCCTCGCCTTTCCATGGAAAACGACGAGGCCGCCTCCTCTCTTGGTTTTTAACGCAGTTCCGGACGGGAAACCGCTCCACACTTTTCCTGGAATCGCACGGAGAACGGATCACAAGATGCAAGCCCAGCGCAATGGCGACGTGTCGTTCTGGTATGCCGACATAGGTGGCCCGCCGGCCAGCCGCCCACCCTTGCCCGGCGACATCGAGGCCGATGTCTGCATCGTCGGCGCCGGCTATACCGGACTTTGGACGGCCTACTATCTGAAGAAGGCGGAGCCCGCGCTGCGCATCGCCATCGTCGAAAAGGAGTTCGCCGGCTTCGGTGCCTCGGGCCGCAATGGCGGATGGCTGTCCGGCGGCTTCAGCTGGTCGCGCGAGAAATATGCAAAAACCTCCTCGCGCGGGGCGGTGATCGACATGCAGCGCGCCATGTCCGGCACGGTCGACGAGGTGATCGCGATTGCCGCTGCCGAAGGGATCGACGCCGATATCCGCCGCGTCGACAACATCACCGTCGCCACAAACGCCGCGCAGCTTGAGCGCGCCAAAGCCGAGTACGAAGAGGCCCGGCATTGGGAAATGCCGCCCGAGCGGTTGGCCTTCCTCGGTGCGCAGGAAGCGCGCGAGCGCATCGCCATCGACAATGTATTGGGCGCCTTCGTCGTGCGCGACGTCGCGCGCGTGCAGCCGGCCAAGCTGGTGCAGGGTCTGGCGGCGGCGGTCGCGCGGCTCGGCGTCGCCATCTACGAACAGACGCAGGTGCTGGCGCTCGAGAAGGGCAAGGTCACCACCGACCGCGGCGTCGTGCGCGCCGAAAAGATCGTGCGCGCCACCGAGGGCTTCAGCGCCGGTATTGCCGGCTACGAGCGTCTCTGGCTGCCGCTGAACAGCGCCATCGTGGTGACCGAGAAGCTGCCGCAGAAGCTCTGGGACGAAATCGGCTGGAGCGGCTACGAGGTGCTGGGCGATGCCGCGCATACCTACTGCTATGCGCAGCGCACGCGGGAAGGCCGGATCGCCATGGGCGGCCGGGGCGTGCCCTACCGCTTCGGATCGCGCACCGACAGGCGCGGCAAGACACAACAGGCGACCATCGACCAGCTGCACGAGATCCTGACCAGGCTGCTGCCGCAGACCAAAGGCGTGCGGCTCGACCATGCCTGGTGCGGCACGCTCGGCGTGCCGCGCGACTGGTGCACGACGTGCGGCTTCGATCGCGAAAGCGGCATCGGCTGGGCCGGCGGCTATGTCGGGCTCGGCGTTTCCAGTTCGAACCTGTCCGGCCGCACCTTGCGCGACCTGGTGCTCGGACACGACACGGAGCTGACCCGGTTGCCCTGGGTCAACCGCACGGTGAAGAAATGGGAGCCGGAGCCGCTGCGCTGGCTCGGCGTCCACGCCATGTACCAGCTCTACCGCATCGCCGACCGGCGGGAGGCAAATGGCCTGGGGCGGACGTCGCGCCTCGCCGCTTTCGCTGATCGCCTGACCGGCCATTGAGGCAGGTCACTCAAACGCGATTCCGTTTGGTCGACAGGCATGAATGGAGACCGACAGCGCGTCGCATCATTTCCGTTTTCGGCGGCGCGCTTCAGAGCCTTCGATCGAACGGCGCATCGGAACCGGGGCGGTGAATGAAGGCGGCGCCCAGGATGGGCCCTGGCAGGCCGTCCTTGCCGACGGACTGCAAAAGCACGGCGCAGCCGCCCTTCTTGGAAATCTCACTCATCGGCAATTCGTAGCGCTGCGCCTTGCCGTGCCAGATGCCCGCTGTCTGGATGCCGGTCACCGCGTTCCAATAGGTCATCTTGCGGCCCGTGTTCTCGCCCTGGCCGATCGTGACCGTCTGCGGCGGCTCGAAATAGACGATGACGACATGGGCATCGCTGGGACCGGTCCCGCCATCGCCGGTATCGATCATGACGCGGTCGCTGGTCCGGCTGACCTTGATGGCGACCCGCATGTCTTCGCCGATCCTTGCCATGCGGGCGAGTTGGCCATCGACCTCGCCGCGATTGGCGCCGTTGACATGGACCCGGCCGTTGATGACCGCCTGCGGCGTATAGACTGAGCGGTTGCCGAAGGCCCGCATATACTCATATTGCCGCTCGGTGTTTTCCTTGCTGCTCAGCGTGTCCCGCCAGCCGAGATAATCCCAGTAGCCGACGTGATAGGAGAGCGCGACAAGATCCTGCCTGGCGGCAAGTTCGGAGAAGAAGGCGTCGGCAGGCGGGCAGGAACTGCAGCCTTGGCTGGTGAACAGCTCGACCACGCCCACGGGCCTGTCGCCCTGGGGCTTGTCGGCCGGGAGCCCGCCGGACTCGCCGGCGTGCCCGGCACCGGCAAACGCCGAGAAGGCCAGCGCGAACGCTGCCAGCCACAATGATCTACGCGAGGCCATGACCATTCCAATTCCCGCCGGTGATGCCGGCTTTGTTTTGATTGGCTGAAATATGTGGCAGAACCGGAAGTCAACGGGAAGTCACGTTGCGGTGAAATTTTGCCATTGCAAGCCTGGGTAGGGCGGCAATAGGAGAAGCCCACTGCATTTCAACCGGCGGTTCGATTCGGGGGCGGGATCATCATCATGTGGCAAAGTTTCCTGGCTCCAGTCGATCTCTATTGCGAGCGAACCGGTCCTGAACTTTGGGCCGAGCCGGTGAATGCTTTGACCAACCTGGCTTTCATTGCCGCGGGACTATGGGGCGTCCGCGAAGTGCGGCGATGCAGGACCGGCATTTTCGCCGAGGTCCTGGCCTGGTGGGTGGTGGCGATCGGCGTCGGCTCGACGATCTTTCACATCTTCGCCACCAAGGGAACGGTCTGGGCCGACGTGGTGCCGATCGCCGGCTTCACGCTGGCCTACACGCTGTTCAACCTGCGCCGCTTCCTGCGCCTGGAATGGGGCAAGGCGATCGCGATCTTCGTCGTTTTCTATGCCGTTGTCGGAGCGATAACTCTGGCCGTGCCGGATTGGCTGCGCCAGGCGTCGAACGGCACCACAGGCTACCTGCCGCCGTTCCTGGCGCTCGCCTTCTTCGGTGTCTGGGTGACGGCCAGCGGCAATCGCGCCGGCTGGTATAATCTGGCCGGATCGGCGATCTTCGTGCTGTCGGTCATCTGCCGCATGGTCGATCCGCTGGTCTGCGCCAGCTTCCCGCTCGGCACGCACTTCCTCTGGCACCTGCTCAACGGGCTGATGCTGGGGGTGCTGCTGGCCGCCGCGGCGCGCTACGGCGCGCCACAGCGAGGCAGTAGGCAGTAGGTTCTATTCCCTACTGCCTAAGCCCTACTCCCTTGCCGCTACGCGGCAAGATCGCGCAACACGTACTGCAAAATGCCGCCGTTCTTGAAGTAGTCGAGTTCGTCAAGCGTATCGATGCGGCAGATGATCGGCACCTTCTTCACCGTGCCGTCGCCATAGGTGATCCTGGCTTCCATCTTCTGGCGCGGCTTGAGGGCGTCCAGGCCGTCGATCTCGACCAGCTCATCCCCTTTCAGGTTGAGCGAAGCCCATGAGGTGCCTTCCTCGAAGACGAAGGGGATGACGCCCATGCCGACCAGGTTGGAGCGGTGGATGCGCTCGAAGGACTGGGCGATGACCGCGCGGACACCAAGGAGATTCGTTCCCTTGGCCGCCCAGTCGCGCGACGAGCCGTTGCCGTATTCGACGCCGGCGAAGATGACCAGCGGCACGCCTTCCTTCTTGTATTGCATCGCCGCGTCGTAGATCGATTCCTCTTCCTTCGACGGGTAATGGATGGTGTAGCCGCCTTCCCTGCCGTTCTCGCCCAGCATGTGGTTGCGGATGCGGATGTTGGCGAAGGTGCCGCGCATCATCACCTCATGGTTGCCGCGGCGCGTGCCGTACTGGTTGAAGTCGGCAACGCCGACGCCATGCTCGGTAAGGTATTTGCCGGCCGGCGAGGCGGCCTTGATCGAGCCCGCTGGCGAAATGTGGTCGGTGGTGATCTTGTCGCCGAACAAGCCCAGCACGCGGGCGCCCTTGATGTCGCCGATCTTGCCGAAGCCCGTGGTCATGCCGGCGAAATAGGGCGGATTCTGCACATAGGTGGAATTGTCGTCCCAGGCATAGGTCTGGCCTTCCGGCGCCTTGACGTTTTGCCAGTTCTCATCGCCCTTGAAGACGTCGGCATATTTGCGGGCGAACAGCTCGCGCGTCACGTTCTTCTCGATGAACTCCTGGATCTCCGCCGAGCTCGGCCAGATATCCTTGAGGTAGACCGGCTTGCCGTTCCTGTCCTCGCCGAGCGGCTCGGTGGTCAGGTCCTTCGTCACCGTGCCGGCCAGCGCGTGCGCCACGACCAGCGGCGGCGAGGCGAGATAGTTGGCCTGCACGTCGGGCGAGACGCGGCCCTCGAAATTGCGGTTGCCGGAAAGCACCGCGGCGGCAATCAAACCCTTATCGTTGATGGTCTTGGAGATCGGCGCCGGCAGCGGACCGGAATTGCCGATGCAGGTGGTGCAGCCGAAGCCGACCAGGTTGAAGCCGATCTGATCGAGCTCCTTCTGCAGGCCGGATTTCTCGAGATATTCGGCGACCACCTGGCTGCCCGGCGCCAGCGAGGTCTTCACCCAGGGCTTCTGCTTGAGGCCGAGGCGGTTGGCATTGCGGGCAAGCAGGCCGGCGCCGATCAGCACGCTCGGGTTCGAGGTGTTGGTGCAGGAGGTGATGGCGGCGATGACGACATCGCCATGGCCGAGATCATGGCCGGTGCCTTCGACGGCGTAGCGCTTCGAGATTTCCGCCGCCTTCTTGTATTCGGTGTCCATAGCCTTGACGAAGCCGGCCGGGATGCCTTCCAGCGCGACGCGGCCCTCGGGGCGCTTGGGGCCGGCCATCGACGGCACGACGTCGCCGAGGTCGAGCTCCAGCAAATCGGTGAAGACCGGGTCGGCGGAGCCTGCGTCACGCCACATGCCTTGCGCCTTGGAGTAGGCTTCGACCAGCGCGATGCGGCTTTCCTCGCGGCCCGACATTGTGAGGTAGCGGATGGTCTCCGAATCGACCGGAAAGAAGCCGCAGGTGGCGCCATATTCAGGCGCCATGTTGCCGATGGTGGCGCGGTCGGCCAGGGTCATATTGGAAAGGCCAGGGCCGAAGAATTCGACGAACTTGCCGACGACGCCCTTCTTGCGCAGCATCTGGGTGACGGTGAGCACGAGGTCTGTGGCGGTGACGCCCTCCTTCAGCTTGCCGGTGAGGCGGAAGCCGATGACCTCGGGCAAAAGCATGGAGACGGGCTGGCCGAGCATCGCCGCCTCGGCCTCGATGCCGCCGACGCCCCAGCCGAGAACGCCCAGGCCGTTGATCATGGTGGTGTGCGAATCGGTGCCGACGCAGGTGTCGGGATAGGCTGATGTTTCGCCGTCCTCGGTGTTGGTCCACACCACCTGGCCGAGATATTCGAGGTTGACCTGGTGGCAGATGCCGGTGCCGGGCGGCACGACGCGGAAATTGCGGAACGCCTGCTGGCCCCATTTCAGGAACTTGTAGCGTTCCTCGTTGCGCTCATATTCGAGCTCGACATTGCGGGCGAAGGCCATCGGCGAGCCGAATTCGTCGACAATGACGGAATGGTCGATGACGAGGTCGACCGGCACCAGCGGGTTGATCTTTTGCGGGTCGCCGCCGAGCGAGGCCATGGCGTCGCGCATCGCCGCCAGGTCGACCACCGCCGGAACGCCGGTGAAATCCTGCATCAGGACGCGGGCAGGGCGATAGGCGATCTCGACGCCGGCCGTCCCCTTGTCGGTCAGCCAGCCGGCTACGGCCTTGATCGAGTCCTTGGTGACGGAGCGGCCGTCCTCGTTGCGCAGAAGGTTCTCCAGCAGAACCTTCATCGAATAAGGCAATTGGGCGATGCCGGAGAGGCCGTTCTTCTCGGCCTCGACGAGGTCGAAATAGGTATATTCGGCGTCGCCCGCTTTCAGCGTGCGGCGGCAATTGAAACTGTCGAGGGATTTTGACACGTGCGATCCGTCCTTGTCTGTTCAGCCTGAAAGGGAACGGACGCCGATGGCATGCAATCACGCGCAAAGGTGCGGGTACGGCCATTTCCGCTGTCCGCTCCCAAGCAACCCGAGCCGTTCAAGGCGGCGCGTGCGCTGGTTCGGCGCTAGTTCTGTTCCCGCGCCGACCGCTGGCACGGATGCACCGCATATAGAGAATTTTCTGGAATAGTTCTAGACAGTTAAAAAGCAAATTTGTGCGATGCGGCAGGGGCCGAGGCGGATTGTTTCAGGGCGGGCGAGGGATGCGGCTTATCGCCGAAAATCTGGGCGGCGAACGCGGCGGCGAGACGGTGTTTTCGGGCATTGGCTTTGACCTCGATCAAGGCCAGGCGCTTGTGGTCACCGGGCCGAACGGATCAGGCAAATCGACCTTGCTCAGGATCGTCGCCGGACTGCTGCCGAAGGCTGAAGGCAATTTGCTGATCGAGGGCGGCGGCGATGAATTTCCGTCGATCGCTTCGGCCTGCCACTATCTCGGCCATCAGAACGCAATGAAAACGGCGCTCAGCGTGACGGAAAACCTGCGCTTCTGGCGCGACTACAACGGCGGTGGATCCTTCGGCGTCGAGGAGGCGCTGGAGACGGTCGGACTGGGCGGCATCGGCCATCTGCCGTTCGGCTATCTCTCGACCGGGCAAAGACGACGCGCGGCGATTGCGAAACTGCTGGTCAGCCACCGACCGATCTGGCTGCTCGACGAGCCGACGGCGGGTCTGGACAAGGATTCGGAGGCGCGATTCGCGGGATTGATGAGGGGCCATTGTTCCGAGGGCGGGATGATCGTCGCGGCAACGCATCTGCCGCTCGGGATCGAGGGGGCGCAGGCGTTGAGGATGGGGCAGGCCTTTTGATGACGGCACTCTACGGCGCCCCCCTCTGTCCTGCCGGACATCTCCCCCTCGAGGGGGGAGATCGGCTGCCAGCTTGGCTTTCGCCAATTACAACGGTTGAAAGATTGGCGCGCCACCGAAGCTGCCAATCTCCCCCCTCGAGGGGGAGATGTCCGGCAGGACAGAGGGGGGCGCTCAAGCGCGAGTATCTCATATCATGCTAGCCCTCCTCCTCCGCGATATCCGCCTTTCGATTCGGGCCGGCGGCGGGGCGCTGACGGGCGTGATCTTCTTCCTCGCCGTGATCGCCACCATTCCCTTCGGCGTCGGGCCGGACCTGAGACTGCTTGCCCGCATCGGCCCGGCGATCCTGTGGATCGGAGCACTGCTCTCTTGCCTGCTCGGCCTCGACCGGTTGTTCCAGGCCGACCGCGAGGACGGCTCGCTCGATCTCCTGGTGCTTGGCAACGACCGCCACATGCTGGCGCTGACGGTGCTCACCAAATGCCTGGCGCATTGGGCGGGCAGCGTGCTGCCGCTGGTGGTCGCCGCGCCGCTGCTCGGCCTGTTCATGAACATGGAGCCGATCGCCATCGGCGCCACGGCGCTTACGCTGCTGGTCGGCACGCCGGCGATCACCTTCATCGGCGCCGTCGGCGCGGCGGTGGCGGTGGCGCTGCCGCGCGGCGGGCTCCTGATTTCGGTGCTGGTGCTGCCGCTGACCATCCCGGTGCTGATCTTCGGGGTTTCGGCGAGTTATGGCGCGACGGCCAATCCCGATCCGTTCCTGCAACCTTTCCTCATTCTTGCCGCGCTGACGTTGTTTCTTGCCGTGCTCGGACCGCTGGCGGCGGCGCTGGCGCTGCGCCATGGCACGGATTGAGGCGGCCATGACCGGCAAGGGCTGCGGCGCGGCGGCCAATTGCGCGGTCACCGGCGCGGGGCTAAGGGAAGGCATGATCGAGCACGGCGGAAGGATCGAATTGGCGGGCGGCATGCCGACGAGGCAGCCGGCATGAGCCCGCATGCGCTCTACGTCACCGCCGCCTATGCCGTCACGGCGATTGCGCTGGCCGGGCTGATCGGCTGGATCCTGCTCGATCAACGGGCCCGCAAGCGCGAACTGGCCGAACTCGAGGCGGCGGGCGTGCGCCGACGCTCCGACAAGGGCGGGGAGCGCGTGTCATGAGCACGGATATGCCAACGCCGGCGCCGGCCCGGCGCCGCCTGTTCGTGCTGTTGCCGCTGCTGGTCTTCCTCGGGCTGGCGGGGCTGTTCCTGGCGCAGCTCCTGTCGGGGCGCGACACTTCGGAGGTGCCGTCGGCGCTGATCGGCCTGCCGGCGCCGCCGACCAACCTGCCCCCGCTGGACGGCACGAACCTGCCGGGACTCGATTCGAAATCGTTTGCCGGCAAGGTGACGCTGGTCAACGTCTTCGCCTCATGGTGCGCGCCTTGCCGCGAAGAGCACCCGGTGCTTTTGGGGCTGGCGCAGGACAGGCGCTTCACCATGGCGGCGCTGAACTACAAGGACCGGCCGGAAAACGCCCGCCGATTCCTCGGCGATCTCGGCAATCCGTTCCAGGCGATCGGCGTCGACGAGGCCGGCCGCACGGCGATCGACTGGGGCGTCTATGGCGTGCCGGAAACCTTCGTCATCGGCAAGGACGGCAAAATAGCCTACAAGCATGTCGGCCCGCTGACGGCCGAGACGGCTCGGACGCTGCTGTTGCCGCAGATCGAGAAGGCGCTGGCCGCGCCGAACTGAGGCGACTGGCCGGCCTACTTGCTTGCCTTGGCCCGCTCGATCGCGTCGACGATCATCTTCTTGGCGTATTTGGAATCGTGCCAGCCCTCGATCTTGACCCATTTGCCGGGTTCGAGATCCTTGTAGTGCTCGAAGAAGTGCTGCACCTGATCGCGGGTGATCTCGGGCAGCTGCGTGTATTCGGTGACGTTCTCGTAACGCAACGTCAGCTTCGGCGACGGCACGGCGATGACCTTCTCGTCCTGGCCGGCATTGTCTTCCATGATCAGCACGCCGATCGGCCGCACATTGATGACGCAGCCGGGCACCAGCGCGCGCGTGTTGCAGACCAGCACGTCGATCGGATCGCCGTCGCCAGACAGCGTGTGCGGAACGAAGCCGTAATTGCCGGGATAGCGCATCGAGGTGTGCAGGAAACGGTCGACGAACAGCGTGCCGGCCTCCTTGTCCATCTCGTATTTGATCGGCTCGCCGCCGATCGGCACCTCGATGATGACGTTGACGTCCTCGGGCGGATTCTTTCCGGTGGCGATGGCTTCAATACGCATGACTTATCCCTCTCTCGATTGGCAGACCGATAGCGGGCGGCGCAAAATGGTGCAATGCGGCGAATGGTGCTCAAGAACGCCCAGCAAGACGCAATGGCATTCAATGCGTTCAATCATTAGCAGAAGATGTTTCAGTGTCGTGATTGCGTAGGTTGCGCTTCGCGCCGCTTACGCGATCGTTCCTCGCCGGTCATTCCCAGACGAAAGCAACCTTCTTCAGCGCCTTCTGCTCGAATATCTCGACGCCTTCGGCGATATCGCGGCCGCCGGCGCCGGAATAGAAGGCGAGCGCGTTCTGATTGTCTTCCAGCGCCCACACCACCGTGCCCTTCAATCCGTGGTCGGCAAGCCGCGCCCGTGCCGCCTTGAAAAGCCGGCTGCCGAGCCCGATGCCCTGATATTCCGGCCGCAGGTACAATTCATAGATCTCGCCCTGCTGCTTGAGTTCGCGGGCCCGGTTCTTGCCGATCGTGGCGTAGCCGGCAACCGTGCCGCCGATCTCGATCACCAGGACGGTAGCGGCGCGGCGGATGGCATTGGCCCACCAGTCGGCGCCGCGACGGTTGATCATCGATGTCAGGGTGCGGTGCGGGATGATGCCGCTATAGGCGCCGCGCCAAGCCTGCAAATGCACGTCGGCGATCGCCGCGGCGTCGCGCGATTCGGCTTTGCGGATATCGATGCTCAGCGTATTCATGATTTGTTAACCATAAACCCGCATCGCTCGAATGCAAGAGTCCGGGCAGTCCGGAGGACGCTTTCTCACAGGCCGTCATCGCCTGCGCGATGCGCGTTCGAGGCTGTCGGTGGAGCTCAAATCTCGACCAGATGATCGTCGAGTTCGTTGGTGTCGCCCGACGTCACCGGGAAGTGCTCGGCGAGCACCGCTCCAACCGATTGGATCGCCTTGACGAAGCCGTCGGCAAGCCGGTCGTCGCCGGCATGTGCGGTAAGCTCGCGCACCACATCGTCCCAGACATGCTGGCCGACCTTGGCGTCGATGCCTGAATCGGCGACCACCTCGGCGTAGCGCTCGGTGACCGACACGAACACCAGCACGCCGGTACGCGCGGTGGTGCGGTGGACGTTGCGGGCCAGGAACTGCTTCAGTGCGTTGTCATGCGCGGTCTGATAGCGCAGCCGTCTCGGCACCATATGGATGCGCAGCCCCGGAAAGGCCCATAACAGCAAAAGAAAGCAGGCCAGCGCCAGAAGCTGGGCAATGACGAAGTGCGGCAGACGGATGGTTAGCCACCAGGCCTCGAGCCCATAGGCGACGGCGAGGCTGACCAGCAGCGTGGCGAGAGCCGCCACGAAGGCAGCCGGAAAGAAGTAGTTGCCGCTGGCATGCGCCACCACGCAGTAGATTTCGCCGTCGGTCCTTGATTCGGCGGCGCGGATCGCCCCGGCGATGCGCTCATGGTCCTGCGGGCTGATCGGTCGTATCGCCATGATCCCTCTCACCAGCTTCCCGAAGAGCCGCCGCCGCCGGAAGAGCCCCCACCGCCGGAGAAACCACCGCCGCTACCGCCCGAGGACCAGCCGCCGCCGCCCGACCAGCCGCCGCCACCTGACGACCAGCCGCCACCCGACGATCGCCGGCTCGGCTCGAACGTCATGCCGAGCCAGCGGTAACGGCCGGGACCGATCTTCTGGCCGAAGATCGGCGGCAACACCGAGGCCGCTATGCTGCCGAAGAAGATGAGCGCCCAGATGCCGATGAAGATGGCGAAGAACAAATCGTCGGAATTGAACGGCGCCTGCTGGTTGCGCTTGCCGCGTGCTTCCAGCTCCTCGGGATTGCCGTTGAGCACCATGATCATGTCGTCGACGGCCTTGGTGATGCCGCCGGAGAAATCGCCGGCACGGAAGGCCGGCACCATGTCGTTTTCGATGATCAGCTTGGTGTGCAGGTCGGTCAGCGTGCCTTCCAGCCCGTAGCCGACCTCGATGCGCATCTTGCGGTCGTTCGGCGCGACCAGAAGCAGCACGCCGTTGTTCTCCTTCGCCTGGCCGAGTTTCCAGAACCGGTACAGCCGGTTGGCATAGGGCTCGATCTCCTCGCCGCCGAGACTGGGAATGGTGGCGACGACGATCTGATCGGAGCCCTTCGTCTCGAAATCGGCAAGCTTCTGCGTCAGTGCCGCCCTGGTCGCCGCATCGATGATGCCTGCATTGTCGACGACACGGCCGGTCAGCGCCGGGAGCTCGGCGGCGAGGGCCGCAAATGGCACCACGAGAACGAGGAGCAGGACAGCGACGCGATACATGGCGCGTCGTCCCTCATTGGCGAGCAGGATCACCACGTCGGAATCCGGCAATCATCCGCCCTGTTTCGTGCCGAAATCGACCTTCGGCGTCTGCAATTTGTCCTCCTCGACCGTGAAATTGGCGAAGGGCTCGTTGCCGCGGAACCAGAACGTCGCCCACAGCACCGAGGGGAAGGTCCGCAGCGTCAGATTGTAGTCCCTGACCGCCTGGATGTAGTCACGCCGCGCCACCGCGATGCGGTTCTCGGTACCTTCGAGCTGCGCCTGCAGCGCCAGGAAGTTCTGGTTGGCCTTCAGGTCCGGGTATGCCTCCGACACAGCAAGCAGCCGCGACAGCGCGCTGGTCAGCCCTGCCTGGGCATCCTGGAACCTCTTGAGGGCTTCGGGATCCTTCAACGTTTCTGGCGTTACCGTGACCTGCGTCGCCTTGGCGCGCGCCTCGACCACCGCGTCAAGCGTGTCCTTTTCGTGCGAGGCGTAGCCCTTGACCGTCTCGACCAGGTTGGGGATGAGGTCGGCGCGGCGTTGATACTGGTTCAGCACCTCACTCCACGCCGCCTTGGCGTTCTCCTCCGCCGTCGGGATGGTGTTGTAGCCGCAGCCGGCAAGCAGCGGCAGCATGACGGCCATCACCAGCAAGGCGGGCAGCGTGCGGAATGTCGGGAAAGCAAGGCGCTGGGCAAACATGATCGGTCCCCTCGGTAGAAGTTGCATGCGAAGCATTACCACAATCGGCGCGCAAGAAAACGACCTCGGCGCAGACGGTTACCGATGGGGTTACGGTCGGTCGCAAGGCGCTGTAATTGACGGAGCGAACGCGGTAAGGTCGCCACGAAACAGGACAGCATCATGGTGCAGCGCCAGGACAGCGACACCGAATCGCGCCGCATCCTCGAGCGCGTCGCGCGCGAAACCGATCCGGCCGCCACTTCGCTCGCGGCGCGGACCGCGAAGGCCGTTCGCGACCACGTCGCGGCGGCCGATGCCGACCGCGCGGATCCGATCGAAGTCTGGGGCACGCGCATTGGCCGGATAATTGGGCTGCTGCTGGCGCTGGGCCTGATGGTCTGGCTCGTGCTTTTCCTCACCCGGGGCAGTTAGGATTCCAATGAGCACCGAGCAAGCCGACGCGCCGCGCGCGGTCATCGTCATTTCCAGCCATGTCGCACGCGGCTCGGTCGGCAATCGCGCCGCCGTCTTTGCGCTGGAATCGCTGGGTTTCCCGGTATGGGCGGTGCCGACAATCATCCTGCCCTGGCATCCCGGCCATGGGCGCGCGACCCGCATCGTGCCGCCGCTCGATCAGTTCAAGGCATTGATGGCCGATCTGGAGCGCGCGCCGTGGCTGGGCGAGGTCGGGGCGGTGCTGTCGGGCTATCTCGGCGAGGCCGGCCAGGCCGAAGCCGTCGCCTCGCTGGTCGCCGCGGTCAAGGCGAGGACGCCCGACGCCGTCTATATCTGCGATCCGGTAATGGGCGATTCGGGCGGGCTCTATGTGCCGGAGCCGACGGCGATCGCCATGCGCGACCGGCTGATGCCGATCGCCGACATTGCCACCCCTAACCGCTATGAGCTGGAATGGATGGCCGGCGTGCCGTTGCCCGACCTGAAGTCGGTGATGGCGGCGGCGCTCCATGCCGGGCCGTCGACCATGCTGGTCACCTCGGCGCCATCGATGATTTCAGGCGGCACCGGGAATCTTCTGCTCGACGGCAGCCAGGCGCTGCTCGCCGAGCACCGCGTCATCGACAAGCCGCCGAACGGTTTGGGCGACCTGACAGCGGCGGTCTACCTGGCGCGCATCCTCTCCGGCCAGCCGGCGATCAAGGCGCTGCAATCGACGACGGCGGCGGTCTACGAGATCCTGGCGCGCACGGCCAAACGCGGCGGCGACGAATTGCAGCTCGAAACCGATGCGCAGAGCCTGTCGCACCCGATGGCGATGGTGCAGCTTCGCCATCTCACGCATCCGGGGCGGGACCGCCGCGCGTGACATCGGCACGGGTGCTGGTCGGCGCGGACGGCTGCAAGGCCGGCTGGGTCGCCGTTCGGAGCGCTCCGAACGCGGCGCCTTCGGTCGAGGTCTTCGCCAGCTTCGCCGCGCTGCTGTCGGCGGTTCCCGACGACGCGATCGTCGCCGTCGACATGCCGATCGGCCTGCCTGAATTTTCGAGCAAGGGCGGGCGCGGGCCGGAGGCGCAGGTCAGGCGGCTGCTCGGGCCGCGCCAATCCGGCGTCTTCTCGATCCCGTCTCGTGCGGCACTCTACGCCGATACCGCCGAGTTCACTTCGATCGAAGCCTGGTACGCCGCGCACCGCCGGGCGAGCGACGTGGCCAGGACGACATCCGATCCGCCGCGCGGCGTTTCGATCCAGGCATTCGGCATCTTTGGCAAAATACGCGAGATCGATACGTTGCTGATCTCGCGGCCCGAACTGCGTGGCCGCGTCTTCGAATCGCATCCGGAAGTGGCTTTCTGTCGGCTCAACGGCGGGCAGGCCATGCTGCTGCCGAAGAAGGTCAAGGGCAGCATCAATCCGGCCGGCATGGCGGAACGCAAGGCGCTGCTTAGCCGGCACGGCTATGCCATAGACTTCCTCGATCAGGCGCCGCCGCGCGGTGCGGCCGATGACGATTTCCTCGATGCGGCGGCGATGATGCTGATCGCCGGCCGCATCGCCGCCTGCACGGCACGGCCGTTTCCCGACCCGCCACTTACCGACGGCTTTGGCATACCGGTCGCCATCTGGGCGTGACAACATTGCCCAGCTTTGCGCCTGACGCAGGGCATTTCTCACCAACCCCACAATTCTGCATTGCTCGCGACGGGCTTTTACCGCTAGAGCGTTTTCTCGACCGCAACGAGCTGCCGCCTCCAACCCGGAAAGCCGCCCATGCCTCACCTTCCCGACCACCTTCTTGCCGGCTACCGCAATTTCATGAACGGTCGCTATCTCACCGAGAGCGGCCGCTATCGCGAGCTCGCCCGGGAGGGGCAAGCGCCGGAAACCATGATCGTCGCGTGCTGCGATTCCCGCTCGGCTCCCGAGGCGATCTTCGACGCAGGGCCCGGCGAACTCTTCGTGCTGCGCAATGTCGGCAATCTGGTGCCGCCTTACGAGCCGGACGGCGAGTTCCACTCGACCTCGGCCGCGCTCGAATTCGCGGTGCAGAGCCTCAAGGTCAAGAACATCGTTGTCATGGGCCATGGCCGCTGCGGCGGTATCCGTGCCGCGCTCGACGCCAATTCCGCGCCACTGTCGCCGGGCGATTTCATCGGCAAATGGATGAGCCTGATCGCGCCGGCCGCCGAGACCGTGTCGGCCAGCACCTTCATGACTGCGACGGAGCGCCAGACGGCGCTGGAGCGCATCTCGATCCGCTATTCCCTCGCCAATCTCAGGACCTTTCCCTGCGTCTCGATCCTTGAGGGCAAGGGGCGGCTGTCGCTGCACGGTGCCTGGTTCGACATTTCGACCGGCGAGCTCTGGGTGATGAACAAGGAAACCGGCGATTTCGAGCGCCCGGTGCTGGAGTGACCGAAACGGCACGCCAGGCAATGAACATCCGGCCGGTCATGTTCACCGCCGCCGCACTGCTGATGGCGATCATGGCCGCCCGTGCCGATGACGGCGCCATCATCAGCCGCTGGTATTCGGCCCTGCTGGTCGCCGACCGCACCGAACTTTCCGACCTGCTCGCCGACAATGTGCGCATCGAACTCGACGACCTCGGCATCGTGCAGGGAAAGCAGGAGTTCATCGCCTCGCTCGACGAATGGAAAGGTGCGGTTGCTGGTGCCGCGATCCGACACCGGATCGAGAAGAACGAAGGCGGCGTCACCACGGTGATCGCCTGCTACGACTTCCCCGACAACGACATGCTGATGCATGAGACCTTCGCCATAGCGGGCGACCGCATCACGGCCAGCACGCAGAAAGCGCTTGCGGAAAGCTGCGAAGCCTACTGACCGGCAGCGCTGTTGCGCGCGCCGGACGAGCGCCCTACATCGGTGATTTCAGCCCCTCCCGACCTGCCAGCCCGAAAGACAATCCATGCCCGCCACGAAAGCCGTCGACCTCGCCGCCCATCCGCTGACCACGTGGCAAGGGCCACTCGGCCTGCCCGATTTCGCCCGATTTGGCGACGACGAGTTCGCACCCGTCTTCGACGCGGCGCTGAAGGCGCATGAGGCCGAGATCGAGGCCATTGCCGCGAACGAGGATACGCCGACCATCGAGAACACGCTTCAAGCCCTGGAGCTCGCCGGCGAAGCGCTCGACCATGTCTCGTCGATCTTCTGGTGCCGTGCCGGGGCCCACACCAACGAGGACATCCAGGCGCTGGAGCGCGACATCTCGCCAAGGATGTCGAGGCATTTCTCGGCGATCTCGATGAATGAAAGGCTCTTTGCCCGCATCGACGACCTTTACCGGCGCCGCGAGACGCTCAAGCTCGATGCCGAGACGTTGCGGGTGCTGGAAAAGACCTGGAAGGGTTTTGTCCGCTCGGGCGCGAAACTCGATGCGGATGGCAAGAAGCGGCTGGCAGGGATCAACGAGGAGCTGTCGTCGCTCGGCACCAGCTTCGGCCAGAACGTGCTTGCCGACGAACGCGACTGGGCGCTGTTCCTGGACGAGGCCGACCTGGCCGGCCTGCCGGATTTCGTGAAGAGCTCGATGGCCGAAGCCGCCGAGACGCGCGGCCAGAAAGGCCGCTACGCCGTCACTTTGTCGCGCTCGATCTACGAGCCGTTCTCGACCTTCTCGGAGCGCCGCGACTTGCGCGAGATCGCCTTTCGCGCCTTCACCATGCGCGGCCAGAATGGCGGCGCGACGGACAATACAGCCGTCGTGCGCGACATGCTGAAGCTGCGCGCCGAGAAGGCGAAGCTGCTCGGCTACGGCTCCTTCGCGGCGCTGAAGCTCGACGACACCATGGCCAAGACGCCCAAGGCGGTGCACGACCTGCTCGATCCCGTATGGGAAAAGGCGCTGGAAAAGGCCGCCGACGACCAAAAGGAGCTGGAACGGCTGGCGGCGGAAGCCGGCAGCAACGAAAAATTCGCCGCCTGGGATTGGCGTTTCTACCAGGAGAAGCTGCGCGCGGAGAAATTCGCCTTCGACGAGGCGGAATTGAAGCCCTATCTCCAGCTCGACCGGATCATCGATGCCTGTTTCGACGTCGCGACAAGACTGTTCGGCATCACCTTCGAAGAGAGGAAAGGCATTGCCGCCTGGCATCCGGACGCGCGTGTGTTCGTGGTGAAGAATGCCGATGGCAGCGAGCGCGGCCTGTTCCTGGCCGACTATTTCGCGCGGCCGTCGAAACGCTCCGGGGCCTGGATGAACGCACTGAAATCAGGCTACCGCCTGGGCCCCGGCGCGAGCCCGATCATCTACAACATCATGAATTTCGCCAAGCCGCCCGTGGGCGAGCCGGCGCTGCTGTCGGTGGACGAGGCGAAGACCTTGTTCCATGAATTCGGCCATGCCCTGCACGGCATGCTGACCGATGTCACCTGGCCTTCGGTGTCGGGCACTTCCGTCAGCCGCGATTTCGTCGAACTGCCCTCGCAGCTCTACGAACACTGGCTGACCGTGCCGGCGGTGCTGGAAAAGCACGCTTTGCATGTCAAGACCGGCAAGCCGATGCCGAAGGCTCTGCTCGACAAGATGCTGGCGGCGCGCACTTTCGGGGCTGGCTTTGCCACGGTGGAATTCACCGCCTCGGCGCTGATCGACATGGCCTTCCATGCAAGGCCCGACGCGCCTGAGGAGCCACTTCGTTTCGAGGCCGAAACGCTCGAAAAACTCGACATGCCCGACACCATCGCGATGCGCCACCGCACGCCGCATTTCGGCCATGTCTTTGCCGGCGAGGGCTATTCGGCCGGCTACTATTCCTACATGTGGTCGGAAGTACTCGACGCCGACGCCTTCGCCGCTTTCGAGGAGACGGGCGACCCCTTCAATCCCGCGCTGGCCGAGCGGCTGAGAAAGAACATCTATGCCGCCGGCGGCTCGAAGGATCCGGAAGAACTCTACACCGCGTTTCGCGGCAAGATGCCGTCGCCGGAAGCCATGATGGTGAAGCGGGGGCTGGTGTGATCAGCCAATTTCCCCCCTTGTGGGGGAGATCGGCTGCTTCCACGGATCCGCCACCCTTGGCCAGATCGCCCGCTTCAGTTTCCTATAATCCGTCACCGCCGGATTGCTGGGGTACGCGCTCGGCGCCGAGAGATAGATGATCTCGGCGGCGATCGGTTCGAAGCCGGCGTAGAAATGGTTGGTCGATTTGATCAGCAGCATGTCCTTGGCCAGCGGATCGACGCCGATGTTGGAAAAAATGTCCGGCTCGAAGGTCTGCGTGCGGTTGGTGTTGAGGATGATGTCGACCTCGGTGCCCTCGATGCGGATCAACGCGGCGGGCCCGAGCGTCACCCGGCTCGGCCCGAAGCTCTGCCAACCTTCGGCGAGAACTTTCAGCACTGTGACGCGGGCGTCGATCGGCTCGCCGGCCTGAGGACCGGCCTTGCCGCCGAAACGCAGGTCGATGACGGCGCCCTCGCCCGCGGCCCGGCAGAAGGTCACGGCGACCGGATCCCAGATCGTCGCCACGCCGACATTGTCGATGCCGCGGGCCAAAAGCTCCCGCAGCACGATGGTGCCGTCACCCGGCACGCCGCCGCCCGGATTATCCCAGATATCGGCGATGACCACCGGCCTGCCGCGCTTTTCGGCGCATACGGCCTGCGCCCGCTCTATGCCGTCCTTGGCGCTCAGCATCGTCATCGCCGTCTTTTCGCGCATCGCGTAGAGCTCGCGGCCCAGCGTTTCGGCCAGCGCGTCGCCCTTGGCCTTGTCATTGTCGGTGACGACGAGGATGCGCGTGCCCATTTCGGGCACATCCGCCGCCATGAAGCCATGGATGACCGAGACCGACAGCACGCCGTCCCTGCCGTGCAGCGCCTTGATGCGGTCGACGAAGGAGCGCATCGGTTCGCGGCTGGTCGGCAGCACCTGGATCATGCGGCAGTCGAAGGTCGAGATGACGGGCTTGATCTCCCCGCGCGCCGCGGCGAGGCCAAGCTCGATGACATGTTCGCCGCGTTCGTAGAAATCGGTGTGCGGGAATTCTAGGAAATAAGCCATGACGTCGCACGCTGCCACGCGCTTCGGCGTCAGGTGGCTGTGCGGGTCGAACTCGCAGGCGATCACCACGCCAGGCCCGACGATCTCGCGCACCCGTTCGAGCAGGTCGCCCTCGCAGTCGTCATAGCCCTGCGCCACCATGGCGCCATGCAGGCCGAGAATGACGGCCTCGACCGGCAGCGCTGCTCGGAGCTGGCCCAGAATCTCGTCGCGCAGCGCCTCGTAGGTCTGCCGCTGCACCAGCCCGCCGGGCTCGGCCCAGGTGGCGGTGCCCTCGATGACGGTCAATCCCTCTGCGGCCGCGCGCCGGCGCAGCGCGACGATCGGCGAGGAGCACAGCGTCGGCGTCTCCGGATGCTTGCCCGGCCCGGCATAGAAGGCCATCTCGAACGATGCCCTGTCGGTCGGCACCGGCGAAAAGGTGTTGGTTTCCGTCGCCAGCGAGGCGGTGAAGATGCGCATGAAAGCTCCGTAGACAGGTTACTCTTCGCTCTCGCAATTCCGGACTGAAAAACCGCCACACACTTTTTCAATGGAATTGCTATTTGACGGCCCCGAGCGCCAGCCCCCGCACGAGGTAGCGCTGCAGCCAGATGAACAGGATCGCCACCGGCAGCGTCGCCAGCAGCGTGGCGGCCATGACGTGGTGCCATTCGATGGTGTAGCGCCCGGCGACCAGCGAGAACACCTGGATCGGCAGCGTGTAGCTCTCCTGGCTGCGCAGCATGGTGAGCGCCACGACGAATTCGTTCCAGGCGTTGATGAAGGTGAAGATGGCGGTGACGGCAATGGCCGGCAGGCAGAGCGGCAGGAACACTTTGCGCAGCGTCAGCCAGCGGCCGGCGCCTTCCATCCAGGCCGCCTCCTCGAGATCGCGCGGGATGGTGTCGAAATAACTCTGCAGCATCCACACGGTGAAGGCGACGTTGAAGGCCATGTAGATGAAGCCGAGCGCGGTCGTCGATTCGACCAGCCCCCAGGCGGCCATCAACCGGAACAGGCCCAGCACCAGCACGATCGGCGAGATCATCTGCGAGATCAGCAGGAACTGGCGGAAGGCGCCATAGCCGGCAAAACGAAAGCGCGACATGGCATAGGCCGCCGGCACGGAGATCAGGATGGCGCCGACGGTGGCGATCACCGAGACATAGAGCGAATTGGCGAGCGCCCGGCCGAAGCCGGTCGCCACCCACATGTCGGCAAAATTCGACCAGCGGAATTCGCTCGGCCACCATGTCGGCGACAGCACCTCCTGCCGCGGCTTGACCGCGGTCAGGAACATCACCGCGAAGGGAAAGATCGTCACCACGATCAAAGGCGCCAGCAGCAGCCAGGCGATGACGGTACGTTTCAGCTTGCTCCTCATACGCGCTGCTCCCGCATGGCGAGGCGCACATAGATCATGGTGAAGACCAGCAATATGGCGAACATCACCAGCGACACGGCGGAAGCCTCCCCCAGTTTGCCGATGCGGAAGGCAAGCTTGTAGAGGTGAGTGACCAGGATGTCGGTCGAGTTGGCCGGCCCGCCCTGCGTCATTACCCAGATGATCGGGAAGGAATTGAAGACGTAGATGGTGTTGAGCACGATGGCGATGTTGATGAACGGTTTCAGGAGCGGAAAGGTGATTTCGCGGAACTGCTGTGCCGGCGTCGCTCCTTCGAGCGCGGCGGCCTCGTAGAGATCGTCCGGAATCGAAGACAGGCCGCCAAGGAAGATCGTCGTGGTGAACGGCACCGTCACCAATGTGCCGATCAGCACCTGCATCGGGAACGCCGTCTCGGCGCTGGCCAGCCATTGGACATTGTGATCGATCAGGCCGAGGCCGAGCAGCGCCGAATTCAGCATGCCGCTTTCGCCGCTCAGCGCCCAGCGCCAGACCACCGCCGTCATGGTCAGCGACACCGCCCAGGGCAGCATGATGATGACGCGGGCAAGGCCGCGGCCGTAAAAATCGGTGTTGAGGATGATGGCGACCGGGATCGACAGAAGCAGCGCGCCGCCAACCACCAGCACGGTCCATATCCCCGTGCGCCACAGTGCGGCGACGAAATCGGGATCGGCGGTGAGGGCGGCGAAATTGGCAAGACCGCTGAATTCGCGCAGCTGGCCGAAACGGTTGACGTCATGCGTGGCGATCTGGATCAGGTCCCAGACCGGCCAGAAGATCACGATTGCCGCCAGGAACAGGCTGGGCAAGGTCAGCAGATAAGGCAGGAAACGATTTTGCATCGGCTGGTTTGTACCGTGTTGCGGGTGGAGATTGGATTGCGCTGGCCTAACAGATTGACTTAATCCCGCCTCGTTCTTCTCAGGGGCACGGCTTCAGGACTCCTTGCAAGCGTCGCTGCGCCCCCTGCCTGCCCGTCCTCCGCAGCAGTTGCGGAAGGGGGCCTTTCCTCTCCCCCGTCGACCGGGGGAGAGGCGTCGAGCGAAGCTCGACGGAGTGGGGGTCGACTCTTGGGCGCAAGGCGAGGCGATGCTTGCGCTTCCTATGTCCGTCGCGGCTTTGCCAGGTGGTTCCCCCACTCCGTCTCGGCTTCGCCGAGCCACCTCTCCCCCTCCGGAGGGAGAGGAAAGGAGCCTGGCTGGGGCGGCGCTGATATCGATGAACTATCTTTCTGCTCGAGTCTGCAAGATGTGGCGCGCCCCGCCTGAGTGGGACGCGCCACGGGCGCAGGGAGATACGCCCTATTTCTTCAGCACGGCGTTGGCCTTCGCCGCCGCATCCTTCAAACCCGCCTCCGGGTCGCCGCCGAGGTATATCTTCTGGATCGCGTCCGACGTGATCTGGGCGATCTCCTCCCAGCCGGGGATGACCGGCGCGAAGCGGGCGTCGGGCAACAGCGCGGTGAAGGCGGCGAGGTCGGCATTGTTGACGTAATAGTCCATCTTGGCCTCTTCCTTGTTCACCGGCAGGAAGCCTTCGCCTTGCGTGAACTTGGCGCGCTGTTCCGTGGTGAACAGGAAGTCGAGCAGTTTCCAGGCCTCGTCCTTGTTCTTGGAGTTCTTGAACATGATGATGGAATCGGTGACGCCATAGGTGCCGCGCGCGCCCGTCGGGCCGGCGGGTATAGCCGCCACGCCGTATTTCAGGCTCGGCGCCTCTTCCTTGATCTGGTTGGACAGGAAGGGTGCGGTGATCATCATGCCGACCTTGCCCTGCTTGAACAGGTTCTGGACGTCCTCACGGTTGTTGGAGGTGACGCCAGGCTCCGTCAGGCCCTCGTCGATCATTGACTTGTAGAGCTTGGCGGCTTCGAGCGCGCCAGGCGTGCTCAAGCCCGATGTGCCGTCCTTGTTGAGGATCTCGGTGCCGTATGACCACATCGCATAATAATAATAAACGTCGGTCTCGATCTCCTTGCCCTGCAGGCCGAAGCCGAATGTGCCGGACCCCAGCGCCTTGATCTTGCGGGCGTCCTCCTGCAGCTCGGTCCAATTGGCCGGCGGCTTGGCGATGCCTGCCTTCTCGAACAGCTCCTTGTTGTAATACATGGCGCGCGCCGAAGCTGCGATCGGCAGGCCGTAGGTCTTGCCGTCCATGATCGAAGGCGACAGGAACGTGTCGATGAAACGGCCCTTGAAGTCTGGCGTGATGTAGCTGTCGAGCGGCTCGGCGACGTCCTGCTGCACGAAGTCGATCAGCCAGCGCGTGCCGATGATCGAGAGATCCGCATTGGTGCCGGCGGTGATGTCGGTGGTCAGCTTCTGCAAGAGCACATCCCACGGCACCACTTCGAACTTGACCGTGATGCCGGGGTTCTTTGCCTCGAACTCCTTCTTGACCTCCTCGAAGTAAGGGCCGGTCTTGGCGCTGTATTCGGCGACCGTGACGCGCACCTCGCCGGCTTGCGCCTGTGCCGCGAAGGCCAGCATGCTCATTCCGGCCATCAAGCCGACAGTCCATTTCGCAATGCTCATCCGATCTCTCCCATTTTGTTCCGCGCTTTTGCGCTCCTCACGCCGATGTTGGCGCAGGATTATGTGACTTTCCTACATTATCGAGGATCTGGCCGCACGCAAGCAGATTATCGTGTTGCTTAATTACATTCCATTCACTAGCCTGCCGACATCTGCCTAGAGCAGTTCACCGTTTCACGGAAACGGAAAACCATTCTAACTCTTTGTTTTGACGCAATTCCGGACGGAAAACCATATACACTTTCCTGGAATTGCTCGAACTGCCGGAGGAGCAAGCGCCGTGGTTTCGAAAGCCGAGTTCGAAGGCCGCACTGTCGTTGTCACGGGCGCCGGCGGTGGCCTCGGCTCGGCGATCGTCGCGCTGCTGGCCGGAAGAGGCGCGCGGGTGATCGGCTGCGATCAATCGGAGGAGGCGCTGGCAAGCCCGCACCTCGCCTCGCGTCATGTCTTCAACCTTCTCGACCGGGTTTCAGTCGAGGCAGCCATCGCGGCCGTGCTCGACAAGGACGGCGTGCCTGACATCCTGATCAACAATGCCGGCTGGACGCGCGCGGAGACGCTCGGCGCATTGACGACCGACAGGATAGGGCAGGAAGTCGACCTCAACCTGACCGGCGTGATGACTTTTGCCGACCCGCTGGTCAAGGCGATGGCGGCGCGCGGGTCGGGCAGCGTCGTCTTCATTTCTTCCGTCAACGCCATCGCCCATTTCGGCAACCCCGCCTATGCCGCCGCCAAAGCCGGTATCAACGCCTATGCCAAGGCGATCGCCGTCGAGCTCGGCCGCAGCGGCGTTCGCGCCAATGTCGTCTGTCCGGGATCGATCCGTACCGCCGCCTGGGACCATCGCCTGGCCAAGAACCCGGATATTCTCGGCAAGCTCCAGCGGCTCTATCCGCTCGGCCGCATCGTCAATGCCTCGGAGGTGGCGGAAGCCGTGGCGTTTCTTGCCTCCGACCGGGCGTCCGGCGTAACGGGCGTGGTGATGCCGGTGGATGCCGGCCTGACCGCCGGCTGCCTGCCGTTCATCGACGACATATTGGGAGCGTGACCATGACCGACGTCCAGTTCCGCGACCTTTCGAAATCCTTCGGCCAGCACAGCATCCTCGAGAACATCGACCTCGACATCGAGAGCGGCGAATTCGTCGTGCTGGTCGGCCCGTCCGGGTGCGGCAAGTCGACCTTGCTGCGCATGCTGGCTGGACTGGAAACGATAAGCTCGGGCGATCTCGTCATTGGCGGCGTGCGCGCCAACGACCTGCCGCCGCAGCAGCGCAACATCGCCATGGTCTTCCAGTCGTATGCGCTGTTTCCGCATCTCAAGGCCTCCGACAATATCGGCTTCGGACCGAAAATCCGCGGCGAGAGCCGCGCCGCGGTCGAGGACAAGGTCAAGAAGGCATCCGGCGTCCTCAACCTGTTCTCCTATCTCGACCGTTACCCCCGGCAATTGTCGGGCGGTCAGCGCCAGCGCGTCGCCATGGGCCGCGCCATCGTGCGCGAACCCTCGGTCTTCCTGTTCGACGAACCGCTATCCAACCTCGACGCGCAATTGCGGGTGCAGATGCGCACCGAGATCAAGGCGCTGCACCAGAGACTGAGATCGACGGTCGTCTATGTCACCCACGATCAGATCGAGGCCATGACCATGGCCGACCGCATCGTGGTGATGGATCGCGGCCGGATCCAGCAGGTCGGACCGCCACTGGAGCTCTATGACCGGCCGGCCAACAAGTTCGTCGCCGGCTTTCTCGGCTCGCCGTCGATGAGTTTCGTTTCCGGGTCCCTCAAGACGACGGCCACGAACAGCTGGTTCGAATCGACCGGCGGCGGAAGGCTTGCGCTTGGCGGCAAAGAGGTGCCGACAGGCGGTGCGGTGGAGGCCGGCATCCGGCCCGAACATTTTGTCATCGGCGAAGCTGCCGACGCGATGACCATCAAGGTGGACGTCGTCGAGCCGACGGGCTCCGAAACCCATGTCTACGGCGCCATCGGCAGCGATACGGTGCGCGTCGTCTTCCGCGACCGGATGCAGGTGAAGCCGGGCGACCGCCTGCCGGTCTCGGTCGAGCCGCGCAACATCCATCTTTTCGAGAAGGCGACGGGCCTGCCTCTATGAAAGCACAAGCGTGAAGACAACGGCATGAAGACACCGGCCGACATCATCACCCGGTTGCAACTGATGTCGCAGGACGGCACCAAGTCGGATCGTCGGCTGGCGGGCCTGGTCCTGTCCGATCTCGATTTCGCCTCCAAGGCGGCGATCTCGGAGATCGCCGCGCGCGTCGGCGTCAGCGAGCCGACGGTGACCCGCTTCTGCCGCAATCTCGGCTGCGAAGGCCTGCGCGACTTCAAGTTCTACCTGGCGCAGGCGATCGCCATTGGCGGACAGTATCTGTCGCCTGAGCCGCTGAGCCGCGACGCCCGTGAGCAGCGCATCGCATCGGCCATCACCGAGGCGGCGATATCGGCCATCCAGCGCGCCAGCGAAAACCTCGACATGACGACGCTGGTCGATGTCGCCGCGCGCATTGCCACGTCAGGCAACGTGCTGTGTGTCGGCTCCGGCGGCATTTCCTCGATGATGGCGACCGAGATGCAGAACCGGCTGTTCAGGCTGGGCCTGCCGGTGCTGGCGCAGATCGACGGGCAATTGCAGCGCATGTACGCCGCCGTGGCCACGCCCGACACCACGCTGGTCGCCTTCTCGGTTTCCGGCTATGCACGGTCGGTCATCGAGGCGGTGCAGGTCGCGCAGCAATATGGCGCCACAACGGTCGCCGTCACCGCGCCGGACTCGGCATTGGCCAGGGCCGCCGACACCGTCATCCATTTGCAGCCGCTCGAGGACGGCAACATCTACAAGCCGACATCGTCGCGCTATGCGCTGCTGGCGATCGTCGACATGATCGTCACGTCGGTGGCCGAGACGCGCGGCCCGAAGGTGCTGGAGAATTTGCGCCGCATCAAGCAGAGCGTGAACACGCTGAAGGTCGACGATCCGCGTTTGCCGCTGGGCGATTGAACTTCAGGCCGAAGCACTGAGCGCCTCGATGCGCTGCATCAGCACCTGGGGTTCACCCGTCACGCGCAGCGTCTTGAGCCGTGCCGTGCCGCCGACGACAACCGAAACGGCCGAGGCCGGCACTCCAAGCGTCTTGGCGGCCAGCTTCTCCAGCGCTCGATTGGCGGCGCCGTTTTCGGGCACGGCGCGGACCCGTGCCTTCAAATGGCTTCGCCCATCAGCCGATGTCTCTATGCTTTCGAACCTGTCCATGGAAGACTTCGGTGTCAGCCGGACGAACAATTCGATGCCGTTCTCGCGGATGCGGAACGGGGCACTCATGCGAGCATCGGGTTCACAGCACCAGCGGTGCCACGGTGGTGAGCAGGAACTGCCTGAGGAAGAACAGGATCAGCAGCAGGATGATCGGCGAGATGTCGATACCGCCAAGGTCCGGCATGAAACGTCGGATCGGCCTGAGCGCCGGTTCGGTCAGCCGGTAGAGCATATTGCCGATGCTGCCGACAAACTGGTTGCGCGAGTTGACGACGTTGAAGGCATAGAGCCAGGAAAAGATCGCCGAGATGATGATGACCCACCAATAGAGGTCGAGCGCCATGACGATTGTTTGAATGAGGGCGAGCATGCCGGTCTCCAATTGTTGCCGACATGTAGCCATTGCGCGCGAAACCGGCAAGGGCAGGCTTCGGCCGCCAGGATTTCGGCAAAACGTCGCCTTGACAGAAAACTGCCGTGCCCGATAAATGCGCCATCCGCTGGACGGGGCTGTAGCTCAGCTGGGAGAGCGCGTCGTTCGCAATGACGAGGTCAGGGGTTCGATCCCCCTCAGCTCCACCAGCGGGATAGTCGTTTTCTTCTCTTCGCTGCATTGCAACAGCCGAACCCACGTCGGTGGCTACGGTGCGAAATGCCACGACACTGGCGCCCTTTTCCGTCCATCATGAAGGATTGCGAGAGCCTTCCGGGGCAAACGCCTGTCAATTGGACTTATGGCGGTGATCGCTATGGAATCGCGCTATTTTTTTTGGAATCCACCCCATTAGAGTGACATTACCAAATCAGTTTTTTCTGTGTGTTGTAGCAAGGCGTTTCGGTGGGGGCGGCTGACGGCGCTATACGGATTTGGAAGTCGATATGAAGAACCCGCCCGCGGAAGCAAAACGTGTCAATTCGCGAGTATCTCGCTGCAAATCTCAGACGGCTCTGTAAGGAGCATGCCTCGGTAAGCGCGGTATGCCGGGAACTGGGCATCAATCGCACGCAGTTCGAACGCTACCTTCAGGGACAGACTGTTCCGAACAAAGCGACAGCCAAGCTGATCTGCGACTATTTCCGCATCGACGAAGCCGAATTGTACCGGGAACCGGGCGCGCCGAAACCTGCGGTTCGCGGCCTGCCACCGATTTCCGAAAGCCTGTTCAACCAAATGATCCGGCCGCCCGCCCCGTCGATCGCGGGCGGCACCTACTTCACCTATTTTTCGATCCCGGCCCGCCCCGACCTGTTGATGCGGTCGGTGACCTTCGTGCGGCGCGACGCCGAGCTGGTGACGTTCCGAAGGGTTACCGGATGGTCGGAGCGCCGGGGAACGACATGGGCGCGGGCGCGCGGCAATCACTACGGCGTGGCGATCTCGCGCCTGAACTGGATCTACTTCAGCGGCGTCAATCGCCGCCAGACCGGTGAACCATCGCTGATCTCGGTGCAGTGGGCTCCCATCTCGGAACCGGTACTGATTGGCAAGGCCATGCTTCTGACGGAAGCCGGGCCGGCCTTCGTGTCGGTCATCATGCGGCAGGACGTATCCATCGGCCCGCGGCAGGCGATCCGCATGGCGCACGTCGTCAAGCTCGACGACCCGAGCCTCGACCAGCTCGTGGTCAGCCTCGCTCGGGAGGGGCTGGACTGATCGCGTCAGAATCTTCCCTTTTACGCTAAATAAGAATAACTCTATCCGGAAATAGCGTATGCCGGCAGTCATCTACTCCGTATGTGAGTAAAATCGATTTTTTGTACTTTACAGACAAGAAAGATAATTTAGTTTAATGCAGTTTTACTACCATTTTAACAAACCATTAACTCTTTCGATCTTACCTTCCGCCCGTGGATCCCGTTTTGGGGATCTTTTCAACAGATCCCATTTGGGGTCAGGAAGGGATGAAAATGGCGAAGAAAGTGAACACTGCTCCGAAGCTGACGATTGCCGCAGGCACCCAGACCGTCTTCTTTTCGCAGGGCATGCACTACAACAAGCGCTGAGCTGCCCGAGGCGCCGGCGACGGTTGTTCGTCGGCGCCTCGCCTTCGCAATGACATTTCTGCATTCGGCTTTCGGCATCATGAAAATGCGCTCCGCAAAAACGCTTGTCTTCTACCCCGGCGCCAACAAGGTCACGGCGTGCAATTTCCTGACCAGAAGCGTCTTCGAATGCAGTTCCGAGGTGATCGGTCTTCTCGCATCCTGGGACAAATGGGCATCCGCCGCGGAGATCGCGCGGGACCACGGATGGTCGCGATCAGAGCTGGATGCCGTCATACCCCAATTGCTCGATTTTTCCGCACTGGTGACCGCCGGGTCGCAACTGGCCGAACAGGAGAGCCAATTCTCGGGACAATGGAACTGGGGCATTCCGACCGCGCTGATGCATTTCTGCGTCCAGGACAGCGAGTTCATGACCATCGAACAGGCGGAGGCGCGGCAGATCGAACGCGCCGGTCACACCGTGCAGCCCGACCTCGTGCTCAGGAATTCCGCGGCGGCCATCCGGCTGCCGGACGCGCTGGACGACAATGAACTCCTTGCCCTGATGGCCCAGCGTCGCACGAACCGGACGGCGGCGGCGCCCACCGTCACCGCGAAACAGCTTTCCGACTGCCTGTTCGCGGGCATGGGTATCACCGGCGAGACCAGCAACTGCGTTGGCGCCCTGCCGCTGGGCATGACCCCTTCCGGCGGCGCGAGAAACCCCTACGAAGCCTATGTGGTCGCGCCGGCAGTGGAAGGGCTGGAGCCCGGCGTCTATCACTACTCGGCTGTCGGACACGATCTTGAAAGGATTTCGGCGAACCACCTGCCGAAAATCTCCGAGCTGGTCGGCGGACAGGAATGGGCGGACCCCATGCCCTGCCTGGTCCTGCTCTGCGCAAGGCTCGACCGCACCATGTGGAAGTATGAGGACGCCAACGCTTATCGTGTCGTGCTGATCGAAGCTGGCCATATCGGCCAGAACATGATGCTTGCAGCGACCAGGCACGGCCTCTCGGCCTGCCCGACCGCGGCGCTCAGCCACTCGGCGATCAAGCGCCTGCTCGGCCTCGACCGGCTCACCGACGCGCCCATCTACGCCTTGACACTGTCTATCCCGGAAACCAATCCGCGCCCGGCAGCGGGGTCGATCAATTAGCCGATTGATTATGTTCAGAGTGCCCGGTGAGGGGTCCCCTGAATTCCACCACATCACAGGAGCAGCAAGTGGCCAACCAATCCCTACGCCAGTCCGAGATCGACAGTCTCCAATATATCGCGTCGATGGCCAATGAGCTGGTGCAGATGGCCGAAGCAAGCCGTTTCCCCATGATCTCCTATCTGCTGGGCATGGCTTATGCCGAGGCCTTCGACGTCCTTCGCGGCGCCCGGCCGGCCAGGCATCCGCAGCTCAGCGGCAATTCGATGCACCCCAGGACGCAGGCGAAAGACAATCGCGTCCAGCCGAGGAGGGCATAGCCAGATGCAGCCATCATCTCTGTGGCGTGCCCCGGGGACGTGCGCGGCAAGGCCTGCTGCCGTCCTTGAGGAAGGCCGCTGTCGGCTTGACCGCATCGAGATGGCCGATTGGTTGGAGCACGCGGGCGCAGAGGCAACATCATCCAAGGCCGGCCGGCCGATGCCGCTGCGATCCCTGCAATGATCGCCCGCAGCCCGCCGAACCGGCCTTTATGCACGACGACCTGAGGGGAACCCACAAATGAACATGATCGCAGCCATCAAAAGCGCCGATGTCGGTGAAAATGTCTTCAGCCGCCTCCATGCCCTGATCGCCAGCCGGCCGGCATCGCCGGATGCGGCGCGCCTGCAAGCGCGCCAACTGGTTTCCACGGCGATAGCCGACACCTGGCACGCCGACAGTCTCTGGGGCGCGGTGGATGCCTTCCATGCCCATTTCGACTTCATGATGCAGACCATCGAGATCAACGGCACCGGCGATCCGAACCTCAGGATCCTGCGCATGAGATGCCGCTTCTACCTCGAGCAGGTCGAGGCTCTGTGTCAGTCGATGAGCTATCGGTAGGCCGACCGTTCGACCTTGCTTTGATCCGTGGACGTCGTTTCTCCCGAACCGGGTTCAGTTTTGGGCGGCATGCATCAGTTCCGAAAGCTGAATACGAATGGTGCCGTGCGGCTGACGCGCGAACCCAGCTCCGGCGGCGGTGGCGGCACGGTGGCGCCCTGCAGCACGGCGAGCGCGGCGCGGTCGAGGTCGGGATCGCCCGAGGAGCGGACGATGCGCGCCGACGTCACCCGGCCTGAGGCGTCCACCGTGAAGGTGACGTTCGCATTGCCTTGCGAGCGTCGCGATTTCGCCGCGCTCGGATAGCGCGTATGCCGCTTGATCCATGACAGCAGCCGCGATTCCCACTTGGCCGGGCTGACGCCGGCCGCCCCGGACGCCGATTTCGGCGCGGCTGTCCTGGCGGCGGGCTTTGCCTCCGCGCTCGCGGCGGCTACCGTCTTCGGCGGTACCGTCTTCTCCTTCTTCGGCTTGGGCTTCTCGACGGGCTTTTTCACCTTGGCCTGGACGGGTTTCTTTTCCCTGGGCGTCTCGACCGGCTTCGGCTGCGGCAGCGGCACCACGACGTCAGGCGCGACCGTCTCGACCATGTCAGGGACGATCTCTTCAAGCGGGGGTTGGTCGGCCGGCTCAGCCCGCGTCGTTCCAGTCGGTTCGGTCGTGTCAGGCGGCGTTGCATCCGGCTCGGCAACGGGCTCCGCTTGCTCGACCATTTTCTCGGGCTCGGCTTCGGGCGCCTTTTCGGTCTCCTCGACCGGCTCGGCCTGGTCGGGCACAGCGGCGGCCTGCTCGGGCACGGCCGGCGTCACCACCATCGGCGCCATCTCGACCGCCAGCGCCGGTGGCGGCCCGCCATCCGCCGGGTCGACCGGGCTGAAGCTCTGCACCGCATAGGCGACCGCAACATGCGCCCCAAGCACCAGCGCGGCCGCAACCGCCCACAGGCCGAGGTCGCGCCAGCCGAGGCGCGACAGCTCCACCGTTGGCGAGGCGGCCGCTTGCCCGGTCATGGACCAGCGGCTCCGCTTGGCGCCACTGCGGGAGCATCGCCGGCGTGCGCAGCCTCCAGGCCGACCAGGGCGATCTTCAGGTAGCCGGCGCCGCGCAGCAGGTTCATCGCCTCCATCAGGTCGCCATAGGCAACCGCCTTGTCGGCGCGAAGGAAGATGCGCGCCTGCTTGTCGCCTTTGGTCCTGCCGTCCAGCGTGGCGGCGAAAACCTGGCGCGGCACGGTGTCATTGCCGATCGCCAGCGAGAGATCATCCTTCAACGTCAGAAACAGCGGCGTCTCCGGCCGCGGCGCCGGCGTCGCGGTCGAGCCCGGCAGGTCGACATTGACATCCACCGTCGCCAAGGGCGCGGCGACCATGAAGATGATCAGCAGCACCAGGATGACGTCGATGAAGGGCGTGACATTGATCTCGTGGCTTTCCTCGAGATCGTCGTCCATGGCCTGACGGATGCGGCTGCCCATGGTCTTGCCCCGCTACTGCGCCGCCAGCGCCGTTGCCGGCGCCACCGTGCGGAAATCGAGGTCACGGCTGACCAGCCGCTCGACGCCAGCCGAGGCGTCGGCGAGGATCTGCCGGTAGCCGGCTATCGAGCGCGCAAAGACGTTGTAGATGACGACGGCCGGTATCGCGGCGACGAGCCCCATTGCGGTGGCGAGAAGGGCTTCGGCAATACCTGGCGCCACCACCGCCAGATTGGTGGTCTGCGCCTGCGAAATGCCGATGAAGGCGTTCATGATGCCCCATACCGTGCCGAACAGACCGACGAAAGGCGCGGTCGAGCCGATCGTCGCCAGCAGGCCGGTGCCGCGCGACATGCGTCGCGCCGCCGCCGCCTCGATGCGTGTCAGGCGCGAGGCGACCCGTTCCTTCAGCCCGTCGCCGCCGGCATGGTCGAGCGCGCCGGCCGAAAGTGCCGCTTCTTCCTCCGCCGCCCGCACCAGCAGGGCGCCGGTGCCGCCGTTGCGGTCGAGCGCGCGGCTCGCCTGCTTCAGCGTCGCGGCATTGCCGATGGCCCGCGCGGCGCGACGAGCGCCAAGCTTGCCGGCAAGCACTTCCAGCGACTTGGCCAGCCATATCGTCCAGGTGACGAGCGAGGCGAAGGCCAGCCCTATCATCACCGCCTTGACGATGATGTCGGCAGCCATGAACATGCCCCATGGCGACAAATCGTGCGGCAAGCTCAGCGCCGGCGAGGGCTCGGCCGCCGTACCGGCCCCGGCTTGCGGCTGTGCAGGCGCTAGGGCTCCCACGGGAGCGGCGGGCGCGGCCGGCGATGGTGCTGGCGCCGTAATGGTGGCGGGCGTGCCGCTTGCCGGCTGCTCCTGCGCCGGCGCGCTGGCGGCCGCCAGCATGGCGGATGCAAACAGCGCTGCGACCAAACCGGTTCTCGACATCGTCTTCTTCCTCGTTCTCACAGCCGCCAGTCTTCCCCGCCGTGGCGCTGAAGCGTCACTGGACGTAGCCGACGGGCTGGCCTGTGACGGGGTGCGCGAACACGCCCATCTCCACTCCGAAAATGCCCTTGAGCACATCGCCTTGCATGATTTCGCCGGGCGTGCCGCGCGTCAGCAGCCTGCCGTCCTTCAGGGCAATCAGCTCGTCGCAATAGCGCGCCGCCATGTTGGGATCGTGCAGCACCACGACGACGCAAAGGTCGCGCTTGCGGCTGAGGTCCCTGACCAACCCAAGCACCTCGACCTGATGGGCGATGTCGAGCGCCGAGATAGGCTCATCGAGCAGCATGACGCCGGCATTCTGCGCCACCAGCATGGCGAGCCAGGCGCGCTGGCGCTCGCCGCCCGACAGCTCGTCGACCAGCCGGTCGGCAAAGCCGGCCATGTCGGTCAGGGCCAGCGCTTCCTCGACATGCCGTCTGTCGTCCTGGCCGAAGCGGCCGAGCGCGCCATGCCAGGGATAACGTCCGAGCGCCGCCAGCTCGCGCACGGTCAAGCCGGTCGCCGCCGGCGTCGTCTGCGGCAGATAGGCAAGCGCCCGCGCCAGTTCGCGCGCACCCCACTGGGCCAAAGGCCGCCTGGCGAAGGTGATGGCGCCAGAGCTTGCCGGCTGCTGGCGCGCCAAAAGCTTGACCAGCGTCGACTTGCCGGACCCGTTGTGGCCGATCAGCCCGTAGACGCGCGCACACTGCAATTCGAGCGAAACCGGACCGAGCAGCGTCCGCTCGCCCACGGCAAAGCGCAACGCGTCGATGTGGAAAGCAGTCTGGGTGTCAATTCCGGTCAAGGTCCGTCTCCAGTACGGCTGCGGGCATGTCATCAATCCGGTTTTCGGCAGCCGTGCCCGGTTGACTATGAAACATGACTTTACTAGTCAACAATGAAGTTGAGTTTTTGCATCAACAAAACATCGTGACGCCTGATGCCGCTTCGAATTTCAGGCAAGGAAGCGTTTCCGTGAAGCGATGAACCGCTCTAAGGTCTTCGCTGAAACAGGAAACCGCGCATGATCAAGGCGACACCCTTCGATTTTCCCTATGACGGCAGGCTGGTGGCCGAGAACACCGCGCTGGTCGTGATCGACCTGCAGCAGGATTTCCTGTCGACGACGGGTTACTTCGCCAGGAAGGGATATGATCCGTCGCCGTTGAGAGCGATCCTGCTCGCGGTGAGCCGGCTAATCGCCGCTGCCCGCGAGGCGGGCGTCAGCATCGTCCATACAAGGCAGGGCTACCGGGCCGACATGGCCGACATGACGCCGTACGAGAAATGGCGCCGCAGGCGGGCCGGCCTCGACGGCACCGAGATCCTGCTTCGTTCGGGTCCGGGTTTTCAGATCGTTCCGGAGATCAACGTCGCGCCGCAGGACATCATCGTCGACAAGACCTGCAACGGCGCCTTCACCTATACGGATTTCGAGCTCGTGCTGCGCGCGCGAGGCATCACGCATCTTCTGTTTTGCGGATGCACTACGGATGTCTGCGTGCACACGACGCTGCGCGAAGCCTGCGATCGCAACTTCCAGTGCCTGACGATCTCCGACGCCTGCGCCAGCGGCGACAGACGGGCGCATGAGGCGGCCCTTCACATGGTGACGGTCGAAGACGGCGTCTTCGGCGTGCTGGCGGATTCTGGTGCAGTCATTGAAGGCCTGTCACGGCTGGGTAGCAAGGCGCGTTAAAGGATTAGGTACCGCAGAGCAGCCTCGCACGTCATAGACACGGCAGGATAGCACCCTCCGGCAGGCCAGAGCGGTTGGAAAGGAAATTTCTCCGCAGTTCAGCCCGTTGCCCGTGTTTCCAGTCCCGTGCGCTGCGCGAAAGCCCCATGCTGGAACTCGCCGCTTTCACGCCGCGCCAGCGAATTGCGCAGCAGCGCGATCGTCTCGCGGCCGACTGTCGCGATCTCGCGCGGCGTGTCGACACCGACGATCATGAATTCATCGATGCCGAGAGCCGCGTAAGCAAGCAGCGACAGGGCGGCCTGGGCCGGCGGACCGGAGACATCGACCGCCTTGTGCCCTGCCGAGGAAATTCCCCGGTGGATGCGGACCGGAAGGGCGAAGCGCAGTCTGGCGGCCCGGCCATGTTCGGCGGCGGCGCCGCGCACACGCTCCATCAACTGCCTGACATCGTCGATCGAACCGGGCGCCAGTTCGAAGACGTCGGCATGCCGGCCGGCCACTTTCAGTGCCGTGCCGGACTGCCCGCCCATGCGGATGACGAGGTCGGCACCATGAGGCCCCTTGCGCGGAACATAGCCGCCCTTGATGCTGTAGAACGCGCCTTCATGGTCGAAAGGCCGCTCGTTCGACCATAGCCGCTTCAACAGAACCAGATATTCGTCGATGCGCTGCCAGAGGACACCGTGTCCGACCGGACGCGCTTCGGCATCGTCGTCGCTTAACGGCTCGCTGATCATCCTGAGCGCCAGGCGGCCGCCGCTGCGGGCGTCGATCGAGGCAAGCTGCCGCGCCGCCACGGTCGGTTCGACCACGCCGGCCCAATGGGTGAGGACCACTTCCAGCGACGAGCTGCGGTCCAGCACCTGGGCGGCAAGATCCATATTGGTCAGCAGGCCGGCCGGATCGTCGACGACGAGGTTGCGGAAACCGCCATCCTCGATCAGCGCCAGCCTGGTCGCCGTCTCGGCAAAGTCGTAGAAAAAGGAAACTGCGCTATCGGCAGGATAGGTCTTGCCGGGCACATGCGTGAATTCGATCGGCATTGCCATCTCCTCCATCTCTGGAATCACGGATGCGGTCAGATACGAATCAATGGCGCACGCGAAAGCGCACCGGGATCCGGTTCATTCAACTCCGATTGCCTGAAGGCGGTGGGTCGTCAGCCTGGCCGGACCACGGCTCAGGGAATGAGGCCCAGAACAACAGCCCCGGTGAACACGAACGCAAGGGCAAAGACGACATAGGCGAAAGCACCGGCATAGGCCGGGCGGAAGCTCTGGGCATTGGCCAGCCTCTGGCCGCTGCTGCGGGTCTCGGTGTTCTGCATATAGGACATGTCGACCTCCGTCTCGCCGGTTAATCTATAAAAGTTGTAGACTTTGTCGATTGCTATTTTTCGGCCATGCGCAGAATTTTTTTCTAACAGCGCCGTGAGAACTGGCGCTGAGTTGCTGCAGAGCGGCATCGGCGTGATCGACGGACATGGCAGCCTCGGTTTCACTTCCGGCGCTCGACGGCACTTCACTTGCCGATCCATTCGTGCATTGGCCGCCCCGCGCGGGCAGGATAGCATCGCGGCAGAGCGACAATGCGAGATCGTCCAAAGGACATTTGGGAGGAGCAAGGAAATGGGAGCAAGACTGGCCGGCAAGGTCGCCATCGTTTCGGGCGGCGCGACGGGAATGGGCGGGGCGGCCTCGGAACTGTTCGCGGCGGAAGGCGCAAAGGTGGCGATCATCGACCGCAATGGCGAAGCGGCGGCAGCCACCGCCGCGGCGATCCGGGCGCGCGGCCAAATCGCGGAGCATTTTGTCGCCGACGTTTCCGACGAGGCGCAGGTCGAGGCGGCCGTGAAGGGCGCGGCCGAGAAGTTCGGCGCGGTTACCGTCCTGTTCAATCATGCCGGCACCATCGTGATAAAGCCGTTCCTGGAGACCAGCGTGCAGGAATGGGACTGGCTGCATGCCGTCAACGTGCGCTCGATGTTCCTGATGACCCGCGCCGTGCTGCCCGGCATGATCGCGGCCGGCGGCGGCTCGATCGTCTGCACCTCGTCGATCTCGGCGGTGGCGGCGACGCCGAACGAAGTGCTCTATGACACCACCAAGGGCGCCTGTCACATGTTCGCGCGCGCCATCGCCGTGGAATTCCGCGACCGCAACATCCGCTGCAACGCCGTCTGCCCCGGCTTCATCCGCACACCGCATGGGCTGCGCGAGGTCGCCGATCTGGGTAAGCTCGGTGTCGATGTCTCCGACGCGGCGCTGGCTGCGCAGCAAGGGCGGATCGGCGAACCGGAAGAGGTGGCAAAGGCGGCGCTGTACCTCGCCAGCGACGAATCGAGCTTCGTCAACGGGGCCCATCTGTTCGTGGATAACGGCTTCACGGCGATGTGAGACGTCCCAAGGACAGCTTGGCGCCCTTCCTCTACCCCCTCCGGGGGGAGAGGAAAAGACACCGAGCCCTACTCGTCTATCGTTCTTCCCGGCGAAACGGTTTCAGCAGCGCCGACGGCGCCACCGCATTGCGCGACATCACCGCCATGGCGACGATGGTGAAGATGAAGGGCAGCATCAGGAACGCCTCGTAGGGGATATGCCCGAGGCCGCTCGCCTGCATGCGCAACTGCAAGGCATCGACAAAGGCGAACAGCAATGCGGCCCCCGCCGAGCGCCACGGGTCCCAGCGGCCGAACACGACCAGGGCGATCGCCACCCAGCCGCGCCCGGAGACGACGCCGAAGGTGAAGGCGTTGAACTGCGCCATCGACAGGAAGGCGCCGGCCAGCCCCATCAGCGCCCCGCCGAGAATGACCGCCTGGAAGCGGGTGACAATGACGCTGACGCCGGCGGAGTCGGCGGCGCGCGGGTTTTCGCCGACCATGCGCACCGACAGCCCCCATGGCGTGCGGTAGAGCACGAAGGCGGCGATAGGGATGGCCAGGATCGCCATGTAGACCAGCGCGAACTGGTTGAACACCGCCGGCCCAAGCACGGGAATGTCGGAGAGGACCGGGATCGGCAGCGTCTGAAAACCGTTGATGCTCGGCGGCACCGATTGCTGGCCGAAGATCAGCCGGTAGAGGAAATAGGCCAGACCCGACGCAAGCAGCGTCACGCCGATGCCGCAGACATGCTGGCTTAGGCCCAGCGCCACCGTGAACAGCGCATGCAGCGCCCCCATCAGCATGCCGGTCAGCACGGCCGCCAGGACGCCCAGCCACAGGTTGCCGCTGAGGCTGGCGGCGGTGAAGCCGGCCATCGCCGACAACAGCATGATGCCTTCGATCCCGAGATTGAGCACGCCGGCGCGCTCGGAGAACATTTCGCCGAGGGTGGCGAAAGCCAAGGGCGTGGCGATGCGGATGATGGCGGCCAAGAAGCCGACCTGGAAGATCTGTTCGAACACCGCGCTCATCGGGAGGCTCCGACGCGGCGGATGCGATAGGTGGTGAACAGCAGCGCCACCAGCATGGCAAGCAGTGCCGTGCCCTGGATGACATCGCTGAGGAAGGCCGGCACGCCGGTCGCGCGCGACATCGCCTCGGCGCCGGTCATCACGGCAGCCAGGAAGATCGCCGCCGGCACCACGCCGAGCGGGTTGAGCCGCGCCAGCATTGCAACGACGATGCCGGAATAGCCGTAGCCCGGCGAGATGTCGCTCATCACCTGAAAATGCACGCCGCCGACCTCGCCGACGCCGGCGAGCCCGGCTAGCGCGCCGGAGAGCAGCGCCGTCGAGAGCAGCACCCGCTGGACATTGATGCCGCCATATCTGGCCGCTTCCGGATTCTCGCCGGTCACCCGGATCCGGAAGCCGAGCGTGGTGCGCACGATCAGGAACCATATCAGCGGTGCCGCGATAAGCGCCGCGATGACGCCGAGATGCAGCCGCGTGCCCTCGATCAGCACCGGAAAATTGGCCGAATCCTCAATCGGCGGCGAGATCGGATAGCCGCTGAAACTATCCTTCCATGGCCCTTCGATCAGCGCCATCAGCGCGTAATAGATGACCGAATTGAGCAGCAGCGAACTGACGACGTCGTCGACCTTGAATTTCACCCGCAGTGTTGCCGGCACGAGCGCGACGGCTGCACCGGCCGCAGCGCCTGCCAGAGCCATCAAAAGCATGGCGAGCGGTCCCGGCATCGGGATCGCGCCGACGAAGCAGCTCGCCACCGCGCCGGCAAGCAGTTGCCCTTCGGCGCCGATGTTCCAGAATTTGGCGCGGAAGGCGACAGCCACCGCCAGCCCGGTGAAGATCATGGGCGCGGCGCGCACCAGCGTTTCGGTGATCGCATAGCTGTCGCCGAGCGAAGCCGTGAACATAACGCCGTAGGATTCGAGCACGCCGGCGCCGGCCAGCGCGATCAGGCCGCTGCACAGCACCAGCGCGGCACCGATCGCCAGCAGCGGCAATGCGAGGTTGAACCAGGCTGGCGTCGAGCTGCGGACTTCGAGGCGGAACATCAGCTATGGCCCTCCGCCCCGGTCATCAGCAGCCCCAGCCGTGCGATCGTCGCCTCGGCGCTGGGAAGCGTGCCGGCGATGCGGCCCTCATACATCACCGCGATGCGGTCGCAGAGCACGAGCAACTCTTCCAGATCCTCGCCGATGACGATGATGCCGCAGCCCTTGGCGCGCATGTCGAGGAATTTTTCATGAATGAAGCGGGCGGCTCCGATGTCGAGGCCGCGCGTCGGCTGCGAAACGACAAGCACCTTCGGATCGAAGGCGAGCTCGCGCGCCAAAAGCGCTTTTTGCAGATTGCCGCCGGACAGCGCGCCGGCGCGCGTCATCGGCCCGGGGCATCTGATATCATAGGCCTTGATCTGCGCCTCGGCGAAGGCGCGGATCGCATCCGGCTTGAGCAGGCCCTTGCTGCTGAAAGCGGCGGTGCCGATGCGCGGCAGCACCATGGAATCGGCGAGCGGCAAATTGGTAACCAGTCCCGTCGTCATGCGGTCTTCCGGGATGCGGCCAAGGCCCAGCGCCTGCACCTCGCGCGGCGAGAAGCGAGACACTTTCTGTCCCGCAATCGTCATCAGGCCGGCATCCGGGGCTCGCACGCCGGAGATCACCTCCGCCAGTGCCCGCTGGCCATTGCCGGAGACACCGGCAATGCCGAGGATCTCGCCGGCGCGCACGGATAGCGACACATCGCGCAGCGGCGTGCCCGAATGGCTCGAGGTGGAAATACCGTCGAGAGTGAGCACCGCTGCCCCCGGCGTCGACGGCCCCTTGGCCGGCGGCACGATCTCGTGGCCGCACATCAGTCGCGCCATTTCCGCCGACGTGGTGTTGGCCGGATCGTCGACGCGGCCGGCGACGCGGCCATGCCGCAGCACCGTGCAGCGGTGGGTGAGTGCGCGCACCTCGTTGAGCTTGTGCGAGATGAAGATGATGCCCAGACCCTGCGCCGCCATCGACCGCAAGGCCGAAAACAGCCCGTCGACTTCGCTCGGCGCCAGCACCGCGGTCGGCTCGTCGAGAATCAGCAGTTTTGCGCCGCGAAACAGCGCCTTGACGATCTCGAGACGTTGCTGCTCTCCGACAGACAGCGCCGAGACCGGCAGGCTGGGATCGAGTGTCAGCCTGTGCTGGCGGCTGATTTCAACCAACCGCGCCAGTCCGCCGGCGCGGTCGATCCGCCCGGATTTGCCCGGTATGCCGATAAGCAGGTTTTCCAGCACCGTGAGCCGTGGCGCCAGGTGAAAATGCTGGTGCACCATGCCGATGCCCGCGGCCAGTGCATCGGCCGAACTGGTGATCCGCACCTTCCGGCCCTGGATGAGGATCTCGCCGGCGTCGGGCGCATAGGCGCCGAACAGCACGTTCATCAGCGTCGTCTTGCCGGCACCGTTCTCGCCCAGCAAGCCGAGGATCTCGCCGGGCGCCACGCTGAGGTCGACGGCTTCGTTCGCCTTGACGGCGCCGAAGCTCTTGGTGATGCCACGCATTTCGATGAGGGGGGCGGGCAAGGGCGCTCCTGCGGAGATGGCTCTGCTTCACCCTCCCTCTTGTGGGGAGGGTCGGCTTGCGATCGCAGCGAAGCGAAGATCGTAAGACGGGGTGGGGTGCGGCGCCGACCCCAACCCGCTCCGCTTCGCGGATCGACCCTCCCTACAAGCGGGAGGGTGAGAAACTCAATCCGAAACCGGTGTGTTCTCGTCCACGTCGACGCGGAAATTGCCTTCAAGGATTTCGGCCTTCTTCTTCTCGACCATGTCCTTGACCTCGGCCGGCAGCGTCTTGTCGAACTTATGGTAGGGCGCCAGGTGAGAACCGCCCTTGGCCATGCGCGAGAAATCGCCATAGTCCTGCGCCGTGAAGACGCCGGCCTTGACCAGTTTTATGGCTTGTTCGACGGTGGGATACATATCCCAGACCGGGCCGGTAATGACGGTGTCGGGGCCAAGGCTCGACTGGTCGGACATGTTGGAGATGGCGTAGATCTTTTTCTCCACCGCCGCTTCGATGACCCCGAAACGCTCGGCATAGATGACGTCGACGCCGGCGTCGATCTGCGCCACCGCCGCTTCCTTGGCCTTGGGCGGATCAAAGAAGGAACCGATGAAGGCGACCTTCTTCTTGATGTTCGGATTGACCTCCTTGGCGCCGGCGAAGAAGGCGTTGACCAGCCGGTTTACTTCCGGAATGCCCATCGCCGCGACGGCGCCGACCGTGCCCGACTTCGACATCTTGCCGGCGATCATGCCGGAGAGATAGGCGGGCTCGTGGATCCAATTGTCGAAGACGCCGAAATTGGGCTCCGCCGGCCCGGCGCCGGAGCCGAACAGAAAAGCAGTCTTCGGGAACTGCTTGGCGGTGCGGCGCGATTCACGCTCGGCGGCGAAGGCATCGCCCAGCACCAGTTCATAGCCGCCCTGTGCATATTCGCGCATGACGCGGCTGAAGTCGGCGGTCTGCACCTTCTCCGACCATTTATACTCGATGCCGAGTTCCTTCTCGGCCTTCTGCAAGGCGACATGGATCTGGTTGTCCCACGGCTCCTCGATGGGCGTGGCGAAGATCGCCGCTACTTTCAGCTTCTTGTCCTTGGCGAAGGCGGCGCCCGGCAGCATCGCCGCGGCCAGGCCAAGCGCGCCCAGTTCCAGCACGTTGCGTCGCGAAAGGCCTTCGCGCGTTGAATGAGATTTGTTCTTCCGGTTTTCCATTGCAGTCCCCTCTGTTCGACAGCCGTGTCGAGCCGGCCGTTCTAAAAATCAGACGAGGAACTATGGAACGGGTCCGGACTTTTGTCCACATGGTCAAATTTGGCAGATCGATCATATCCACTCTCCTGGACTAGCCGGGAGAGCGGTTGTTCAGACCCGTTCGAGCACGATGGCGATGCCTTGGCCGACGCCGATGCACATGGTCGCCAGCGCATAGCGGCCGCCGCGTTCGCGCAGCTCCAGCGCCGCCGTGCCGGAGATGCGCGCGCCCGACATGCCCAAGGGGTGGCCGAGCGCTATGGCGCCGCCATTCGGGTTGACTTGCGGCGCATCCACCGCGATGCCGAGCTGGCGCAGCACTGCGATGCCTTGCGAGGCGAAGGCTTCGTTGAGCTCGATGACATCGAACTGTTTTGGCGTCAGGCCAAGCCGTGCGCACAGTTTTTGCGTCGCCGGCGCCGGGCCGATGCCCATGATGCGCGGCGCGACGCCGACGGCGGCCCCGCCGAGGATGCGGGCGATCGGCGTCAGGCCGTATTTCCTGGCCGCCGCTTCCGAAGCGACGATCAGCGCCGCCGCCCCGTCATTGACGCCCGAGGCATTGCCGGCGGTCACCGTGCCGCCTTGCCGGAACGGCGTCGGCAGCTTGGCCAAGGCCTCTATCGTGGTGCCAGCGCGGGGGTGCTCGTCCTTCGAGACGACAACCGGATCGCCCTTGCGCTGCGGAATGGTCACCGCGGTTATTTCCTTGGCCAGCCGGCCATTGGACTGCGCGGCGACGGCCTTGTCCTGGCTGCGCACCGCGAAAGCGTCCTGGTCCGCGCGGGAAACCGAAAAATCCTCGGCGACATTTTCGCCCGTCTCCGGCATGGAATCGACGCCATACTGACTCTTCATCAGCGGGTTGACGAAGCGCCAGCCGATCGTGGTGTCGTAGATCTCGGCATTGCGTGAAAACGCCGTCTCGGCCTTGGGCATGACGAAGGGCGCCCGGCTCATCGATTCGACGCCGCCCGCGATCATCAGCTCGGCCTCGCCGGCCTTGATTGCACGGGCGGCGATGGTCAGCGCATCCATGCCCGAGCCGCACAGGCGGTTGACGGTCGAGCCGGGGATTTCCTTCGGCAGGCCGGCCAGCAGCAGCGCCATGCGCGCCACGTTGCGGTTGTCCTCGCCGGCCTGGTTGGCGCAACCGTAGACAACGTCGTCGACCGCCTGCCAGTCGACGCCGGCATTGCGCTCGATCAGTGCCTTCAGCGGAATGGCGCCGAGGTCGTCGGCGCGTACCGAGGACAGCGAGCCGCCAAAGCGGCCGATCGGCGTGCGGATATAGTCGCAGATATAGGCTTCGGCCATGTCAGTCAGCTCTCCCGTTTCCCTCATGCGCCGCCTTGGTGCGACGCGTGCAGGTCGCGCAATGTCGTAGCTCGGTTCGCTTGGCGCCGGCATTTCGTCAAGCGCCTGCGCGAACTTAACCACCCAGCCACAGCTCTCCTGCCCTGCTGGCGAATCACGCTTGGATGCAGCGCCACGATCAGCCGGTTGGCCGCGAGCTCAATGCTTCATCCGATCCCTCATCGCATACCACAGCATTCCCAGCACATAGAGCGGCCCGCGCAGCGCCGTGCCTCCGGGGAAGGGCATCGGGGTCAGCGTCGAGAACAGGTCCAGCCGCGAGGCGTCGCCGGTGATGGCTTCGGCGAGCAGCTTGCCCGACAGCGTCGACAGGATGGCGCCCTTGCCGGAATAGCCGTGCGCGTAATAGACCTCGCCATAGTGCCCGACATGCGGCAGTCGCGACGTCGTCACCGACACCAGCCCACCCCAGGCATGGTCGATCCGGCAGCCCTTGAGCTGCGGAAAGGTGCCTTCCATGTGCGGCCGCACGAAACCGGCAATATCGGCCGGCGGCGACGGCGTGTAGCGCTCGCCGCCGCCGAACAGCAGGCGACCGTCGGCCGACATGCGGTAATAGTTGACGACGAAGCGCGTGTCGGACACCGCGACATTGGCAGGAATGACGTTGCGGGAGCCCTCCAGCGGCTCGGTGGCGACGATGTAGTTGCCGACCGGCATGATGCGGCTGTTGACGCGCGGCTCCAGCCCATTGAGCAGCGCGTCGCCAGCCAGCACGACATGCTTTGCGCGCACCGATCCTTTTGACGTCGAGACCCGGATCGAAGGCTCGCGCTCAAGCCGCACGGCCACCGAATTCTCGTGGATGACGACGCCGGCCGCGCTTGCAGCGCGGGCAAGCCCGAGCGTGTAATTCAAGGGATGCATGTGGCCGCCGAGCGGCTCGTACATCGCGCCGTGATAGGGCGTGTCGACCTTGGCCCGGGCCTGCGCCGCCGACAGGATCTCGACGTCGCGGAATTTCATCACGCTCTCTAGGCATTTCGCCTCTTCCTCCAAATCCCTGAGATCGGAGCCGTTGACCGCGCCGACCAGATGGCCGGTCAGCCTGAGATCACAGTCGATCGTATGGCGCTCGATAATGTCGAGCACCAGGCTGCGCGCCTCGAAGGCGAGATCGAACAGCACCTTTGCCCGTTCAGGCCCATAAAGCTTGACCAGGCCCTTGGCGCCCTTGCGCAGGCCGGGGATCATTTGGCCGCCATTGCGGCCCGAAGCGCCCCAGCCAATCTTGCCGCCTTCCAGCAGCACCACCTTCAACCCGCGTTCGGCGGCGTGAAGAGCGGCCGACAGACCGGTGCAGCCGCCGCCGACGACCACCAGGTCGGCCTCGACATCGCCGATAAGTGCCGGATGGTCCGGCGCCGGATTGGCGGTGGCGACATAGTAGGACTTGCCGATGTCGAGACCGGAATTGAAACCCGTTGAAGATGCCATGATCACACCTTCAAGAGCAGGTGGTCGCGTTCCCAGCTCGTCACCACGCTCTGGAACAGGTCGAGCTCGACGCTTTTCACCCGCAGATAGGTCTGGAAGAAGTCCTCGCCGAGCAGTTTGCGCACCGGTTCACAGGCCTCGAAACGATCCAGCGCCTCCTCCATCGTTTTCGGCAGCGTGCTCTTGATCTTGTAGGCATTTCCGGATGCTTCCGCCGAGCGCGCCAGCTTCTGTTCGACGCCCAGATAGCCCGCCAGAAGCGAGCCGGCGATCGCCAGATACGGATTGCAATCGGCACCCGGCAGCCGGTTCTCCACCCGCCGCGCGGCGCGCCCGCCGGCCGGCACGCGCAGGCCGCAGGAGCGGTTGTCATGCGACCATTCGATGTTGGCCGGCGCGCTGTGGTTTGGTCTAACGCGTCGGAACGAATTCACGTTGGGCGCGAACAGCGGCATGATTTCGGGAATGTATTTTTGCAGGCCGCCGATGAAATAACCGAACATCGCGGTATCGGCATCATCGCTGCCGGCAAACAACGTGTTGCCGGCCTCGTCGATGACGGACATGTGCAGATGCATCGAGCTGCCGGCCTGTGCGGCAATCGGCTTGGCCATGAAGGTGGCGTGCATGCCGTCTTGCTGGGCGGCCTGGCGCGTCAGCCGTTTGAACAGCAGCACCTTGTCGGCCAGCGGCAGCGCGTCGCCATGCAGGAAGTTGATCTCCAACTGCCCCGGTCCCGATTCATGAATCAGCGTATCGAGCGGCAGTCCGGCGATCGCAGCATAGTCATAGATGCGCCGAACCACCGGTTCGTATTCCTCGAGCGCCGCCATGTCATAAGGATGCTGCACGGCCTCGGCGCGGCCATTGCCGCCGGTCGGCGCGGTCAGCGGCTTGTCGGGATCGGGATTGGGCGCGGTCAGGTAGAATTCGAGCTCCGGCGCCACTACCGCCCGCCAGCCGCGCTGCCGGTAGAGATCGAGCACGGCGCGCAGAACATGGCGCGGCGAGGCCATCCATGGCCGGCCGTCCATGTGGAAGGCGTCGGCGAAGACGTAGGCCTTGCCAGCGCCGGCGCCCGGCGCCAGGCAAAGCGTCGAGACATCGGGCACCATGCGCATGTCGGGGTCCGAATACGCAAAACCCTCGTCGATGGAACCGGAATAGCGGCCGTCTATGCTGACCAGGAAGGCGCTGCTCGGCAGATAAAGCGCACGGTCTTCCAGCGCCTTGAGGAATTTTGCCGTCGGCAGCGCCTTGCCGCGCAGCACGCCGTTCATGTCGGGCACAAGGCATTCGACCTCGTTGATGCCGTGCTGCGCCAACCAGGCCTTGGGATCGGTGGAGGGCGCGGTATTCGTGTTCTTCTCAAGCATTTTGTTCGAGTCCGTATCAGAGAGAGTATGGCTTGCGCGACCACGTCCGTTCCGGGGTTCAGCGCCATCTGGGCTGCATTTCCCTTGAGGCGGGCGCGCATGGCGTCGTCGGCCAGAAGGCTGGGAATGGCGCTCTCCAATACTCCTTCGGTCCAGCCGTCACGGCCGATATGATCGCCGGTGCCGGTCTCTTCGGCGCGGCGTGCATTGTCGTGGCCGTCCCGGCAATAGGGCATGATCAGCGACGCCACACGGAAGCGCAGCGCCTCAAAAAAGCAGTTGCTGCCGCCATGGTGGATGAAGAAATCCGACTTCGCTGCGGAAACCAGGGGTCGAGATAGATATTGTCGGGCACCGCTCGGTAGGCGTCGCGCAGGCCGCCGACATTGACGATGAAGCGCGCCGGCAGCTTGTCGGCAAAGACACCGGAAAGGCCGGGTTGGGAGATGAAGACGGGGCGGGCGCCCCGCACGGCCTGCGCGATGCCGACGCAATTCAACGCCGCGCCGAAGCCTGCTTCGGGAAACAGCGCGATGGTCGGGCTGGCTTTACGCGTCAATTATTTCCTCTTCATTCCGGCCGGCTGGTCATGCCGAACGGCGCGAGAGCGCCGTGGCCGGCCGCTTGCGGTCGCAGTTTGCGAGAGCCGCAGATGGACGCGAAGCAGATCGGCAGTAACCTAATACTGCCGGCTTTCGAGCTGGTCGAGTGCTTTCAGATGTTCGCGCAGCGATTGCCGCAGCCGAAAGACATTGGCGACCACCGGCATAGATGCCGGCAGCCGCCGCAGCTTAAGGTGATCGGACAAGGCATCGGCCACGAAGCGATTGGCCGCAAACGCGTGTGAGGCCGGCTGCCCCGTTGTCGCTGGCGATGCTACGGCGTCGGTTGCATGGCAGCGGCCGTCTCGTCGATCTTGCCGGCAAGGACGCCTTGGGCCCAAGCGGTGACCTCGGCGTCGACGGGCTTGTTGGCCATATCGGTCAACGCCGCATCGAGCGTGGCCGGGTCGGTACCGACCGCCGCCGCGTCGACCACTTCCTGCTGGGCGGCGATCTGGTCCTGCAGAGCCGATATCTGTCCAGGCAGGGCCGCCTGCTCCTCGGGGGTCATCGCGGCGATCTGGTCCGGCGTCAGCGATGTCAGTGCGTCCAGCTGTGAATTCAGGGCATCCAGCTGAGTTTGTGCGACCTTGGCTTTTGCCGACTGCGTCACGAAGGCCTGAAGCGCAGCGAATTTCCTGCTCTTGGAATTCATATAGGCGTTGACGTTGCGCTGGAGCGAGTTCAGCCGGCCGAGCTTGGCGTGGAGGTTCTTTTCCTTGGGCAGGGACGAGACCTTTGTCTTCTTATCGACCGTGATCATTGTGTCCGTTGTCGCCTTGGCTACCTGCCCCCGGGCCGACGAGGACTTGCCGTGCGCAGCGCCGCTGTTGCCGTGGGCGCCACCATTGCCATTGCCGTTGCCGCCGCTGTGACCACCACCATTGCTATGCCCGTTGCCGCCGGCTTCGGCGAGCGCCGGAGAAGCCAGAAGCGCCAGTGCGGCTAACGCCGCGAAAACAGTTTTCCGGTTTGTCATGATGTCTCCTCGGGAAACGCCGCCCTGCGCCCGCTGCTATGGTAAGTTCGTATGAGAAGCCGCTAATTATGCGCAGTAAACTTTGGACAAAGACTGTCTCAATAAGAGAGCTGGGCAACCTGTCGGCACAGTAACTTGTTGATGTTTAAAGGAAACCTATGTCTTTGAACGGCTGCGGTACTGAAGTCCCATGCCGGTCGGACCATGGTCCGAACTGTCGGTCAGAGTTGATTTCGGCGCTGCCGGCCGGCGACGCGGCTCTGGCCCAGAACGCGCAGGCCACGGCGCTTTTCACCAATCGGCCGAAGGCCCAGACGGCTGATTCAGCCGATGCTTTCGCCACCGTCGATCACCAACGCCTGGCCGGTCATGAAGGATGACCGATCGGACACGAGGAAGAGGATCGCCTCGGCGATCTCCTCGGCGCTGGCCCAGCGCCCCATCGGGATCTTGGTGCGGACATAGGCTTCGATTGCCTCGCGTCCGCCCATCTGGGCGATGAACGGTCCATTGAACGGCGTGTCGACCCAGCCGGGGCAGAGCGCGTTGACGCGCACATTGTGGCGGGCATAGTCGAGCGACATCTGCCTGGTCATCGCCACCACGGCATGTTTCGAGGTCGCATAGGCGATCATCTCGCGGTCGTAGAACACGCCTGAATTCGAAGCCGTATTAAGGATGACGCCGCCGCCCTGTGCGACCATCGATGGCATGACGATCCTTGCCGCCAGGAACTGCGCCCGCACATTGACCCGCCAGGAAGCGTCCATGCCGCCGGTCTCGACCTCGGTCAGCGTGCCGCCGACCTGGATGCCGGCGTGATTGTGCAGGATGTCGATGCGCCCATGCCGGTCGAGCGTACCGGCAAGGAGCTGCTCGACCGCGTTGTCGTCCGAGACGTCGGTGGCGACCGCCTCCGCCCGGCCGCCCGCGGCGCGTATATCTGAAGCCGTCGCCTCGCCGCTGGTCCGATCCCTGTCCGCGATGACGACCACCGCGCCTTCCCTGGCCATGATCATGGCGCCGGCGCGCCCGATGCCGGAACCGGCGCCTGTCACCACGGCGATGCGGTCTTCGAGGATCATGATGCGACCTTCAGTTTGACAGCTTGCGCTGGCGCAGCTGCCATTGGGCAAGCACCACGAGCAGGACGGACGCGACGAGCACGATCGTCGCGATGGCATTGATCTCCGGCGTCACCCCGCGCCGGATCGACGCAAAGACATAGATTGGCAGCGTCGTCTGCGCGCCGGCGACGAAGAAGGCGACGATGAAATCGTCGAAGGAGAAGGTGAAGGCGAGCAGGAAGCCGGCGACCACCGCCGGCATGATCTGCGGCAGGACGATCGAGCGGAACGTCGTCAGCGGCGTGGCGTAGAGATCGCTGGATGCCTCGACCAAGTTGCGATCAAGGCTGCCCAGCCGCGTGCCGACGATCATCGTCACCAGCGCCATCGAAAACAGGCCGTGCGCGGCGATGATCGAACCATAGCCGAGCGACAGGCGCGGCGGCTGATCGTCCGGCCAGATCGAGGCGAGGAACGGGTTGATGACGGCGAACAGCTGGACGAGTGCGACCAGTGTCGAAATGCCGATGACGACGCCGGGAACGACGATTGCGGCTCCAAGCAAGGCGTCGAAGACAGCGCGGGTCCGCACCCCGACGCGTGCCAGGCCGAGCGCGGCCGCGGTGCCGAACACCGCCGCAAGCAAGGCGCTGGTGGTGGCGATGAACAGGCTGTTCTTCAGCGCCTCGACCAGGAATGGGTTCGCCAGCGCCTTGCCGTACCATTGCACCGAAAAACCGGTGAACTCGCTGGCGTGGTGACCGGCGTTGAAGGAAAACAGCACGACCAGCGCGATCGGCAGGTAGAGGAAGGCGAAGACGGCAATGACGAAGGCGCGCATCAGATCAGATCCACCCGGCGGGCGCCCGAGACGCGGGTCGAGATGCGGTTGGCGGCAATCAGCACTACAACCGAAACCAGCACCAGCGTGATCGCGATGGCCGATCCGAACGGCCAGTTGCGCGACTGCAGGAACAGGTCGACCAGCGCATTGCCGATGAAGAACACCTTGCCGCCGCCAAGCAGCGTCGGGATCAGGTATTCGCCGAGCAGCAGGATCATCACCAGCGAGAAGCCGGTCATCACGCCGGGCAGCGACAGTTTCAAGGTCACGCCCAAGAAAGTGGAGAGCGGCGTCGCGCCGAGATCGGCGGAGGCCTCCAGCAGACGGCGATCGAGCCGCTCGAGGCTGACATAGATCGGCAGGATCATCAGCGGCAGATAGCCATAGACGATGCCGAGTAGGACGGCGCCCGGCGTGTTGATCAGCCTGACGTCCTCGATGCCGGCAAGCGCGAGCAGCGCCGGGATGCCGCGTCCACCCAAAATGTACATCCAGGCATAGGTACGCATCAAAAGGCTGGTCCAGAACGGTATGACGACCAGCGCGAGCAGGATCAACCGCCAGCGCTGCGGCGCCCGCAGGGCGAGGTAATAGGCGACGGGATAGGCCACGAGCAGACAGGCGAGCGCGCCCACCGGAGCCAGCACCATCGTGTTCCAGAACGCGGTCGCCCGCGCCGGAAGATTGGCATATTGCGCCAGCGTGAAGGCCGCCTGATAGCCGCCCTCCGGCGCCCGCTCGCCGACGCTGAAGACGGCGATGGCCATGAACGGCAGCACCAGGAACACGACGAGCCAGGCGGCCGCCGGCCCGAGCAGCATGGCCGTCAGCAGATTTTTGCGAATGCCGCGCATCGAAGGATTGCCCCGGTGCCGGCGGGTCTGGGCCCGCCGGTCAAGTTGTCTCGAATGGGATTTGTTGCCCGCCTGACTCAAGCCGACTTGAAGCGCGCCATCAGCTCGGCGCGGCCCGGATCGGTCAGCGTTGCAGCAGCGCCGAATTCCAGCGGCGTCAACAGGTCGGCCGCCGGATAGAGGATCGGATTGTCCAGCACTTCCTTGGGCAGCAGCTTGTTGACGCGCGCGTCGGTCGAGGGCGCGCCGTTGGCGAGGTGTTCCTTGACCGCGACCTGCGGGTTCATCAGATAGTTGAGCAGGGCGTAGCCGGCCGGCTTGTTCGGCGCGTCCTTCGGGATGGCGTAGAAGTCGGTCCAGATCTCGCCGCCTTCCTTGCCCAGCACATAGGCGATCTCCGGAATGTCGCGATGGAGCTGCGCACCGTCATTGGTCCAGCACATTGTCATCCAGGCATCGCCCGCGCGCATGCCCGGCTGGTAGTCGGAAGACACCGCGAACAGATGCGGCTTGACCTTGAGCAGCAATTCCTCGGCCTTGGCGAGCTCGTCCTGCTTCAGCGAGTTGAAGGAGTAGCCATAATATTTCAGCGCATTGCCGATCGTGGTCAGCTGATAGTCGTGCACCATAGTGCGGCCATCGCCTTCCGCCATGGCCGTGTCCCAGAACTCCTTCCAGCTCGTCATCGGCTTGGTCAGCTTCTTGGTGTTGACGGCAAAGCCAGTGGTGCCCCAGTTCTTCGGCACCGCATAGATGGTGCTGTCGATCGTGCCTTCCGAGGTGAAGCGCGGATCTTCCTGCGTGCCGTCGAAATTCGGCAGCTTGGCCATGTCGAGCGGCTCGATGATGCCGAGCTTCTTGTAGGTCGAGATCGTGTAGTTGGTCGGCACGAACAGGCTCCAGCCCGACGCCCCGGCCTGCAATTTGGCCAGCATCTCCTCATTCGAGCCGAACACGTTGACCTCGACGGCCACGCCTGTGTCCTTCTTGAAATTCTCGAAGGTCTGCGGGTCGTGATAGTTGGGCCAGGTGGCAATCGACATGCGGTCGCCGAGGTTCTCGGCGGCAAAGGCCGACGTCGGCATGATGCCGATCTCGCGCGCCATCACCGCCGTCGCGATGCCGAGGCCGGTGAGGCCAAGGAAGTCGCGGCGGCCGATCGAGCCGCGCTTGAGGCGCATCAGCTGGTCGACGAAATTCTCGGGGCTTACCGGCAGTCCGTCACGATATGATTTCGACATGTTTTTCTACCCTCTGGTTGGTCCCGTTGTTCTTTGGATCCGCGAACGCCAACGGCGTTCCGGCGGCAAAGCCGATGGCGACGGGTTCACCCGGCTTGAAGAGATTGCCCTGGCCGATCAGATGGTCGGCCTTGGCCAGCAGCGTACCGATGCCCTGGACCTCGACCGCGTATTCCGCCGTGGAGCCCAGAAAGATCCGGTTGCGGACGATGCCCTTGAGCGGGCCGCTAGTCGGGCCACCGAGACTGAGCGATTCAGGACGCAGGCTGACCGAAACGGTTTCGCCCTGCCGCAAATCCACCCGCTTGCGCGCCGCGATGACGGTGCCATCGGCCAGCTTCACATCCACCAGATCGCCCGAATGCCCGGCGACGGTGCCGCTCAACAGATTGGTCTTGCCGACGAAATCGGCGACGAACAGGTCGGCCGGTTCGTCATAAATCTCGCTCGGCTGGCCGAGCTGGACGATGCGGCCGCCATTCATGACGCAGACGAAATCGCTCATCGACAGCGCCTCCTCCTGGTCGTGGGTGACCAGAACGAAGGTGATGCCGATCTCACGCTGCAGGTTCTGCAATTCGATCTGCATGTCGGTGCGCAGCTTCTTGTCGAGCGCCGCCAGCGGCTCGTCGAGCAGCAGCACCGCCGGTTTGTTGACCAGCGCGCGGGCGAGAGCGACACGCTGCTGCTGGCCGCCGGACAGTTCGTGGACCTTGCGGCCGCCATAACCGGCGAGCCGCACCATTTCCAGCGCTTTGCCTGCCCGCAGGCCGATCTCGCGCGACGACAGCCGCGGTCGTGCCTGGCGCAACCCGTAGGCGACATTGTCGTTCACATCCAGATGCGGGAACAGCGCATATTGCTGGAACACCATGTTGACAGGCCGCCTGTAAGGCGGCGTGCCGGCCATGTCCTGGCCGCGGATGGACACCTTGCCCTCGCTCGGCTGTTCGAAGCCGCCGATCATGCGCAGGCAGGTCGTCTTGCCGCAGCCGGATGGTCCGAGCAGGGCGACGAAGGCGGAGGGCGGCACGGCCAGATCGATGCCGCTGACCGCGGTCACCGCGCCATAGCGCTTGGTGACGCCGCGAAACTCGATGTCGGGCACTGCGGTCAAGGCTGCGGGCTCCAGCGACAGGACGATGCGATTTCGGGACGCTACCAGAGCCAATGGCAGCTAGTATATACCTCGCAGGTGGTATATCTGACCTATTTTCTTGTTTAAGGGGGTATTGGATGTCCCGCAGCGACGACTACAGCCAGCTCGCCGCGCTGGTCGCGGCGACGCGGGAGACGAGCGGCGACGTCTTCGGCAGGGCGATGGTCGCTTGGCTGCGGCAGCACGTCGACTTCGATCATTGCGTGATCTTCGGCTACCGCGGCGCTACCCGTCCGCCGTTGCTGTTCGAGACCTTCTCGTCGGCCGAGAGCCATGTCTTCGTCGCGCTCTATCAGGAAGGCCCATACCTGCTCGACCCGTTCCATCACGCGGCGGTCGAACGCAAGGAAGGGTTCTGGCGCATGCGCGAGCTGGCGCCCGACCGCTTCTACGCCAGCGAATATTTTCGCTCCTACTACAGCCAGACCAGGCTGGCCGAGGAGGTCGGCTTCTTCGTTCCGCTGCCGGGCAAGGATGCGCTGGTGCTGTCGCTGATGCGGTTGCGCGCTTCAGGTCCGTTCGGGACCGCCGACGCCAGACTGCTGCGCGACATGGCGCCGGCGGTGGTCGCCTTCGCCCGATTGCGCTGGCCCGCCCTTCCCGCCGACGAGCCGGCCGAGGCCGGGCAAGACGATGCATTGGCGGCGGTCAACGAGTTCGATCGCGCCCATATCTGGAAGAGTCTGTCCCTGACGCCGCGCGAAAAGCATGTCGTCGACCTGGTGCTGCAAGGGCATTCCACAGAATCGATCGCCCGGGCCATGCGCATCGTGCCGGGGACGGTGAAGGTCCATCGCCGCAACATCTATCGCAAGCTCAAGATCAAGTCGCAGGCCGGCCTTTTTGCCCGCTTTGTCGAAATCATCGACGCGCGGATAAGATAGTCCGACCCACTTCGACCACCTTTCGATCAGGGTCTTGCACCAGCTTCCCAGGAGCCGGTCTCGGCCATCCGTTTCAGCAGCCGCACCGGCTTGAAAACATCCTTGCCCGTCCGCTGATGCCAATATTCGAGCCGCTGGACGATCCCGGTCGCGCCTTCGAGGCCGGCCCAGAACATCGGCCCGCCCTTGCCGATGGGAAAGCCATAGCCGTTGACCCAGATGACATCGATGTCGGAGGCGCGGGCGGCTATCCCTTCTTCGAGGATTTTCGCTCCTTCATTGATTAGTGGGTAGTGGGTGCGCTCGATGATTTCTTCCGCGCTGATTTCGCGCGGCGCGATGCCCTTCTCGGCTGCCTTACCGCGGATCAGCGCCTCGACCTGCGGGTCCCGGACCGGCATACGTGACCCGTTCTCGTAAAGATAGAACCCACGGCCGGTTTTCTGACCGAAACGCCCCTGTTCGCACAACATGTCGGCGATCACGGCCGTCTGGCCTCGCGCCTTGCGGTTGCGCCAGCCAATGTCGAGGCCGGCGAGATCGCCCATCTGGAACGGCCCCATCGGCCAGCCGAAATCGGTGAAGGCCTTGTCGATCTGGCTGGGCGTCGCGCCTTCCAGCAGCAAGGCTTCCGATTCGGAGCCGCGCGCGGCCAGCATGCGGTTGCCGACGAAGCCGTGGCAGACGCCGACGACGACCGCCACCTTGCCGATCCGCCGCGCCAAGTCGACTACGGTTGCCAGCGCGTCGGGCGCGGTCTTGTCGGCGCGCACGATTTCCAACAGCTTCATGACGTTGGCCGGCGAGAAGAAGTGCAGGCCGAGCACGTCTTGCGGGCGCGAGATCGAGGCGGCGATTTCGTCGATGTCGAGATAGGAGGTGTTGGTGGCGAGTATCGCTCCCGGCTTGGCCATGGCATCGAGCTTGCCGAACACCTCTTTCTTGACCGCCATGTCCTCGAACACCGCCTCGATGATCAGGTCGCAATCGGCGAGGTCGGAATAGTCGGTGGAGCCCTTGAATTGAGCGAGGCGTTGGCGCTTGGCGTCTTCGGTCAAGGAGCCACGCGAGACCGAGACGGCATAGTTCTTGTCGATCATGCCGAGCCCGCGCTGCAAGACTTCCTGGCTGGTCTCCAATAACGTGACTGGAAAACCGCCATTGACGAAGGCCATGGCGATGCCGCCGCCCATCGTGCCGGCGCCGACGACGCCGACGCGGGCGATCCTGCGCCGGACAAGATCCTTGCCCGGGACCTTTGCCGCTTCACGCTCGGCGAAGAACAGATGCCGCTGCGCCCGCGACTGATCGTCGGCGACCAGCTTCATGAACAGCGCGCGTTCGGCAGCCAGAGCTTCCTCGAACGACATCGTGACGGTATTGCGCACCGCTTGCGCGCAAGCGATCGGTGCGTCGAGGCCGCGCGCTTTCCTGGCGAGATCCGCCGCCCCGGCATCGAAAGCAGCCAGCTCGGTTTTCTTGATCTCGTCATCGCGATCGCGCACCGGCGTGAACGGCCCGCCCTTGCGGGCGATCTCCCTGGCGAAGTTCACGGCATGCGTGATCACGTTACTCTCGAACACAGCATCGACCAGTCCGGCTTCATGCGCCTCATCAGCACCGACCAGCGCACCGGAAACGATCATCCTGAGCGCTTTGATCGCGCCGACGAGGCGCGGCAGCCGCACCGTGCCGCCGCCGCCCGGCAGCAGTCCAAGCTTCACCTCGGGCAGGCCGAGCCTGGCGTCGGCATCGGCAACGCGGAAGTGACAGCCGAGCGCCAGCTCCAGCCCGCCGCCCAGCGCGGTGCCGTGGATGGCGGCGACCGTAGGTTTGGCGATGGTTTCCAGCGTCCCAATGACGGCACGCAGCTCGGGCTGTTGCACCGGCTTGCCGAATTCGGTGATGTCGGCGCCGGCGACGAAGGTCCGGCCCGCGCACGCGACGACGATGGCTCCGACCGATGCGTCGTCACGCAAGGCAGCCAGCGCGTGCATCAGTGGTTCGCGGACATGAAAGCTCAGCGCGTTGACCGGCGGGTTGTCGATGGTGACGATGGCGACGTCGCTGTCCCTGGCGACGCTGACAAAATTGGACAAGCTGAACCTCCCGAGACCGGCTGCGATCGGGAGGGTTTACTAGGCCGCGCCGCGAATGGGAACCGCGTGTCGCACTGGCACAAGACTTGTCAGGACAGGCTGTAGGGCGGCACGCTGGCGAGTTGCGGTTGAAGTGAGGCGAATATCACCGCACCGCCTTCTCCCCGCCGGCCGCCGTGATCACGCCGACGATGATCAGCCCGGTCAAGAGCAGGCGCACACCGGCGCTGACGCCGAATGTGTTGAGCATGGTCAAAAGCAGCACCAGGAACAGCGCCGCGCCCCAGACGCCGGGGACATTGGCCTTGCCGCCGGCCACCGAGGTGCCGCCGATGACCACCACGGCGATCGAAGCCAGCAAATACTCGTTGCCGATATCGACATTGGCGCCGCGGAAATAACCGGCGAGCAGCGCGCCGTCGATGCCGCCGAGCGCGCCCGACAGCGTGTAGGTGAGGAAACGGACGCGGCCGACATTGACGCCGGCGAGCCAGGCGGCGCGGATGTTCTGGCCTATCGCCAGCACCGAGCGGCCATAGATCATGCGCTGCAAGGCGATGGCCGCACCGATGGTAAACAGCACGGTGAGAACCGCCAGCACCGGAATGCCGAGAACCTGCCGGTTGGCGAAATCGGCAAAGCCCGGCGGCGGCTTGATCTGCAATCCGCGCCCATAGCTGATGTCGACCGACTGGATGATGAAGCTCGCCGACAAAGTGGCGATGATCGGCGGTATTCGCAGCGCCCAGATCAGCAGATAGTTGACGGCACCGATCGCGGCACCACAGGCAAGCGCGGCCAGCAGCCCGACCACGATCATGGCATCGCTGCCGCCCATCACCTTCATGGCCACCGCGCTGGCGAGCCCGATATTGGCCGGCAGCGACAGGTCGACATTGCCCGGCCCAAGCGTGATGACGAACATCTGGCCGACGCCGACGATGACGGTGAACACGGCCAGCGACAGCGCGGCGGTGACCATGCCGCCGGCGCCATAGCCGCCGGTGAAAGCGATGGTCGCCAGCCACACCACAAGCGCGCCGACGAACGACCAGATCCAGGGTTTGGCAACCAGCGATCTAACCAGCGCCATCGCTTACCTCTCCTTACGGCTGATCAGCACCCGCGCCGCCAGCACGATGATCAGGATGGCGCCGTTGGCCGCCACCTGCCAGTCGGGCGGGATGTGCATGAAGGTAAGCAGCGGCGATGCCGCCAGCGCCAGCGTCAGCGCGCCGATTACCGCTCCGATCGGCGACACGCGGCCGCCGACGAATTCACCGCCGCCGAGGATGACGCCGGCGATCGAAAGCAGCGTGTAGCCATTGCCGATATTGGCATCGGCCGAAGTGGTGATGCCGATCAGCGCCATGCCGGACAGCACGCCGAACAGACCCGTCAGCGCGAACAACACGACCTTGGTCTTGAGCAGCGACCAGCCGGCGCGTTTGAGCGCAGCCGGGTTGCCGCCCGAGCCGCGCAGAATCACGCCATAGGAGGTGCGCATCAGGCCGAAATGGACGATGAGGCCAATCAGCAGCGCCGCGATGATCGGGAAGGGCACAAAGGGCGGCTTGAACGCCATGATCGCCAGCAGCCAGTCCGGCGCCTTGCCGCCGGGCTTGGGCAGCACCAGGATGGCCAGCCCCTGCCAGACGAAACTCATGCCCAGCGTCACCACGATCGATGGCAAATTGCGCAGATGGATCAGCGCGCCGAGCAGCGCATAGATGCCGATCGATCCGAGCAGGACGAGAACCCCAATGAGCGGTGCGTCCTTCAACCAGGTCGCGGTGACGCAGCCGACGAAACCGACAAAGGTGCCGATCGACAGGTCGAGCTCGTTGCCCGATATGACGAACATCTGCGCGATCGTCGCCAGCGCGATCGGGATCGCCAGGTTGAGCATCAGGCCGAAGCCGAAATAGCTGATGGCGCGCGGATTGAGCCAGGCGATGGCGAGCAGCACCAGCACCAGCGACAGCGCCGGCAGCAGCCCACGCAGTAGGCGGGCGCGTGCCGCCCCGCTCCCAAAGGTCTTCGAACCGTGTTGAACAGAGACGGCCGTCATCTCAGGCCGCGTCGCCGAAGGAGGACTGGATGATCTTTTCTTCCGTCAGCTCGTCGCGCGTCAGATTGGCGACGATGCGGCCGTTCTTGAAGACATAGACATGGTCGCAATTGTCGAGTTCTTCCGTTTCTGTGGTGTACCAGAGGAAGGTGCGGCCCTTGCCGGCCTCCTCGCGCACGAGATCGTAAACCTCGAGCTTGGTGCCGATGTCGACGCCGCGCATCGGGTCGTCCATCAGCACGATCCCGGCGTCGGAGCCGAGAGCCCGGGCGAACAAAGCCTTCTGCTGGTTGCCGCCCGACAGCGAAAAGATGTTGTTGTTCATATCCGGCGTGCGGATGCCGATCTTCTTTTGCCAGAACCCGGCCAGTTCGGCCTCTCGCCGCGGCGAGATCAGCAGCCCGTTGCGCAGCCGAGCCAGCGAGCGGATGCCGATATTTTCAGCGATCGACCACTGCGGAAAGATGCCGTCCGCCTGGCGGTCGCCGGCCACAAGCGCCACCGGTGCGGTGACCTCGACGCCGGCCTTGGCGCGCGATGCCGCGGCGAAGATCGCCAGCAGCAGGTCGGTCTGGCCATGGCCGGCCAGGCCGGCAAGTCCGATGATCTCGCCGGCGCGGGCCACCAGCTCCTTGCCGTCCTGCTGCCGCGCCGGCCGGGCGCGCACGCGCAACGGGCCGGCCTCGGCTTTCCGGATTTCGGTGGCGGTCCTCCGATGTCCTTCGGCGCCGCCCATGGTGGCGACCAGCCTATCGCGGTCGAAAGCGTTCGCCGCGTCGGCGCCGACAACCTTGCCGTCGCGCATCACGACGATGCGATCGGCGTTCTGCAGCACTTCGCCCAGCACATGCGAGATGAGAATGCAGCTGCCGCCCGACGCGACGAAGCGGCGCACGAAGGCAAGCAGCTGACCCGCCGTGTGCGCGTCGAGCGAGGACGTCGGCTCGTCGAGGATAACCAGGTGCAGCGGCTCGCGGGTCAGCGTGAACGCGCGCGCCACCTCCACCATCTGTCGCCGTCCAATGGAAAGGTCACCGGCGATGTCGGCCGCCGAGATGCCATGGTCGGGAAAGATTTCGTCCAGCTTGGCCGTGATCAGCTCGGCCGCCTTGCGCCGCCAGCCGAAGCCGGTGAGCGAGGCGTGGTTGATGCGCGTGTTCTCGGCGACGCTGAGATTGGGGCACAGCGACAATTCCTGGAACACGCAGCGTATGCCGAGCTGCTGTGCCCGCGACACCGAGTAGTTCTCCTCGGCCTCACCATGCACGCCGATCGTTCCGCTGTCGGGTGTCAGCGTGCCCGCCACCATGTGCATGAGCGTCGATTTGCCGGCGCCGTTGTGGCCGACGAGGCCGACGCACTCGCCGGGCCCGACAGTGAAGTCGACGCCGCCAAGCGCGCGAACGGCGCCGAAGTGTTTTTCGGCGCCGCTCAGTCTGATGATGTCCGCGTTCCCTTCAGGCATGCTCAACGATATCCGGTCGGCGATGTGCACGGCAACGCGTGTGCGACATTCACTTGATATTGGCTTTGATGGCCGCGATGGCATCTTCCTGTGTGTATTCGTGCGTGGCGACACCGCCCTCCTTGATCTTCGGCAGAGCGGCCTCGAAATCGTCCTGAGTGAAGGCGAGATACGGCACCAGCAGGTCGTGCGGAATGTCCTTGCGGCCATCGAGCACTTGCTGCGCCACCCAGAAGGCGAGCGTCGAGACACCGGGCGCGATCGAGGCCGACCAGGTCTGGTAGCCGTCCTTTTCCTTCTGTTCCTTCCACCATTTCAGCTCGTCCTGGCGGTTGCCCATGATGATGGTCGGGCGCGGCTTGCCGGCGGCGGCGAAGGCTTGCGCGGCGCCATAGCCGTCACCGCCCTGGTCGACGATGCCGACGATTTCGGGCAGCGAGGGCAGGATGGTCGCCACCGCCTTCTGCGCCGTCGTCTGGTCCCAGTCGCCGGTCACCGAGCCGACGATCTTGAACTCGGGATGGGCGGCCACGCCTTCGAGGATGCCGGCATGGATGGCGTCGTCGATCGAGGTGCCGGCGAGGCCACGGATCTCGAGCAGGTTGCCGCCCTTGGGCTGGAACTTGGCCATATGCTCGACTTCCTGCTTGCCCATGTCCTTATAGTCGACGACGACGCGGTAGGCGCAGGGTTCGGTGACGATGCCGTCGAAGGAAACGACCACGATGCCGGCGTCGCAGGCCTGCTTGATGGCACCGTTCAGCGCGTCGGGCGAGGCGGCGTTGATGACGATGGCGTCGTAGCCCTGTAGAATCAGGTTTTGCACCTGGGCTGCCTGGGTCGGCACTTCCTTGTCGGCCGTCGTGAAGACATCGGCGGCCCCGACCACCTTGTCGGCCACCGCCTTCTTGGTGACGGCGTTGTAGCTGTCGAGCATCGCCTGCCGCCACGAATTGCCGGCGTAATTGTTGGAGAAAGCGATCTTCTTGCCGCTGGTGTCGGCAAACGCCGTACCGGCTGCGAGCACCGCTGCAAGGGTGCCCAGGACGAACAGTTTCTTCATGTCATACTCCTCCCGAGTTGCTGGTCTTGATGGCTGCTGGTGACTATCGCGCTTGCGTACCTGTTTTTTATCTATTGTCAGACAAAAGTGCAGAAGGCCGGCGAGCTGTCAACTGCAATCCATAAGATGCCGCTGATCACATTGCGGTGCGACGATTGAAAAGGCTTCGGTGGATGGGCTAGGCATGCGGGCAGGAGGCCGCAGACGCATGGCAGTGACGCCGATCGTTCCCCCGGGGGCTCCGGGAATTCCGGCGCGCTGGACGTCAAGCGCCAAAAGCGGCGTCGGCGCGGCGCTTTCGCCGTCGAGCCGCGTCTGGTTCACGGTCAGCCATGGCATCCTGAACGAGATCTACTATCCCGGTGTCGACAGTGCCTGCACCCGCGACCTCGGCCTGATTGTCACCGGCCCGAACGGATATTTCTCGGAAGAAAAACGTGATGCCGCGCATGGCATCGAACCGTTCGAAGAAGGCGTGCCAGCCTACAGGCTGGTCAACACCGCTGATGACGGCGCCTACCGGATCGAGAAGCGTATCCTGGCCGACCCTGCACGACCCACCTTGCTGCAGGAGATCACCTTCACGCCGCTCAAGGGCGCGCCGGGCGACTACCGCGTCCACGCCTTGCTGGCGCCGCATCTGGTCAATGCCGGCATGGGCAACACCGCCTGGGTCGGCGACCATGAGGGAGAGCCTGTGCTGTTCGCCTCGGGCCGCGGCACTTGCCTTGCGCTGGCCTCATCGCTGCCCTGGCGGAACGGCTCGGCCGGATATGTCGGCGTCTCCGACGGCTGGCAGCAACTGCGCAACACCGGTAGGCTCGATCCAGCCTTTCAGCAAGCCGAGGACGGCAATGTAGCGCTGACCGGCGAAATCGGGTTTTCCGCCAACAGCACCAAAACGGTACTGGCGCTGGGCTTCGGGGCGACGTCCGAAGAGGCCGCTCGAAATGCCTTCGCCAGCCTCAGGCAGGGTTTCGCGGCGGCGGCGACTTCCTACGCCGAACAATGGCGCGAATGGCAGGCTGGCCTGCTGCGGCTGGACCGCCGTGGCGCGTCCGGAGTGAACAGCTACAGGATCTCCACCGCCGTCCTGGCGACGCACCGGTCATCGCTCATGCCGGGCGCGGCGGTCGCCAGCCTGTCTATCCCATGGGGCTTCGACAAGGGCGACGACGATCTCGGCGGCTACCATCTGGTCTGGCCGCGCGATCTGGTCGAGACGGCGGGCGGCTTTCTCGCCGCCGGCGATGCCGCTTCGGCCCTGCAAACCCTCGACTATCTCTGCTCCATCCAGCAGCCGGATGGCCACTGGCCGCAGAACGCCTGGCTCGATGGGACAGCTTATTGGCCGGGCATCCAGATGGACGAATGCGCCTTTCCGCTGCTGCTGGCGGATGCGCTGCGGCGCCAGGGCCATTTGCCGCGCGCCAGGCTTTTGGCCTTCCTGCCAATGATCGAGCGCGCCGCAGCCTATGTCGTGCGCAATGGACCCGTCACCGGCGAGGACCGTTGGGAGGAGGATTCCGGTTACAGCCCGTTCACGCTCGCCGTTGAGATCGCGGCGCTGCTTGCCGCCGCGGATATGCTGGAGGCCTGCGGCAAGCAGGACGCAGCAAGCTATCTGCGCGAGACCGCCGACGGCTGGAACGACCAGGTCGAGCGCTGGACCTATGTCACCGGCACGGCAAGCTGCGAGGCGACCGGCGTCGCGGGTTACTATGTCCGCATCGCACCGCCCGACAGCGCCGAGGCCGGTTCGCCGAAGGACGGCTATGTGCCGATCAAAAACCGCCCGCCTGGCGATGCCGACCGGCCGGCGCAGGAAATCGTCAGCCCGGACGCATTTGCCCTGGTGCGCTTTGGCCTCAGGGCAGCCGACGATCCGCGCATCGTCGACACGGTCAAGGTCATCGACGCGCAGCTGCGCCGGCAACTGCCGCAGGGGCCGCTCTGGTATCGCTACACCGGTGACGGCTATGGCGAGCACGAGGACGGAGCGCCATTCGACGGCACCGGCCAGGGCCGCCCCTGGCCGTTGCTCGCCGGCGAACGGGCCCATTACGAGCTGGCGGCCGGGCGCAAGGACAAGGCGACATTGCTGCTGGCGGCAATGGAGGGCTCGGCCGGGCCGGGCGGCCTGTTGCCGGAGCAGGTCTGGGACGGCGCCGACCTCCCCGAGCGCGAACTGCTGCATGGCAAGCCCTCGGGCAGCGCCATGCCGCTGGTCTGGGCGCATTCCGAACATATCAAGCTGCTGCGCTCGCTGCGCGACGGCGCGGTGTTCGACATGCCGCCGCAAGGCGTCGAACGCTATATCGACAATAGGACCGTCTCGCCGTTCCGGACATGGCGCTTCAACAACAAGATCCGTTCCATGCCGGCCGGCAAGACAATGCGCGTCGAGCTTTTGGCGAAGGCGACCGTTCATTGGAGCGTCGACAATTGGGCGACCGTGCATGACAGCGCGACCAGCGAGAATGCTTTCGGCGTCCATGTTGCTGATCTGCCGGTCGCCGGCCTGCCCGAGGGGAGCACGCTGATCTTCACTTTTTTCTGGCCCGGCAGCGGCGATTGGGAGAATGTCGACTTCTCCGTCATCATTGGTGAACAGGACAGACTGTAGATCCTTCCCGGCAGATCCTCTTCAAGACACAAGGATGAGACCATGCAGATCGGAATGATGGGACTGGGCCGAATGGGCGCCAACATGGTCCGGCGCCTGATGCGTGACGGCCACGAATGCGTCGTCTACGACATCAACCCGGCAAGCGTCGCGGCCCTGGTCGGCGACGGCGCCTCGGGGGCTGCATCGATGGCGGAATTCGTCGGCAAGCTCGCCAAGCCGCGCTGCGTGTGGCTGATGCTGCCTGCGGCCATCACCGGCAAGATCGTCGATCAGGTGGCGGCGCTGATGGAACCCGGCGACATCATCATCGACGGCGGCAATTCCTACTATCACGACGACGTCGACCGGGCCGCCAAGCTCGCCGCCAAAGGCCTCAACTATGTCGATGTCGGCACCAGCGGCGGCGTCTGGGGCCTGGATCGCGGCTACTGCCTGATGATCGGCGGGCCCGATGACGCGGTCCGGCATCTCGATTCGGTCTTCGCCACGCTGGCGCCCGGCGCGGATGCGGGTGCGCCCGCTCCCGACAAGACGGCCGGCACGGCGCCCTTCGGCTATCTGCATTGTGGCCCGAGCGGCGCCGGCCACTTCGTCAAGATGGTCCATAACGGCATCGAGTACGGCGTCATGGCCGCCTATGCCGAAGGCATGAATATTCTCAAGGCCGGCAATGCCGGCAAGGTCAAGCGCGAGGCCGATGCCGAGACCAGCCCGTTGCAGAACCCTGAATACTACCAGTTCGACATCGACCTTGCCGAGGTGGCCGAGGTCTGGCGGCATGGCAGCGTCATCGGCTCGTGGCTGCTTGATCTCACCGCCGGCGCGTTGAAGAGCGATCCCGGCCTGACCCAGTTTGGCGGACGGGTGTCCGATTCCGGCGAAGGCCGCTGGACCCTGAAAGCGGCCATCGACACCGGCGTGCCGGCGCCGGTGCTGTCCTCGGCCCTGTTCGACCGCTTCTCCTCGCAAGGCGAATCCGAATTCGCCGACAAGCTCTTGTCGGCCATGCGCTATGCATTCGGCGGCCATGTCGAAAAACCGAAGGCCGGCAAGTGACGGCGGCAGGGGAGACGCGCTCATGAGCCCGGAACGGTCCGATACGCTGGTGCTCTTCGGGGCGACCGGCGACCTCGCCCACAAGAAGATATTTCCGTCCCTCTACGCCATGGTCGCCAAAGGGACGCTCAGCGAACCGGTGATCGGCGTCGCCTTCGACGCCTGGGATTTGAGGAAATTGCAGGACCGCGCGCGCGACGGCATCGTCAATACGCTCGGCAAGATCGACGAGAAGGTGTTCGCCAAGCTCGCTTCGCTGCTGCGCTATGTCAGCGGCGACTATCGCGACCCGGCCACGTTCGAGAAACTGAAGAGCGCGCTGGGCACCGCCCAGCGGCCGCTGCACTATATGGCGGTGCCGCCGACCATGTTCGAGACGGTGGTCCAAGGCCTGGAGCAATCGGGCACGGCGCGCGGCGCGCGGCTGATGGTGGAAAAGCCCTTCGGCCATGACCTGCAATCGGCGCGCTGGCTGAACCGAGTGCTGCATCTGGTGTTCGACGAACAGTCGATCTTCCGCATCGATCACTATCTCGGCAAGGAGGCGATCCAAAACCTGCTCTATTTCCGCTTCGCCAATTCCTTCCTGGAACCGATCTGGAACCGCAATTTCGTCGAGAGCGTGCAGATCACCATGGCCGAGGATTTCGGCATCGATGGGCGCGGCCGCTTCTATGACGAGGTCGGCTGCGTCAGGGACGTGATCGAGAACCATCTGCTCAACATCCTCCTGCTGCTGGCGATGGAACCGCCGGTCGGCCGTTCCGCCGACGACCTGATCGACGAGAAGGTGCAGGTGCTGCGCGCGATCCGCACCTTGACCAAGGACGATATCGTGCGTGGCCAATTCGACGGCTATCTCGCCGAGCCCGGCGTGGCGCCCAACTCGCCGGTCGAAACTTTCGCGGCGGTGCGCTTCCTCGTCGACACCTGGCGCTGGCGCGACGTGCCGTTCTTCATCCGCGCCGGCAAGAACATGCCGGTGCATGCCACGGAGGTGATCGTGCGGCTGAAGCGGCCGCCGCTCGATGTCTTCGACCCGATCAAGCCGAACGACGCCAATTATGTGCGCTTCCGCATCGACCCGCAGGTGGCGATCTCGATCGGCGCCCAGCGCAAGGCAGCGGGCGACGACATGGTCGGCGAACAGGTCGAACTGACGGCGCTCGACGACAGCAAGGGCGATATGCCGCCCTATGAACGGCTGATCGGCGATGCCATGAACGGCAATGGCCAGCTTTTTACCCGCCAGGACGCCAGCGAACTTGCCTGGCGCATCGTCGGGCCGGTCCTCGGCGACACCACGCCGCCGCATCTTTATGAACCGAAGACCTGGGGGCCGGCAGCCGCCATGAACGGCTTCGGGCCGCCGAACGGCTGGATCAATCCATCGAAATAGGCTGGGAGAGGGCAGCATGGCCAGGACGGCAAGGCCGAAAGCGGCGAGCGGCGATCCGATCGTGCTGTCGATCGACATAGGCGGCTCGCACGTCAAGATCCTCACCAGCTCAGGCGGTGCTGAGCGCCGCGCCGATTCCGGGCCGGACCTGAGGCCCCAGCAGATGATCGATGCGGTGAAGGCGCTGGCCGACCGACTGTCCTACGACGTCATCTCGATGGGCTATCCCGGCCCGGTGCATCACAACAGGCCCTTGTTCGATCCCGCCAATCTCGGCAAGGGCTGGGCCGGCTTCGACTTCGCCGCGCAGTTCGGCAAACCGGTCAAGGTGGTCAACGACGCGCTGATGCAGGCCATCGGCAGCTATGAAGGCGGTCGCATGCTGTTCCTGGGCTTGGGAACCGGCCTAGGTGCGGCGATGATCGTCGACAACGTCGCCCAACCGATGGAACTCGCCCATCTTCCCTATAAGAAGGGCAAGAGCTTCGAGGACTATGTCGGTGAGCGCGGCCTGATAAAACGCGGCAAGAAGAAATGGCGAAAATCCGTTTTCGACGTCGTCGACCGGCTGCGCGCCGCCATGCAGCCCGATTATGTCGTCATCGGCGGCGGCAATGTCGACAAGCTCGGCGATTTGCCCGCCGACAGCAGGCGCGGCGACAACACACGCGCCTTCGAAGGCGGATTTCGTCTGTGGCGAGACAAGGCCCTGATCGTCTGATAGTATTACAGTTCAGTATAGTTATTCAAAATAATGTGTGACGCGGGGCCAAGTCGTTGCATTGCGCAGATTTGCCGACTAGGAATTCCGGCGCACTACATCGCGACGAACCGCGAGGGACGTGCAAAGACGCCGCCGCACTTTAACTTTGCGCATCATCCCATCCGAAACTGTGCCGATTTCGGGCCCCATACGCCATAGACGGAGGAAAATAGATTGACCGACGACAGCAACGACGCTCGCAAGGATATCGACCTTCTCGAGCTGACCGCCCATATCGTGTCGGCTTACGTCGAGAAGAACCGCCTGCCCGCCTCCGGCCTGGCCGACCTCATCGCCAGCGTCAGCGCTTCGATCAGCGGGCTCGGCCAGCCGGCCGTACCCGTGGCGGCGCCGCTCGTGCCGGCGGTCAATCCCAAGAAGTCGGTGACGCCGGATTTCATCATCTGCCTGGAGGACGGCAAGAAGTTCAAATCGCTGAAGCGTCATCTGGGCGTGCATTTCGGCCTGACGCCGGACGCCTACCGCGCCAAATGGGGCTTGCCGTCGGACTATCCGATGGTCGCTCCCAATTACGCGGCCTCGCGTTCGGAACTGGCGAAGTCGATCGGTCTCGGCCGCAAGGCCGTCGCTCCGAAAGCGCCGGCCAGGGGCAGGAAAGCCAAGGTCTCGGCCTGAGCGCGCATTCCGGCGCTGAGCCAATGGTTTGATTGAGGCCTGCCGGCGGTTCCGTCTTGGCAGGCTGCCCGATCTTACGCTCTTCCATGGCGAGCGCGCAATTGCAGGGCGGGCTCGATGCCATCTCCGGCGCGCTGAGGGAATGATTTTCCACCCCGTCTGCAGACTGGCAGGAAACCTCAGTTCGCTGCCGGAACGGAACAGCTCAGATCGCCTTCCTTGCAATTCAGGTAACCCTCGAAATCCTTGACCCGGGATTGCGTCAGGCCATCCATGCACATCGAGAGGAGCATGGGGACCACGCTGCCTCCGGCCGCTCCCGCGATCTGGAAATTGCACTCGGCGTCGCGGAACTTGATCCAATTCTGCTGCGCTTGGACAAGAAGCTTCTTGGTATCCGCGTCGTCCTTCAGGCGGGTTTCGATCTGCTTGTAAAGTTCGTTGAGCTTCTTGTCGGATTTCCTGAACGAAGCATCGGCGCATTGGTTCATGGTGGCCTGCTCCTTGGCGTCGGCGCACTTGTCCTTGGCAAAAGCGAAAGCCGGCATGGCCAGAACTACGGCGGTGGTCAGAATTGCGGTTTTCATTGGTTCTCGTCCTCTTTGCAGGTGAGCGGCATCGTCATTCCGTAACGGTTTCGGCGAAGCACCTGGCCAGCTTTTCCGGCGCTCCGAGCTTCTTCGCCCAGGATACCAGTCCAGGCTTTTCCGATGGATCGGCATAGCCGCCCCAGACGTCACGAAACTGCTTCTTTCCGTCGACGGTCTGGAAGAACATCACGCCGTCATCGCTCACAGGCGTGGAGACATAAGCGGCGCTCCAGTTGCCGCTTTCCAAGATGGTGATGAACTTGGCGCGGGCGGGCTTGAACTTATTGTCCATCGCCGAAGCGACGAGCGGTGCATATTCCTGTTTGCGCGCCTTCGTCACTTCGACCTTGACGCCGTCGCAGGCATCGTTCGCGAAAGCAGATGTCGGTATCAACCCCGCCAGCCCGATCATGACGATTTTGGCGTGCCGTCGAACCAAGTCGCCGAATTCAGACATAGGTGGTTTTCCTCTTCCTTTGCGGAGTGTGGCTGTCAGTCGGAATCGTCGTCACCCGATGAATTGTCATCGTCAGGCGCATCGACCTGGCAGCCGATGCCATTGCACCCCTGATAGTTGCCCTGCGTATCGAAGCTTGGATTGCCGGGCTGTGGCCCATGCATTCGACGACTTTGCGGCCGGCCGTCGCAATTCCTCAAATCGAGGGGAGCGCTCCCAGCGGGAGCCGCCTTGGCGAATGTCCATTTCCCTCTCCATGCCTAGCGCCCATCCGCCCAAGCATGCCAACGATCCGCCGGCGCGGTTGATGTATCCATAGGTTGTAACCGATGTCCCCGGCTAGCAAGGAAAAATTGCCCGATCTTGAGTTCTGTTTTGAAAATGCTTAATAATCCAGTAAGCACCCTGCTTGATTTAGCAAGTACTTAAATGCAATGACAGAAAGGCGCCAGCAAAAAGATTGCTGATTACGCGTACGCTTTTCGCATTATTCCAACATGGAATGGTCTATTGTTCCAATTCACAAGGAACGACGATATATAAGGGTGAAGTTACGCTCGACATTATCGCCAAAACCCAATGTATCGGTAGGTTTCGGCCATGCCAGTGGGCAGGCCGAAAGAATGCTGCTCATCGATCGGCTTTCAAGGCTATCGCGTGCACGATGGGGAGACATGCGGTCTTCGAGACACCCGATAGGCTTTCCTGTCCCGCCGGGCCTTGGCGGGTGAGTTTCGTGTGCGTTCGATGGAACACGTCAGAAAATCCTTGATCCAGAACCTGTTTTTTGCGCGCGTCATACGTCGAACTGGGCTAAAGGGTTCCCCGGCCGGACCAGCGTCCTTCGTGGAAGTGCCCCGCCGGCCTCCATCCTTCTAACGGGGCCTCGTTCCATGACCTCCGAACAGATATCACCGGACCAGCGCTATGCCGCGTTCCGCCATCGCTCCTTCCTGAGCTATTGGGCGGCGCGCTTCCTCACCACATTCGCCACCATGATCGTGTCCGTCGCGGTCGGCTGGCAGATGTACGACCTGACCCGCGACCCGCTCGATCTCGGGCTTGTCGGCATCGTCCAGTTCCTGCCTGCGCTGCTCCTGGTGCTGGTCACGGGGGTCGTTGCCGACCGTTTCGGCCGCCGGCTGATCATGGCGCTGGCGGTGCTGCTCGAGGCGATCTGCGCGCTCGCGCTGCTCATCCTGACCCTGCGCGGCATCAGCGGCCCGCTGCCAATCTTCATCGTGCTCGCCATGTTCGGCATTGCCCGCGCCTTCTTCGGACCGGCCTCGTCGTCGCTGTTCGCCAATCTGGTGCCGCCCCGGGATTTCGCCAACGCCATCGCCTGGAACTCGTCGGCCTGGCAGACGGCGACCATCGTCGGGCCGGTCGCCGGCGGCCTGCTCTACGGCGTATCGGCCGAGGTGGCCTATGGCACGGCCACGGCGCTGATGCTCGTCGCCGGGCTGCTGATCTTCACCATACCGAGGCCAGCGCAACGCAGCGAGACCGACAAGCCGACCATGCAGACCCTGTTCGCCGGCTTCGGTTACATCTGGGGCGAGAAGATCGTGCTTGGCGCCATCTCGCTCGATCTCTTCGCCGTGCTCCTGTCCGGCGCCTCGGCGCTGCTGCCGATCTATGCCCGCGACATATTGCAACTCGGTCCCTGGGGACTTGGTTTGCTGCGCTCGGCGCCAGGGGTGGGTGCCATCTGTGTCGCCATCTGGCTCGCTGGTCATCCTATCCGAAACCACGCGGGCCTGATCATGCTCGGCTTCGTGGCCGCGTTCGGCGCCTTTACGGTGCTGTTCGGCCTGTCGACCATCGCCTGGCTGTCGATCCTGGCATTGGCCTTCCTCGGCGCCACCGACATGTTCAGCGTCTACATCAGGGAAACCTTGATCCAGCTCTGGACCCCCGATCATGTCCGCGGCCGCGTCAACGCCGTCAATCAGGTCTTCGTCGGCGCCTCCAACGAGCTCGGCGAATTCCGCGCCGGCACCATGGCGGCGCTGATCGGCACGGTGCCGGCCGTCGTCATCGGCGGCGTCGGCGCCATCGCCGTTGCCGGCCTGTGGGCCTACCTGTTCCCGGCGCTCCGAAGGGTGCGGCACCTCAATGGACGAAACTGACGGGGCATCGAATTCAGGTCCACCGGTATCGGCGGGCTGCGAATCCGTGCTAAGCCGCCGCCCGACCAACCAAAGGACGATAACTGTGAGCGAACCGACCGTGGCTGAGGCAACCGAGAGTATCTATGTGTCGCTGCGGGCCGACAATGCCGATCTCGACGCCCATATCGCGACGCTTAAGGCAGCGCTGGCACGAGAGGGGATGAAGCAGGCGGTGTTCGATCCCACCAAACTGGCGCAGAACAACCGCTCGGGCCGCAAATTGATGCAGGCTTATTTTCGTCAGCGCGGCGTGAGCGTGACGTTTTCGAACTAGCAGGCGTTAAACAACCCGCCATCAGGGGATGGTTGTGCCGCGACCGCGCCGTCGGCCGCCGAAAATCAGCACCAGGAACTCGTCCAGCCAGCGCTTGAGGTGCATGTCCCAGATCAGCCTGCCGCCGAGATGGTCGCGGCCGGGCTGGGCGCCCGGCAATTCGAAGCGGTGCGCGCCTCGCACCACCCAGCGCTGCATCATCACTCGGGTCAGTTCGCCATGGAACTGGATGCCCCAGGCATTTTCGCCGTAGCGAAAGGCCTGGTTGGGATAGGTCTCGTTCGTAGCCAGCAGTGTCGCGTCGCTGGGCAGCGAAAAACCTTCGCGGTGGAACTGATAGACCATTTCGGGCCAGTGCATCAGCTTTCTGCCGGCTTCGGTCGCCTTCAACGGATACCAGCCGATCTCGACCAGACCTTCGCCATGGCCCTCGACCTTGCCGCCGAGATGGTTGGCCAGCATCTGCGCACCAAGACAGATACCCAGCAGCGGTCGGTTCTCACGCAGCGGAACCTCAAGCCAGTCGGTCTCGCGGCGGACGAACTCGTCCTCGTCATTGGCGCTCATCGGCCCGCCGAACACCACGGCCCCGGCATGGCCGTCGAGCGTCTCTGGCAAGGCATCGCCAAGCGGCGGGCGGCGGATGTCGAGATCGAAGCCCTCTTCGAGAAGCATGTGGCCGACGCGCCCGGGGCTCGAATTCTCCTGATGCAGCACGATCAGAATTCTCGGCTTCGAACGCGGGGGCATCGGCGGCATCGGCGGATGGACCTATTCGTCGCTCGACGTTCCACGGGCGCCCGGCGCATCGGCCGCCGCCTTGCGGCGCGCCTCGATGCGGTCCTGGCGTTCGACGCCGATCAGCTCGGCAACGCGCCACACCGTGTTGTCTTCCAATTCGTGCAGCTCGCCATCGGCATAGACGATCTCCCACATCAAGCCGATGAAAGCCTTGCGGCCTTCGGCATCGAGGTGGCGCTTCAGAACGCTGGTGAAGGCATAGAGGTCGATCGCCTCGTTGTCGGCGCGCTCGCCGGCGGCGGCCAGCGCGTCGAGCTCGTTGCCGCTGACCGAATAGGCCTGCGCCAACACTGCCTTGAACCGCTCCCACTCGACGTCCTGGCGCACGCCGTCGGCGCTCATCACGTGGTAGAGCAGCGCCGACGCCGCCACGCGCGGGTCATCGGCGCTGGCGCGGGCGCCGGCGCCGGTCGGCAAATCCCTCAGAAACGACAGGACGCGTTCGAACATCGATCCATTCCCAAACGGCCGGGCCACCCAGCCAACTCAAAACAACCGGAACCGGCGCGGCGACTTTTCCGCCGCATCGTCCGGATCGACGCCGGGATCGTCCGGCAGGCGTGCCAGTTCCTGCGCCGGTTCGACGGCCTCGGCATCGGCGGGCGCCGCGGCGAAAGCCTGCGCCGTCACCGGCCTGACGTGGTCCTGATCGTTCTCGGCCTGCTTGCCGGCCGTCTCGCCGCCCGGGCCAGCGTGATCGATCACCTCGACCGACTCTTCCTGCGCCGGCCTGCCCGGCGCCTCGATCGCCACCGCCGGGGCGTCCGGCGCATCGTCACGGCTGTCGATCAGCTGGCCGAGACGCTCCATCGGGGCGCGCCACTCGAAGGCGTCAAGCCGGCCGGTGACCGGCGATACCGGCGCCCAGCGCTCCGAGACGACGCCGTCGGCGACCCAGGCCGGGTCGCGCGGCGCCCGCACCGCCTTGGACAAGAGCTGTCGCACCTTGCCCTGGTCGCCCGTCTCGGCTTCTTCGATGTCGGCCAAAAGCAGATAGGCGCCCTCGCGGCGGTCCATCCGGATCGCCGCCTCGGCTTCGCGGCGGGCAGTCGCAAAATCCTGTGCATCGAGCGCGGCGCGCGCCACCGTCATCGAGGATTCGGCGTGGTTCTTCTTCATCTCCTGCAATTTCCTCGCCCGGTTGAGGCGATCGAGCACGGCGTCACCCGGCCTGGCATGGGTATAGAGCTCCGCTATCTCCGGATGCGGTTCGGCCCTCCAGGCTGTCTCGAGGATCTTCGAGCCCTTGCGCACGTCGTTCTGGCGAAACAGCAGCGTCGCAGCCGCGACCGCGGCCGGCGCGAACTCCGGCTGCAGCCGATTGGCCTCTATCGCCGCCGTGCGGGCAGCTGCGGGATCGCTGTCGGCGAGTGACTGCGCCTTGGCGGTCAACAGCACGGCGCGTCGGCGGTTGGCGGCGTCACGTTCGATCTGGCGGGTCGCCTTCTGCGCCTCGACCAGCTTCAGCGCGCCGTCCCAGTCGCCGCGCCCGGTCAGCTCTTCAAGCGTCGATTCGGCCGCCCAGGCCAGTTGCGGCGCCATGCCGGCGGCGCGCCCAGCATAGTGCCTGGCGGCATTGCGGTCCCCCAGGCGCTCGGCTTCGAGATAAAGCCCGCGCAGGCCGAGCAGCCGCATTTCGGGATCGTCGAGCATGCTCTCGAATTTCTGGCGCGCGCCTTCGTGGTCGCCTTCGAGCAGCGAAGCCTGGGCCTCGAGCAGATGGATCAATGGCTCCTGGTCGGAGCGGATCAGCTTGGCCGCTTCCTTGGTCTTCTTGCGGGCCAGCGCGCCGTCGCCGGCGCCGGCGGCGATCATGCCGGTCGACAGCGCCTGATAGCCGCGGTCGCGGCGCCGCACCCGGAAATAGCGCGAAATGGTGTAGGGGCTGTTCCAGACCGACTTGATCAGCCACCACAGGATCATCACCGCCGCGACGACGGCGACCACCGCCACCGCCGCCACCATCAGGCTGACCTGATACTGGTAGCCGTTGAAGGTGATGACCATGTCGCCCGGCCGGTCCGCCAGCCAGGCAAAGCCTAGGCCCAGCGCGAAGACGACGGCGAGGAAGAGCAGGATTCGGATCATCGCCAGTTCCTCACGCCTTCATCGCGCCTGATATCAGCGCATCGATCAGCGTCTCGACCTCGATGCGTGCCTTCAGCTTGCCGGCAAAATCGGCGCCGGCCGCCTTTGCAGGCGCGGGCAGCGTCTCATATTCTGTGAGCGCCTTGGCATAGTCGCCCTGATTGACCGCCACCTCCATGCGCGCAATGGTTTCCGGCGCGCCAGCGCCCTGGACAGCGCCGATCGGCCGGACCTTGACCAGCGATTCGGCGCTCGACAGAAGGTTCTGCAGCAGCCCGGCATTTTCGTCGACCGGCGTGGCCGCCGCGACCATGGCGTTGGCGGCGGCATCCATCTGCGATGCGATCTCGGTGCGGGTCTGGACGCCCTTTTGCGCGTAGGCGCGCAGAGCCGCAAGCTGCGGCGCGTCCGGCGCGATCGCGGCGAAGGTCTCGAGTTCGGCACCGAACGGCGCGCCACGGTCGAGCGCCGCCTTCAGTGCCGAAGCGGCGATGGCGAGCGCGACCTTCGGCTGTCCGGCCTGCGCCTCGACCTTGCCGGAAAGCTGCGCCACCGACTGCTCCAGCGCGGTGAGCCGGCCGTCCTGCTTCGCCGCCGCCTCGCCGGCCGATTTGACCAGCGCATCGAGGCCAGCCAGCCTTTCATTGAGCGGGCCGAGATCGACTGGAGCCGGGTTGCCGGCCTTGCCGAGCGCCGCAACCGCCGTCTCGATCTGCCTGACCTTGTCGCCAAGCGCGGCCAGCCCGGCATTGTCGCCCGCTCCGCCTTGCTCGACCGCCGATTTGAGCGCTGCGACATCCGTCCTGACCTGATCCAACGCCGCGGACAACCCGTCGACCTTGGCCGACGCACCGCCGTCGCCGGCTTGCCTCAGATCCGCGATCTCGGTTCTGAGCGCGGCGATTTCGCCGTTGACGCCTTCGAGCGAGACGCTGGGAGCGGACCCCGGCGCGCCGAGCAGGCCGGCGAACTGCAATCCGCCGGCGCCGACCAGTGCGATGACACCGCCGATGATGCCGGCCGCGATGCCGTTGACCCGCTTCGGCGGTGGCGGTGCGGATGCGGTTTTCCCGTTCCCCGCCGAGGCGCCGGTTACTGGCCCGGCCGGTTCAGGTTCGGCGCGCTTCGCCGATGTGTCCTCGAAACTGTAGTCGAAGGCGCCGGCCTTGCCAGCGGCGTCGTCCCGGGAACCGGGGTAGGCTGCCGCCGGTTCGTCCGCCTTGGCGGCGCTTTCCGCGGATCGTTCCGATCGGGGCGCTGTCGCCTCGGCGTGCTCCCAGGGTTCTAGATCGGTCTGGTCGGCGTGCACAGGCTCTTCGGGCGCCTCCGGCCGCGAGGCGTTCGCGGCTTCCTCCGCCTTGGCCTCATCGGTTTGCGCCCCGGCCCTGGCGGCATTCTCGTCGGCGATGCGGGAAACGGCGCCGGGCTCAAGTTCGATGGTCACCGGCTCGCGGCGGCTTTTCGAATGTCGCATCTTCGGCGTCTTCACCATGCTTGGGCTCCGCAAATTCGCTTGGGGATGGTTCAAAGAGGGTCTAGCACATCACCAAGCGGTGAAAAGGGGCGGTGTGATGACGCGGCTCAGGACCCGGGCCGCAAAAGCGAAAGCAGCGCACCCTCGTCGGGCCGCGCGGCTATGTGGATACGGTCGCCAGCGACGTCGCCAAGGACGGCGGCGATGCGATGCGACAGGGCAAAAACCCGCGTCTTGTCAAAGGCTTCATGCAGCGCAGGCCGCCTGACCAGGGCCTGCAGCGCAGCAGCCGCCCTGGCGGAATAGAGCAGCACCGCATCCGCGGTTTGCCCCGACAGACGGGCAAGCACGGCCTCGTCCGAATAGGTCACGGCGAGCGTGTCGTATGTCTCGACGGGGCGGACCCCGACGTCGGCAGCTTGCAGCCGCTGCTCGAATGCCGGGAAGCGCACGCGTCCGCAGAGATAGACAATGGTCTTGCCCTGGAATTCGCCGGCAAGACTGCCGGCAAGACCTTCGGCATTGCCGGGACCTTCGCTGACGGACAAAAATCCTGCTTCACGCGCGGCTTGCGCGGTCCTCTTGCCGACGGCATGGCAAGGCAAGTCCGAAAGCCGGGCGACGACCTCCTTAGGCGCAAAGCGCACGCCATTGGCGCTGGTCACCGCAACGGCCACGGCATTGCCGATGACGAGGTCCGTATCGATCGGCAAGGCCACCGTCTCGGTCAGCGGCAAAAGCAGCGGTAGAAACCCCATGTCCTTGAGCATTCGCGCGGTGCGGGAGGCGCCCGGTTGAGGCCGCGTCACCAGAACGCGCTGCACCGTCAGGCCCAGCCGTCGAAGAATGTCTCGCCGGCCCTGGCCCGCACCGTCCTTGCCGCCTCTTCACCGATGCGGGCGGCATCCAGCGCCAGGCCTTTCATCTCGACCATGTGCGACTGCGTGCCATCAGGCGAGATGATCAATCCCGCGAAAGAAAGGTCCGCGCCGTCTATCACGGCATGACCGGCAATCGGCGTGCGGCAGGAGCCGTCGAGGGCCGCCAGGAAAGCGCGCTCGCAAGCCAGCGCCTGTCCGGTCGGCAGGTCGTGGATGGCCGCCAGCATCTGTTCGACGTCGCCATCGCCTATGCGGGTTTCGATGCCGATCGCGCCTTGGCCCGGCGCCGGCGGAAAGATGTCGAGCGGGATCAGATCGGTGACCACGTGGCCGAGCCCGAGCCGCTTCAGCCCGGCATGGGCGAGGATGGTGCCGGCGGCAACGCCTTCATTGAGCTTGCGCAGCCGCGTCTGCACATTGCCACGAAACATCACCACGTCGAGATCCGGCCGCATGCGGCGGATCAGCGCCTGCCGCCTGAGCGACGACGAGCCGACTTTGGCGCCACGCGGCAGGTCTGCAATCGTCTTAGCCGCCTTGCCGACGAAAGCATCGCGCGCGTCCTCGCGCGGCAGGAAAGCAGACAGCTCCAGCCCATCGGGCAACTGCGTCGGCATGTCCTTCGAGGAATGCACGGCAATGTCGATCGCGCGGGCGAGCAGCGCCTCCTCGATCTCCTTGGTGAAGAGGCCCTTGCCGCCAGCTTCCGACAGCGGCCGGTCCTGGATGCGGTCGCCGGTGGTCGAGATGACGACGATTTCGAACGCTTCTTGCGGCAAACCATGCGCCGCCATAAGCCGCGCCTGGGTTTCCTGCGCCTGCGCCAGCGCCAGCGGGCTGCCGCGTGTTCCGATCTTCAAGATTGTTTGCATGGCGCGCGGTCCGTGATAACCCCCCGGCAAGCGAAGTCGCCTTTTCCGGGCGTCTCCTACCGGGGAATGCCCCGATACACAATCCTTGGGGACAGCGACCAATTGATCCGCGTTCTGGGCATTGAAACGAGTTGTGACGAGACCGCCGCCAGCGTCGTGGCGCTGGAAGGCAATGCCGCGCCCAAAATCCTGTCCAATATCGTGCTGTCGCAGATCGAGGAGCATGCCGCCTTCGGCGGGGTTGTGCCGGAGATCGCCGCGCGCGCTCATGTCGAGGCGCTGGACGGCATTGTCGAGGCAGCCCTTGCCGATTCGGGCGTGGCGCTGGCCGACATCGATGCCATCGCCGCGACCGCAGGTCCGGGCCTCGTCGGCGGCCTCATCGTCGGGTTGATGACGGCCAAGGCGATCGCGGCCGCAACCGGCAAGCCGCTGATCGCCGTCAACCATCTCGAAGGCCATGCCTTGACGGCGCGGCTGACCGATGGGCTCGACTTTCCCTATCTCCTGCTGCTGGTCTCCGGCGGCCACACACAGATCCTGGCCGTGCGCGGCGTCGGCGACTACCAGCGCTGGGCGACGACCATCGACGACGCGCTCGGCGAAGCATTCGACAAGACGGCCAAGATGCTTGGCCTACCCTATCCCGGCGGTCCCAATGTCGAGAAGGCGGCGGCATCGGGCGATGCGGGTCGTTTTGCCTTCCCGCGTCCGATGAAGGGATCGGCGCAGCCCGATTTTTCGTTCTCCGGCCTGAAGACCGCTGTGCGCCAGGCGGCGAGCGCGATCGAGCCCTTGAGCGACCGGGACGTCGCCGACATCTGCGCGTCCTTCCAGGCGGCGGTGGCCGACGCGCTGGGCGACCGTGTCTCGCGCGCGCTCGCCCGGTTCCGCCGGGAATTCCCCGACACGGCCGCGCCGGCGCTGGTCGTCGCCGGCGGCGTCGCCGCCAACCATACGATCAAGGCGACGCTGGAACGGCTGTGCGCCGAGGCGCGCTTCGCCTTCGTCGCGCCACCGCTGAAACTTTGCACAGACAATGCGGCAATGATCGCCTGGGCCGGCATCGAGCGGATGCGCGAAGGCCTGGCGCAAGAAAACGGCTTCGATTTCGTGCCGCGCTCGCGCTGGCCGCTGGACAGCATCTCCGCGCCGATGATCGGTTCGGGCCGGCGCGGGGCCAAAGCATGAGCAAGGAGGGCATGAGCGAAGAAGGCATGAGCGGCATCGAGATCGCGCCAACCGGCTGGCGCGTTGCCGTGCTCGGTGGCGGGGCCTGGGGTACCGCTTTGGCGCTGGCCATGCTGCGCGCCGGCCATTTCGTCCGCCTTTATGCGCGCGACCCGGAGACCGTCGCCGCAATCGACCACGGCGAAAATCGACGCTATCTGCCTGGCATCGCGCTCCAGGCCGGCATCGTGGCGACGAGCAACATCCAAGCCGCGCTCGACGGTGCCGATTGCGTGCTGGCGGTGACGCCGGCGCAATCGTTGCGGGCCATGCTTGCTCACGCCAACGGCCATATGCCGGCCGGCGTCCCACTGGTGCTATGCGCCAAGGGCATCGAGCGCGACACCGGCGCTTTGCTGTCGGCGATCGTCGGGGAAATCCTGCCTGTGAATCCGGTCGCCGCTCTGTCCGGTCCGAGCTTCGCCACGGACGTTGCCCGGGGCTTGCCCACGGCGGTAGTGGTTGCCGCCCGGGACGAGGCGCTGGCGGCCAAGCTTGCCGCGCGCTTCTCGGCGGAAAATCTGCGCTGCTATTCGAATGATGATTTGATCGGCGTCGAGATCGGCGGCGCCTTGAAGAACGTCTTCGCCATCGCCGCGGGTGCCGTCACCGGCGCCGGGCTCGGCGCCAGTGCCCAGGCCGCCATGGTGACGCGCGGCTTCGTCGAACTGCGCCGCATCGGTGCCGCCTTCGGCGCCAGGCCCGAGACGTTGATGGGGCTTTCCGGCCTTGGCGACCTGCTGCTCACCTGCTCGTCCACGCAATCGCGCAACTTTGCCTACGGACTGGCGCTCGGCCAGGGCAAGCCGCTTGGCGGGCTGCCGCTGGCGGAAGGCGTGCCGACGGCGGCGATCGCCGCCCGCATCGCCACCGAGCGCGGCATCGACGCGCCTATCATCGCCGCAGTCGCCGCCATACTGGACGGCACCATCACCATCCGGCAGGCTGTGGCGGCCTTGATGACCCGGCCGCTGAAGACCGAAACCGACGATTGATTCCAGCATCAGGAGACAGAGACATGTTGTTCGCGTTGATTTGCAAGGACAAGCCCGGAAGCATGCAAGTGCGCATCGATACGCGGCCGGAGCACCTCGCTTTTCTCGAAGGGCTGAACAGCGACAAGAAGCTGGCCTTCGCCGGTCCGTTCCTCGACGCCGACGGCAAGTCCAACGGCAGCCTCGTCGTCGTCGAAGCGCCTGACATGGCAGGCGCGCAGGCGCTGTCGGCAGCCGATCCCTATGCCAAGGCGGGACTGTTCGAAAGCGTCGAGATCCGCCAGTGGAACTGGACCTTCAACAAGCCGGCGGCTAATTAATCGGCACAAGGCTGGAGGAGCAATACGAATGAACTACTGGCTGTTCAAATCCGAACCCTCGGTCTTCTCGTTCGAGGCGTTGAAGGCCAAGGGCAAGGCAGGCACGCAATGGGACGGCGTGCGCAACTATGCGGCGCGCAACAACATGAAGGCCATGCAGATCGGTGATCTCGGCTTCTTCTACCACTCCAACGAGGGGCTGAACGTGGTCGGCATCGCCGAAGTGTGCGCACTGGCTCATCCCGACACCACATCGGACGATCCGCGCTGGGAATGCGTCGACATCCGCGCCTTCAAGGATGTGCCGAACCCGCCGACGCTGGAGCAGGTCAAGGCCAATCCCAAGCTCGCCGACATGGCGCTGGTGCGGCTCGGACGGCTTTCCGTGCAGCCGGTGACGCCGGCCGAATGGAAGGAAGTCTGCCGCATGGGTGGCCTGACGCCGGCTCCGTGACGGTTCTCACGAGCCATAGCGCCGAACGCTTCATCCTCGACAATACGGCGCTGATGGCGCCGCCGCATGTGCCCGAGATTGCGCTGTATCTTGCCGACGAGGCGCATGATCTGTGGCAGCGGACGGAGGACGAGCTGGTCGAGATCGGGCTGCCGCCGCCTTTCTGGGCCTTTGCCTGGGCCGGCGGCCAGGGGCTTGCCCGCCATATCATCGACAACCCGGCCATGGTGCGGGGCAAGCGCGTGCTCGACTTCGCCTCCGGCTCCGGTCTCGTCGCCATCGCCGCAGCAAAAGCCGGCGCGGCAGGGGTGACCGCCGCCGACATCGACCCGTTCTGCGCCACGGCGGTCCGCCTCAATGCGCAAGCCAATGGCGTCGCCGTCGAATTCGTCCAGGATGACTGCGTCGGAACGGATGCGGACTGGGACGTGGTTCTTGCCGGCGATGTCTTCTACGACAAGCCGTTCGCAGACCGGCTGACGCCCTGGTTCGCGGCTCTGAAGCGGCGCGGCGCCGATATCCTGATCGGCGATCCCGGCCGCTCCTATCTGCCGCGGTCGGGGCTGGAACCGCTTGGCGTCTACCAGGTGCCGGTGACGCGGGCGCTCGAGGATGCCGAAATAAAACGCACCACCGTCTGGCGGTGGAGCACCGAGCGCCCGGCTTGACGCCGCCACTGAACAGGCGTTTCCATGAGCTCCGTATCAGAGGGGAATATCATGGATTTTTCAGCGGTTAACTGGCTGGCGGTGATCGTCGCCGCAATCCTGGCGTGGCTGTTCGGCGCCGGCTGGTACACCGGTTTGAGTAAGCCATGGCTGAAGGCTGCAAAACTCGATCCGGCGACCATGAAGAAATCGTTGCTGCCGTTTCTCATCTCTTTCATCGCCGAGTTGGTCATGGCGCTTGTGCTGGCCCTGGTCGTCGGCGCGGTGACTGGCGGCGAGCCGACATTGCTGGCGGGACTGGTCTTCGGTTTCGTGCTTTGGCTCGGCTTCGTCGCAACCACGCTGTCGGTCAATCATCGCTACGAGAATTTCGGCTGGGACCTGACCGTCATCGACGGCGGCCACTGGCTTGGCGTGCTGTTGATCGTCGGCGCCGTGGTCGGCTGGTTCGGCGCCGCAGCGAGTTGAAGGCCTCCGCTACACCCGGTCCGCGGTTTGGGATTTTGCCATTTCCTCCAGAATCCACGTGCGAAAGGCAACGATGCGCGGATCGTTCACCAATTCCTTGGGATAGACCAGGAAATAGGCGAATTCCGGCGCGACCTTGATGCCGAGTTCGAAAGGCCGCACCAACCTACCTTCGGAAAGGTCGTTGGCCACCATGGCGAAATCGGCGAGCGCCACGGCGCTGCCCTCCATCGCCGCCTGGACCGCGTCGGCCGAGGTGCCGAAAACGATGGTGCGGCTGTCGTCGAAATCGTCGACGCCGGCTGCCGCCATCCACATGCGCCAGTTCGGCCAGGTCACGCCCTGACGCGCCCATTCGATATGGGCAAGCGTGTGATGGAAGAGATCGCGCGGTTCGCGCAGCGGCGGACCTGACGCCAGCAGGCTCGGGCTGCATACCGGGATGATGACGTTGTCGAACAGCCGATGCGCGCAAAGTCCCGGATATCTGCCGGCGCCGAAGCGGATGCCGACATCGACATCGTCAAGGTCGAAATCCCGCAATCCGTAGGCGATGTCGAACCTGAGTTCGATGCCTTCATGTTTTTTTCGAAAATCCTCGACCCGCCGCATCAGCCATTTCGTCGCGAATTGGGCGTCGAGCGTCACTTTCAGCAGCGTCGTGCCGCGCGTCATCTTCTGTGCCCGCGAGACGGCCTTGCCAAGCAGGTCGAGCGCATCGGCAGAGGCCTCGAACAGCACCGTTCCGGCCTCCGTCAGCCGGATGCTGCGGCTGGAGCGCGTGAACAGGACGATGCCGAGCTGGTCTTCGATCTCCTTGATCTGGTGGCTGACGGCGGCTGGCGTCAGGCCGAGTTCGTCGGCGGCCCGGGTGAAATTGAGATGCCGGGCCGCTGCCTCCAGCGTCCTCAGCGCCCGGGTTCCCGGCACCAGGCGGGCCATCAGCGCGGCCCCAGAACAGACGCGGTCATGGCGTCCTGATCCTCAAAGAAAACTTGATAATCCGGAAAGAACTACTCGTTTCTCTCCAATCTTTCAATCGGGCATGATGCGACCATCGAACCAATATCAAACCGGATTTTATGTCCGGATGGAAGGAACCGTATCATGTCTCACATAGCTTTGAGAGCTCCCGCGAGCCGGCTGAACTGGCTGACCGCCGCGTTCGACTGGCTCCGCCAGGCCAAGGTCGCGGCAAGCCTGCCGCAGGACGACATCGAGGACCTGTCGGATCGCCAGTTGCGCGATGTCGGCGCCACGCGCAAAGACGTCTCCCGCGCCATGGCCCGCGAACTCGGCCGGCTGGGCCTGCTCGACATCGGCTGGCAGGTAAGGAAAGGGAATAGGAATTAGGAGTAGGCAATAGAAAGAGAACCCTACTGCCTACTGCCTATTCCCTACCTTACCACCCTCACCACCGTCCGGTCCGACAGCAGCGGCAAAAGGCGCGCCATCGTGCGTGCGGTCACCGCGACGCAGCCTTGCGTGGGCGTGAAGCCCGGGCGCGCCAGGTGGAAGAAGATGGCGCTGCCGCGTCCGCGGCGGCGCGGCGTTATATTCCAGTCGAGCACAAGGCAGGCATCATAGAGCCTGTCGTCGCGCCGCATGCGTTCGTGGCTGGCGCCGTAGGGGATCTTGACTGGCCTGTTATAGTTTCGGTCGTCGGGCACTTCGCACCAGCCGAGATCAGGCCCGATCGGCGTCATCGCCAGCCGGGTGATGCGGCCGCTGGAGAAGTGGTCTCCCCGGAAATAACCCGACAGGATCCGCATTTGGCCAAGCGGCGTGGCGCCGTCGCCTTCGCGCTTGCCCGCCGAGATGCCGCCACGCCCCAGCGCGCAGGCAAACACCGTTCTGCCCGCCTGCAGCAGCCCCTGGCTGGGACGGCCGGGCCTTGCCCGCACGGTCAGCACCCGCAGTCCTTTTCGCAAAATTGCGCCGGCTGCATTGCGATCGTGTTTTTTCTTGTATGATCGTGCCACGGAACAAATCACTGTGATCGGCTGTTGTGCCGGTCAGCTTCCGCATAAACAGGCAGCGGTCAACTGAATTTTCTTTTCAAAACAACGGATTGATCCATGACTTCACGAACCATCCTGATCGTCGACGACGATGACGACCTGCGCGGCACGTTGGTCGAGCAATTGTCTCTTTATGAGGAATTCGACGTGCTGCAGGAGTCCACTGCGGCAAAAGGCGTCGCCGCGGCGCGTGGCGGCCTCATCGACCTGCTGATCATGGATGTCGGCCTGCCCGACATGGACGGCCGCGAAGCGGTGAAGATCCTGCGCAAGGGTGGCTACAAGGCGCCCATCATCATGCTGACCGGCCACGACACCGATTCGGACACGATCCTTGGCCTCGAAGCCGGCGCCAACGACTACGTGACGAAGCCGTTCCGCTTCGCGGTGCTTTTGGCGCGCATCCGCGCGCAGCTGCGCCAGCACGAGCAAAGCGAGGACGCCACCTTCTCGGTCGGCCCCTACACCTTCAAGCCAAGCCAGAAGCTGCTGATCGACCCGCGCGGCGCAAAAGTGCGGCTGACGGAGAAGGAGGCCTCGATCATCAAATATCTCTACCGCGCCGACCAGAAGGTGGTGACGCGGGACGTGCTGCTCGAGGAGGTGTGGGGCTACAATTCCGGCGTTACCACGCACACACTAGAAACCCATGTGTATCGCCTGCGCCAGAAGATCGAGCGCGATCCTTCCAATGCGGAAATTCTTGTGACAGAAAGCGGTGGCTACAAGCTGGTTCCTTAAACATTTTATTATCCAATAAGCGGTCTGGGCGGGGCTGCTTTTGGGTGCGATCCTGTTGGAGCGGGATTCTGGATCGCACCGCAGAGGAGGGATTGGACTGACCGTTCGGGGACACAGCTAGATGGCGCTGGATGACGACATCCGCATCCTGTCAGCCGTGAGGCTTTTCGAGGGCTTCACGCAGGAACAATTGCGCCTGCTCGCCTTCGGCGCCGAGACCATGCTGCTGCAGGCAGACCACAAGCTCTATCGCGAGGACGATATGGCTGATTCGGCCTATATCGTGGTCAGCGGAGAGATCGTGCTCTACCGCGAGCAGGCAGGCGGACGCATCCCTATCGGCACGGCCAGCCCCGGCACCATGCTGAGCGAACTGGCGCTGATCGCCGACACCAACCGGCTGACCAGTGCATCGGCCGCGGTCGATTCGGAGGTGATCCGGCTCAGCCGAAAGATGTTCCGCCGCATCCTGGAGGAATATCCGGATTTGGCGGCACAGCTCCACCAGCGCATCCTGGAAGACTTTCAGGCAATGATCCACCGCATCGAGAAGCTGGCGCCGCGCTTTTCCGAGTGAACGGGAGAGACAGGTGGAGTTCCGGCTGGTTCGCGCCACCGAAAATGACCTGCCCTTCATCATGGCGACCGAGCGGCTTGACGCAATTGTCGCCGGAGTGGGAAAAGCGCCGGCCCGGCTGATCAGTCCAGGTTGAACCGCGCGATGACCGGAACATGGTCCGAGGGACGTTCCCAGCCACGCGCCGCCCGCAGGATTTCGTAGCCGGTGAAATCAGGCACCAGGTTCGGTGACGACCAGACATGGTCAAGCCGCCGGCCGCGGTTGGATGCCTCCCAGTCCTGCGCGCGGTAGCTCCACCAGGTGTAGAGCTTCTGTTCTGATGGCACGTTGAGCCGCATCAGGTCGACCCAGTCGCCGGCCAGCCGCATGGCCTCGAAACTCTCCGTCTCGACCGGCGTATGGCTGACCACGTTGAGCAGTTGCTTATGCGACCAGACATCGTGTTCGAGCGGCGCGATGTTGAGGTCGCCGACCAGGACCGAGGCGGACACTTCGCTGTGTTCGGCGCGGATTGCGTTCATCTCGGCGACGAAATCGAGCTTGTGCCTGAATTTGCGGTTGACTTCCGGGTCCGGTTCGTCACCGCCCGCCGGAACGTAGAAATTGTGCAGCAGGATCGTCTTGCCGCCGGCCCGCACGGTCACCGACAAATGCCGGCTGTCGTCGATGTCGCAGAAGCGGCGCTTCTCGACCACCGCGATCGGCCGGCGCGCGACCGTCGCCACGCCGTGATAGCCCTTCTGACCGTGAAAGGCGATGTGCCCGTAGCCGAGCCTGCGGAAGGCCTTTTCGGGGAACAGCTCGTCGGGAACTTTTGTTTCCTGCAGGCAAAGCACATCGGGCGCGTATTCATCGAGCAGGCGCTCGATGATCGGCATGCGCAGGCGAACGGAATTTATGTTCCAGGTGGCGATGGAAAAGGGCATTTGGCGGGTCCGGCGAAAGATCGCCGAACTACTGCCAGCCCCGCGCCATAAAGACAAGCATTGCAGCAGTTGCGGAGGTCGGCGCCGCGCCGCCGAAACTGCACGAAAGGCTTCGCCAGCGCGAGGAAAGCTATCTGGTTTTCGTATTCAGCTCGCGATTGGCCGTATAGTCGATGGCAAACGTGTCGGGAGCGAAGCTGACGCCTTCCTTGGTGTTGAAGATCATCACCGTGGTGTCCTTGCCCTGCGCATCGGTGATCGTCCACTGGCGCAGATCATAGGTCTTCGGATCGAACATCATGGTGATCCGCGCATTGCCGAACACCGACTTGTCCGAGAGCTGGATGGTGGTGAGGTCGTCCTCTTCCTTGACGCTCTTGACGCGGTTTCCGGAGAGATCGATCCGGTCGTCGAGCAACAGTTTCAGCGGCGTCTTCGACAAGGGATAAAGATCGGACGTGTTCAGTTTCTTGTTGAGGATGACCACCGACTTGCCGTCCGAAATCACCCGGAAATTCGAGGATCCGTCATAATTGAAACGGATCTTGCCCGGTCTTTCCAGGAAGAACTTGCCGCCGGTCTGTTCGCCCTTGGGGCCGAACTGCACGAATTCGCCGCTCATCGACTTAACCGAGGAAAAATGATCGGCGATCTTCTGCGCGGCCGCCGGCACGGCCGCCTGCGCGGATGCCAGCAGCTCGAATCCGGGCACCACGTTGAGGGCGGCAGCGCCCGCGAGCACCAGGCCGAGGCCAAGCAACTGACGGCGCGTCGGGGCAAGATCGCCGAGCGCGGAAAGATCGTTTTTCATGTCGGTCACTCTCATCTTGAGTCCTGATTTGTTGTTGTCCTGAACCCCCAGTTGGGCTGAAGTTTGACGGCGCGAACACTGCTTGACCGCTTGAACGCGCCAGAAGGTTCAAAGTTGCCGCCGGTATTTGTCGCGATCAGAATTTGTCCTCTTCGGTCGGCACCAGGATCTCGCGTTTTCCGGCATGGTTGGCGGGGCCGACAATGCCTTCTTTTTCCATCTTCTCGATGATCGAAGCGGCGCGGTTGTAGCCGATGCCCAGACGCCGCTGGATGTAGCTGGTCGAGGCCTTGCCGTCGCGCAACACCACGGACACCGCCTGGTCGTAAGGATCGTCGGAATCCTCGAAATTGCCGCCGCCGCCGCCCGAGCCGCCCTTGCCGGAGGGCTCGTCCTCGTCCTCATCATCGTCCTCGGTGATGGCGTCGAGATATTCCGGCACGCCCTGCAGCTTCAGATGCGCGACGATCTTCTCGACCTCGTCGTCGGAGACGAACGGGCCGTGCACGCGCTGGATGCGGCCGCCGCCGGCCATGTAGAGCATGTCGCCCATGCCGAGCAGCTGCTCGGCGCCTTGCTCGCCCAAGATGGTGCGGCTGTCGATCTTCGACGTTACCTGGAAGGAGATGCGGGTGGGGAAGTTGGCCTTGATGGTACCGGTGATCACGTCGACAGACGGACGTTGCGTCGCCATGATGACATGGATGCCGGCGGCGCGCGCCATCTGCGCCAGGCGCTGGACGGCACCCTCGATGTCCTTGCCGGCAACCATCATCAGATCGGCCATTTCGTCGATGATGACGACGATGTAAGGCATCGGCTCAAGGTCGAGATTCTCGGTCTCGTAGATCGCCTCGCCGGTCTGGCGGTCGAAGCCGGTCTGCACCGTGCGCGAGATCTTTTCGCCCTTCTTCTCCGCCTGTTGGACGCGTGCGTTGAAACCGTCGATATTGCGCACGCCGACCTTCGACATCTTGCGGTAGCGGTCTTCCATCTCCCGCACGGTCCATTTCAGCGCAACCACCGCCTTCTTCGGGTCGGTGACGACAGGCGTCAAAAGGTGCGGGATGCCGTCATAGACCGAGAGCTCCAGCATCTTGGGATCGATCATGATCAGCCGGCATTCCTGCGGCGTCAGCCGGTAGAGCAGCGACAGGATCATGGTGTTGATGGCGACCGACTTGCCCGAGCCGGTGGTGCCGGCGACCAAGACGTGCGGCATCTTGGCGATATCGACGATGACCGCCTCGCCGTTGATGGTCTTGCCCAGCGCCAGCGCCAGCTTGGCCTTGGTGGTCTCGAAATCGCGGCTGGCCATGATTTCCCTGAGATACACCGTCTCGCGCTTGGCGTTCGGCAATTCGATGCCGATGGCGTTGCGGCCCGGCACCACGGCGACGCGGCAGGCGATGGCGCTCATCGAGCGGGCGATGTCGTCGGAGAGGCCGATGACGCGCGATGATTTGATGCCTGGCGCAGGCTCCAGCTCATAGAGCGTGACGACGGGGCCGGGGCGGACATGGATGATCTCGCCCTTGACGCCGAAATCCTCCAGCACGCCTTCGAGCAGGCGGGCGTTCTGTTCCAGCGCGTCTTTCGAGAGGCTCGGGTCGCGCGCGACGTTCTTCGGTTCGGACAGGAAATGCAGCGACGGCATCTCGAATTTTTCCGAGCCGATCAACGAGGTCTGCGCCTCGCGCTGGACGCGCGCACCCGGAGCCGGGCGCGGCGCCGGCGCTTCAACGCGCGTGGCGGCATCCGAGCGGAACGGCTGGACCTTGGCGGTGGAAGCCGCGCGACGCTGGACGAGGGGTTCATCGTCGAAATCGACATCGTCATCGCCGGTGTCGAAGCGACCGTCGAAGACGTCATCGTCCGGATCGACGGAAACGCTGCGGTCGTTGACCATGGCGGCGAAGAATTCCGGTTCGACGCGGGCACGGCCATCCGGGCTCATCCGCTGCTCGGCGAACTCGGCCGATTCGACCCGTTCGGCGGCACGCCGCCAGGCGCTGGCGCGCGGTTCCATTCCCGGCTCGAATTCGTCCCGCCGCTGCCTGCGGCGCACGGCGCGGCGGTGCATCCACGCGCGGAACGAAAGCCACCAATGGGTCATTGCGCCGAGCGCCAGTATGCCTTCGTCGCCTTCATCCTCGTCATTGTCGAACAGCAGCTCATCCTCACGCGGATCGGCGGCGGCCGGTTCCTCCATGACGGCGAAACCGTTCTTGCGTGCGATCAGCGCCGAACCGTAGGCGAATAGCCATAGCGCCGGACCGGCCATCAGAATGGCGAGCACGCTGGCCACCAGCCCGGTCGGATAGCCACCGATGACGACGCCCGGAATCTTCAGTACCATGTCGCCGAACACGCCGCCGAGCCCGGTCGGCAGCGGCCAGGTCTTGGGCGGCACCACGCAGCCGGCGATCGCAGCGGCCAGCAGGGCAAAGCCGAACCAGAACAGACCGCGCCTGGGCAGCCTGTCGACGCCGCGCGCCGAAAACAGCAGATATCCCCAGATCACGGCCGGAACCAGCGCCGCCACGGCGGCAAGGCCGAAGAACTGCATGGCGATGTCGGAGAAGACCGCACCCGCATATCCCATGGCATTGGTGACGGTGTTGGCTGTGGCGTGCGAGAAGCTCGGGTCGGCGACATTCCAGGTGGCAAGGCTGGCGACGCCGAAGGCGGTGAACGCGAACATGCCGGCGCCGACAAGCCGGCCGACCTGGCGTCGCGCGAATGCCTGGATGCCGTGCCCCGTATCGGTCAGCGCGAGCGGTGCTGAAGCCCCTGAACGCATGCTCTTCCCCGTCAGTGATTGCCTGGCCCGAGCGCGTGACGCACTTCGGCAGATTTGGCTGCCAGACTATGCGTGGGAAGGTTAAGGCCGCATTAACCATGGCAAGGGCCCCAGCCGCCTGCCGCAAATAACAATGGCGAGCCTCACGGCCCGCCATTTCTGCATCGGCAACGGCAGGGTGACCAGGCTCGGTGGGCCTGATCCGCCGCGGTCTCAGTTGGCTCCGCCGAGCGCCTGGACGTTGGCGCAGAACTCGGCGTGCGGCTTGCTCATCGCCGCGTCCTGGCATTCCTTCTTCATCGCATCCTGCTTTTCCATTGGCATGGCCATGAAAGCGGTCTTGAATTCCGCCATCGGCTTCATGGTTTTCATGCTGGAATCGGTGAAGAACGGGGCCATATTGTCGGGTTCGTCGAGAGCCCCGGCAAATGCCATGCCGCTGACCATGGAAAGAGCGAGCGCGCCGAGACAGATATTCTTGACGTTCATTGGATAGTTTCCTTCCCTATTGTTTGCAACGACCGCCGAACAGTGGTCGTGCCCGGGAGTTCGATGCCAAGACGGCCGATGTTTCCTCGAAAATCTCAATCACGCGAACGTGATTGCGCTCGTCCAACCAAACGGGCTCCAAAAAAAGAGGCCCGGAGCGATCCGGGCCTCAAGGCGTGAGCACCTTGCGGAGCGTCACGACGGGATTTCAAAACAGTTCCGGAAGACGTGCAGCGGTTTTCCGTACGTGATTACCGAAAGAGATGGGACCGGCGGGAGGAGGTCCGCCGGTCCCATGGCAAAGAGGCCTTACGGCACCACTTCGCCGTGCTGGCTGATGTCGAGACCCTCGACCTCTTCCTGGGTCGATGGACGCAGGCCGACGAGCGCCTTGACGATGTAGAGGATGACGAAGGTGGCGATTGCCGTCCACAGGATGGTGAAGACGATGCCGTAGAGCTGCTTGCCGATCGACGCGCCCGAGGACAGGCTGTTGATTGCCGGGTCGGCGAGCACGCCGGTCAGCAATGCGCCGACCACGCCGCCGACGCCATGGACACCGAAGGCATCGAGCGAGTCGTCATAGCCGAACATGTGCTTTACCTTGACCGCCGAGATGTAGCAGACGACGCCGGCGACGATGCCGACGATGAAGGCGCCCGTCGGGTTGACGAAGCCGGAAGCCGGCGTCACCGCGACAAGGCCGGCGACGGCGCCGGAGATGATGCCGAGCACCGAGGGCTTCTTGGCGACGATCCATTCGGCGAACATCCAGGCCAGCGCCGCTGCCGCGGTGGCAACCTGGGTGTTGAGCATCGCGGCACCGGCGAGGCCGTCGGCGGCGAGTTCCGAACCGGCGTTGAAGCCGAACCAGCCGACCCACAGCAGCGAAGCGCCGATCACGGAATAGACCAGGTTATGCGGCGCCATGTTGGTGGTGCCGTAGCCTTCGCGCTTGCCCAGGACCAGGGCGCAGACGAGACCCGCGACACCGGCATTGATATGGACGACCGTGCCGCCGGCGAAGTCGAGCACGCCGGCAGCGCCGAGGAAGCCGCCGCCCCAGACCCAATGCGCGATCGGCGCATAGACGACCAGCAGCCACAGCGCCATGAAGATCAGCAGGGCCGAGAACTTCATGCGCTCGGCAAAGGCGCCGGCGATCAGGGCCGGGGTGATGATGGCGAAGGTCATCTGGAACATCGAAAAGACGAATTCAGGAATGTTAGCCACGCCCGGCGCCCACAGCGTCGAGGTGGTGATGCCGTGATGGAAGAACTTCGAGAAGCCCCCGAGATAGGCATTCATGCCGCCGCCGTCGGAAAAGGCCAGCGAATAGCCGAACATGAACCACAGCACCGTCACCAGGCAGGTGATGGCGAAGCTCTGCATGACGGTGGCAAGCACGTTCTTCTTGCGCACCATGCCGCCGTAGAACAGTGCCAGGCCGGGGATGGTCATCATCAGCACCAGCGCCGTCGAAGTCAGCATCCAGGCGGTGTTGCCGGTGTCGAGCACCGGGGTGGGAGCGGCCGGGGCGGCGGCAGCCGCGGCCGGAGCCGCTTCCTGCGCGAGGGCGGCGACGCTGCCCAACGCTGCGAGAGCGAGCGAGCCAAAAAGGGCGGCGCGTCCCGTCTTCTTCAAGGTGGAAGGAATATTCATTGAACTCTCCATTGGAATACGTGTTCGCCGCTTCAGAGCGCGTCGGTGTCTGTTTCGCCGGTGCGGATGCGCACCGCCTGGTCGATGCCGAAAACGAAGATCTTGCCGTCGCCGATCTGACCGGTCTTGGCGGCTGCGGTGATGGCCTCCACGGCCTTGTCGACCATGTCGGCGCTGACCGCGACCTCGATCTTGATCTTCGGCAGGAAACTGACCGCGTATTCCGCCCCGCGATAGATTTCCGTGTGCCCCTTCTGACGCCCGTAGCCTTTGACTTCGGTGACGGTCAGGCCCTGGATGCCGACGGCGGTAAGCGCTTCGCGTACCTCGTCGAGCTTGAACGGCTTGATGATTGCCATCACGATTTTCATAAGGTTTCACCCTTTTGCTGTTGCGGTCCCCCGCGTTTGCACACCTTCACCGATCCCGAGGAGCCGGAGAGTGCCGACGAGGATTCAAGCTCCGTGCCAATTGCCGAAGCAGCGTGTTAACTGGTTGTAAACAAAGGAATTGACGCACCGGCGATCGCACCGTACCGATGAGCGCGGCACAGCTTCTGCTCAATAATTAAGCAGTTTTCAGAAAACGCCTATTTGGCGGGCTTTGGTCGAAAGGACTGCTCAACGCTTGAGCCGGATCAAGCCTTCCTGGGCCATCGAGGCGATCAGCGTGCCGTCGCGGGCATAAAGCGTGCCGCGGCTGAATCCGCGCGATCCCGAGCTCGAGGGGCTGTCCTGCGCGTAGAGCAGCCAGCCGTCGAGCGAATGCGGGCGGTGGAACCACATCGAATGGTCGAGGCTGGCCGCCTGGATGTCGGGATCGAACAGCCCGCGCCCATGCGCGAAGGTCGAGGTGTCGAGCAGCGTCATGTCGGAGAGATAGGCGAGCAACACCGATTGCAGCGCGCGGTCGTCTGGGACGGGACCGGCGAGGCGGATCCAGACATTCTGCCGGGGCGGCAGCTTGTCACGGCTTTCATAGTGCTGGAGATTGACCGGCCTGAGCTCCAGCGGCCGCTCGCGCGCCCAGAAGCGTCGCACCGCTTCCGGCACCCGGTCGGCCTTTTCGAGCAGTTGGCGCTGCGTCTTCAGCCCTTCCGGCGGCGGCACGTCGTCGGGCAAAGCGAACTGGTGCTCCAGCCCCTTCTCATCGACCTGGAACGAGGCCTCCAGCGAGAAGATCGCGTTCCCGTGCTGGATCGCCAGCACCCGGCGGGTGGTGAAGGAGCCGCCGTCGCGGATGCGGTCGACCTCGTAGATGATCGGCACCTTGATGTCGCCCGGCCGCATAAAATAGCCGTGCAGCGAATGCACGTAGCGGTCGGGCTCCACGGTCCGCTGCGCCGCCACCAGCGCCTGGGCGATGGTCTGGCCGCCGAACACGCGCTGCCACTCCACCTGGGGGCTGCGACCACGATACAGATTGTGTTCCAGCCTCTCGAGGTCGAGAATGCGCAGAAGCTCGTCCATGGCCGCCGTCATGTGTCGTGACCTCGCCTCAAGATTTCCTCGGCGGGTTTCCGACAGGAAGGACGGGCCGTCAAGGGCGGATGGCAGGCTGGCTTGCAAGGAGCGAAGACCATGGAAGGCAAGGCAGAGGCGAAAACCAGGTCCGGGCTCGATGTTCTGGTCGCCGGCGCCGGCTATGTCGGCCTGGCTGCCGCCGTGTCGCTGAAACAGGCGCAACCGGAGCTTGCCGTGGCCCTGGTCGATGCCGCACCCGCCGGCTCCTGGCAAAGGGACGGCCGCGCCTCGGCCATTGCGGCGGCCGCCTGCCGCATGCTCGAGCGGCTCGGCGTCTGGGCCGAGATCGCGCCGGAAGCGCAGGCGATCACCGAGATGATCATCACCGATTCGCGTACCGCCGATCCGGTGCGCCCGGTCTTCCTCACTTTCGACGGCGAGGTGGCGCCGGGCGAGCCCTTCGCGCATATGGTGGCCAACCGGGTGCTGAACGGCGCCTTGCGCCGCAGCGCCGAAAAGCTCGGCGTCGACATCATCGAAGGCGTTGCCGTGCAAGGGTTCGAAACCAATGGTGCGGGCATCACCGTGCATCTGGCCGACGGCGCGACGCTGAAGGCGCGGCTGCTGGTCGCCGCCGACGGCGTCAACTCGAAGCTGCGCGACATGGCCGGCATCAAGACGGTGAAGTGGGAATACGGCCAGTCCGGCATCGTCTGCACCGTGGCACATGAACGGCCCCACAACGGCCGTGCCGAAGAGCATTTCCTGCCCGCCGGCCCCTTCGCCACGCTGCCGCTGAAGCCGGGCGAGGACGGCTCCAACCGCTCGTCGATCGTCTGGGTCGAGCGGTCGGAAGATGCTCAGACGCTGGTCGCCGGCGACGACCTCCTCTTCGAGCATGAGCTGGAACAGCGTTTCGGCCTCAAGCTTGGCGAGATCCGCGTCGCCGACAAGCCGCGCGCCTGGCCGCTGGGTCTTACCATCGCGCGCGCCTTCGTCGCGCCGCGCGTGGCGCTTGCCGGCGATGCCGCCCACGGCATCCACCCGATCGCCGGCCAGGGCCTCAATCTCGGCTTCAAGGATGTCGCCGCCCTGGCCGAGGTGATCGTCGAAGCCGACCGGCTGGGCCAGGATATCGGCGCGCTCGACGTGCTCGAGCGTTACCAGCAATGGCGCCGTTTCGACACGGTGCAGATGGGCGTCACGACAGATGTGCTGAACCGGCTGTTTTCCAACGATATCGGCCCGCTGCGCGCGGTGCGCGACATCGGCCTCGGCCTGGTCGAACGCATGCCGCGGCTGAAGGAATTCTTCATCCGCCAGGCGTCGGGGCTTTCGGCCGGCACGCCGCGCCTTTTGAAGGGCGAGGCGATCTGACCCGCCGCGCCATCTATGACCCGGGCACGTCATAGATCGCCCGGACCTCGATCGTGCCGAGTTCGGCCAGCGGAATGCCGCCGGCGATGTCCAGTGCCTCCTGGAGGTCCTTCGCCTCGATCATGACGAAGCCGAGCAACTGCTCCTTGGTTTCGGCGAACGGGCCGTCGGTGACCAGCCGCTTGCCCTTGCGACGGCGCACGGTTTTCGAGGTCTTCACCGATTGCAGCGCCTGCGCGACGATGAGCTTGCCTTGTTGGTCCAAGGACCGGTCATAGGCCAGCGAATCGGCGTCGAGCTTGGCCGATCCTTCCGGAGTGAGCGCGTGGAGGTCTTTCTCCTCACCATAGACCAGGCAGACATATTTCATTTCGCGCTCCCTTGCTGCGATGAATCATAGGATGCGGCGACGAGCGTGTCAGCCTTGCCTTCGACCGCTGCCGCATGGTCGAGAAGGCATGCCGCGACCGCGACGATGGCGACAGCCGCCAGCAGCCTGCGGACACCGGACGGCGGCGGCTCCAGCCAGAAGTCCTGCCGTCGTTGAGCCTTGCGGCCCGGGGTCTTCCATATTGCGAAAAACAGATTGTCCATGTGAACCTCCATCCGGCCACAATCCCGTGGTCGCCCGCAGGACGGTCGGGCCGAATGGAAGCCGACATTTTTGCACGCGGATTTTTTTCGAAAGGAATGAACCGTCATCACGCCGTGGTCCAAACAGCGCAGTGGTCTTCGCGCATGCCCGCGCTATAGTTGGCCGGACGCTGGGCTCACCTGGACAAGTTCACGACAACCAAGGAGGAATTCATGGACCGCACCGCAACCGCCGTCTGGAAGGGCAATCTGAAGGACGGCAAAGGCACGCTCGACAGCCAGAGCGGGACCCTGAACGGCACGCCCTATTCGTTCAAGGCACGCTTCGAGGACGAGAGCGGCAAATCCGGCACCAATCCGGAAGAGCTGATCGCGGCCGCGCACGCCGGCTGCTACGCCATGCAGCTGTCGCATTTCCTGGCCGAGAACGGCACCCCGGCAGCCGAACTCGACGCCAAGGCCGTGGTGACGCTGGTTCCCGGCACCGGCATCACGGGCAGCGCGATCACCCTTGTCGGCAAGGTGCCCGGCATCGACGCGGCGAAGTTCAAGGAATTGGCCGAGAAGGCCAAGGCCGAATGCCCTGTTTCCAAAGCGCTGGGCGCCATCAACGTATCGCTCGACGCCAGGCTCGGTTGAGACCCCGGCATCCCGGCGCGCATGGTCGCGCCGGACACGCCCGACCGCTCAGGCGCCCAGCGCGTCGAGCCGGGCGCGAAGGGCTGCGACTTCCTGCTCCAGCGCCTCCACTCTCGCTTCGAGGTCGGAAGCGGGCACGGCCGATGCAGTGCGCTGCGCCGACAGGGCGGCAACGTCAACCGGCCCGGCGAGGAGATGCACATAGCGGTCCTCGCGTTGGCCTGGACCGCGCGGGATTTCCTGAACGAGCGGCGGTCGACGGCCGATCAGCATATCGAGTTCACCGCGCAAATCCTCGATCGATGAAAACCTTGCCATGCGCTCGCTGCGTGCCAACAATTCATGCGCCGTCTGCGGCCCGCGCAGCAAAAGCAGACCGACCAAGGCGGTCTGAGGCGTGGTCAGCGAGAAGCGCTGCGCCATCTGGTGCTCGTAGCGCTCGACGCGGGAGCCGAACATCTGCCGCACCAGCCCCTTCTGCTCGAGCAGCTTTAGCGCCCGGTGCACCTCTGTCTGCTCCAGCGCCATGACGGGCTCGCGCGCCGTCTTCTGGTTGGCGGCGGCAAGCGCTGCGTTGAGGGTCAACGGATAGACGTCCGGCGTCAGCTCCTTCTTCTCGATGAGGCAGCCGAGCACACGCGCTTCGGGAGGAGACAGGATGGGGAGGTCCGTCATTGGATTGCAATCCTTTTTGAAGCTGGCAAGACAGCGCCCCTTTTGTCCTGCCGGAGAAAGGGGGCGCGAAGGATCGCTGCGTTCAAGATTGCCGCGAGCGAGCGCCTAAACCCTTCTCTCCACCATCATCTTCTTGATTTCCGCGATCGCCTTGGCCGGATTCAAGCCCTTGGGGCAGGTCTGCGCGCAGTTCATGATGGTGTGGCAGCGATAGAGCCGGAAGGGGTCCTCGAGATTGTCGAGCCGCTCGCCCGTGGCCTCGTCGCGGCTGTCGATCAGCCAGCGATACGCCTGCAGCAGGGTTGCCGGGCCGAGATAACGGTCGCCGTTCCACCAATAGCTCGGGCAAGAGGTCGAGCAGCAGGCGCACAATATGCATTCGTAGAGCCCGTCGAGCTTCTCACGCTCCTCATGGCTCTGCAGCCATTCCTTGGCGGGCTGCGGCGAGACCGTCTTCAGCCACGGTTCGATCGAGGCGTGCTGGGCGTAGAAATTGGTGAGGTCGGGCACCAGGTCCTTGATGACGGGCATATGCGGCAGCGGGTAGATCTTGACGGCGCCCGAGATGTCGTCGCAGCCCTTGGTGCAGGCGAGCGTGTTGGAGCCGTCGATATTCATGGCGCAGGAGCCGCAGATGCCTTCCCGGCAGGAGCGGCGCAAGGTCAGCGTCGGGTCGATCTTGTTCTTGATCCAGAGCAGCGCATCCAGCACCATCGGCCCGCAATCGTCCATGTCGACGAAATAGGTGTCCATGCGCGGGTTCTCGTCATCATCCGGCGACCAGCGGTAGATGCGGTATTCCCTGAGATTGGTCGCGCCTTCCGGCTTCGGCCAGGTCTTGCCCTGCTGGATCTTCGAGTTCTTGGGGAGCGTGAGTTCGACCATTACCTCAGGTCCTTTCGGATGACGCGGCTGGACGTCATTTCAATACACCCTGGCCTTGGGCGCGATCTTGGCGAGACTGATGCCGCCGTCCTTTTCGGCCAGCAGCGGTTCGGTGTGCACCGGACGATAGGAGAGCGTCACCTCACCGGTCTCGCTCAGATGGGCGAGCGTGTGCTTGCGCCAGTTGGCGTCGTCGCGGGCCGAGAAATCCTCCCGCGCGTGCGCGCCACGGCTCTCCTTGCGGGCCTCGGCGCCGTAGACCGTGGTGATGGCGTTGGCCATCAGGTTTTCCAGCTCCAGCGTCTCCACCAGGTCGGAGTTCCAGATCATCGAGCGGTCGAAAACCTTTATGTCCTTGAGCTCGCCCCAGATCTGCGAAATGCGCTTGCAACCGTTCTCCAGCGATTCCTGCGTGCGGAACACCGCCGCGTCTTCCTGCATGGCGCGCTGCATCTTTTCGCGCAGAACCGCCGTCGGCGTCGAGCCGTTGGCGTGGCGCAGCCGGTCGAAGCGGTCCATGATCTTGTCGACCGAGGCCTGGTTGGGCGACGGGATTGCCGATTTGCGGTCGATGACCTGGCCGGCACGGATCGCCGCCGCGCGGCCGAACACGACCAGGTCGATCAGCGAGTTCGATCCCAGCCGGTTGGCGCCGTGCACCGAGGCGCACCCGGCCTCGCCTACCGCCATCAAGCCGGGCGAGACCCGATCGGGATTAAGGATCGTCGGGTTGAGCACCTCGCCCCAGTAATTGGTCGGCACGCCGCCCATATTGTAGTGCACCGTCGGCAGCACCGGAATCGGCTCCTTGGTGAGGTCGACGCCGGCGAAGATCTTTGCCGATTCCGAGATGCCGGGCAGCCGCTCGTGCAGCACCGCCGGATCGAGATGATCGAGGTGTAGGAAGATATGGTCCTTGTTCTTGCCGACGCCGCGGCCTTCGCGGATTTCCAGCGTCATGCAGCGCGAGACGACATCGCGCGAGGCAAGGTCCTTGGCCGACGGCGCGTAGCGCTCCATGAACCGCTCGCCCTCGGAATTGACGAGATAGCCGCCCTCGCCGCGCGCGCCTTCGGTGATCAGGCAGCCGGCCCCGTAGATGCCGGTCGGGTGGAACTGCACGAACTCCATGTCCTGTAAAGGGAACCCCGCCCGCGCGGCCATGCCGCCGCCGTCGCCGGTGCAGGTGTGGGCCGACGTCGCCGAGAAATAAGCGCGGCCATAGCCGCCTGTCGCCAGCACAACCATCTTGGCCGAGAAACGGTGGATGGTGCCGTCGTCGAGATTCCAGGCGACGACGCCTGTGCATGTGCCGTCCGGCTCCATGATCAGGTCGAGCGCGAAATACTCGATGAAGAACTGCGCGTTGTTCTTCAGCGACTGGCCGTAGAGCGTGTGCAGGATGGCGTGGCCGGTGCGGTCGGCGGCCGCACAGGTGCGCTGCACCGGCGGGCCATCGCCGTAATTCATCATGTGGCCCCCGAACGGCCGCTGGTAGATCTTGCCCTCTTCCGTGCGCGAGAACGGCACGCCGTAGTGCTCGAGTTCGTAGACGGCGGCTGGCGCTTCACGCACCAGATATTCCATGGCGTCGACATCGCCCAGCCAGTCCGAACCCTTGACGGTGTCGTACATGTGCCACTGCCAGGAGTCCGGGCCCATGTTGGAAAGCGAAGCGGCAATGCCGCCCTGCGCCGCCACCGTGTGCGAGCGGGTCGGGAAAACCTTGGTGATACAGGCGGTGCGCAGGCCCTGTTCGGCCATGCCCAGCGTAGCGCGCAGTCCCGCGCCTCCGGCACCGACGACCACGACGTCGAATTTGTGGTCGACATAGGTATAGCCTGCCGTATTGGCTTCTTTCGCGTCCTTGGCCAAAACGTCAGCCTCCGAATGCCAGTTTGAGCAGGGCGAAGAGCGAAGCCACGCCGACCGCTACGGTGAAGAAAGTGTTGAGGGCGATCAGCGCCAGCTTCATGCCTTCGCCATGCACGTAATCCTCGATGATCACCTGCATGCCGATCCGCATGTGATAAAGCGGCGAGATGAGCACAAGGGCCATCATCAGCGCCACGAGCGGGTTGGCGAGCGCTGCCCGCACCTCCGCATAACCGGCGCCGTTGAGCGCGACCAGGAACCCGGTGAAGAACAGGATCAGCGGGATGTTGGCGATTGCCGTGAGGCGCTGGCGCCAGAAATGCCCGGTGCCTTCGCGGGCCGAGCCCAGGCCGCGGACTTTCGCCAGCGGCGTGCGCATGTCGGTCTTTCCAGTGCTCATGGTCAGGCTCCTCGCGCCATATAGCCGGCGATCCAGATCAGCAGCGTGAGCAGGACCGAGCCGGCCAGGGTCGCCCAGGCGATCTTGGAGGCGGTATGCTTTTCGAGACCGGCGCCGGTATCCCAGATCAGGTGGCGCACGCCGCCCAGCATGTGGTGCATGAGCGCCCAGGTGTAGCCGAACAGGATCAGCCGTCCGAGCCAGGTTCCGAAGGCCCAGCTCACCCAATCGAAAGTGGCTTGCGAGCTCGCCGCCGCCATCAGCCATATCGCGACCAGGAGCGTGCCGAAATAGAGCGCGCCGCCGGTGATGCGATGGATGATCGACATCGTCATGGTGATCGGCGGCCGGTACACGCTGAGGTGCGGCGAAAGCGGCCGTTCACGTCTGGCGAATTCGCGGGTGGCTGGTGATTTGCTCATGGCTCCCCCAGTTCGGCGTTCCTGGAGCCTCAGGTGGAAATGCGGCATTGCCGCTTCCGGTTGCGACTTCGGACAGCCGGTTTCTAATGCTCTTTTTGCACCGCGTCAAAGCCAGAAAACCGTTTCGAAAACGTAATTTAGTCTTATTAAAAGCAGGTCCGGGCTTCAATCGATTAGGCGTCGACGATGCCAAGCCGGCCCGTTCTCGCTGCGGTGCAGCATATATGTGGCGGGCGCGGGCTTCGGCTCAGCGGGTGCGGGTCAGCGGCGCCGAGCCCGCTTTCATCACCAGCGCCTCGCGACCGTCGATCACGATCGCGTCATGTGCCTCGTTAACCATGTTTATCAAGACATGGGTGAGAACCGCGCCAGCCTCTTAACAAAGGTTAAGAAAAGGTTAATTTCCGATTCGAGGAGGCTTTGTCTCCAACATGGAGGACGCCATGCGTTCGAATTCGGGCAGATCGCGCCTTGCGGCGTTCACAGTGGCGGTATTGGCCGTCGGCTTCGCCGCGCCGGCGCTGGCGGACGGACGCCACCAGGATCGGGTCTACGCCGATTCCTTCGGCAATCTCGTCATCGACAGTGCCGCCGGCTACAAGCGCATCCTCGTCGGCGAAGGCAATCTCGCCAAGCAGCTGTCCGACTATACCAGCGCCGGCCAGCCCAAGGTGATCTACGAGAACGGCGCTGAGGAGATGTCGGGCTATGGCGACTGCTATCGGCCGCCGGTGTTCGTGAAGGGGCGCAGTTATATGTATGGCCTCTCCGACGGCGAAATGCCCGAGCTCAGCCCCTGCCGCTGAACAGCGCCACGGCCTCTGGCCTGGCTGGCCCGGCGGAAACGCGCACGCAGTCGCGCCCGGCATCCTTGGCCCGATAGAGCGCTTCATCGGCACGCCGCATCAGACCGGAAAAATGCTCGCCGGCACGAAGCTCGGCGACGCCGAAGCTTGCCGTGCAGCGATTGTCGGCGGGGAGCCCGTCGATGGGCAGCGTCCCGAAGGCGCTGCGCGCGCTTTCGGCGAACAGCCGCGCGGCGGCAAGGTTGGTGCCTGGCAGGATGATGGCGAACTCCTCGCCGCCTATACGACCGGCGACATGGTGGTCGGCCGCGGCCTCGCGCAGGAAGCGGGCAAAGGCCTCGATGACCCGGTCGCCCGAGGCATGGCCGTAATTGTCGTTGATGGACTTGAAGTGGTCGAGATCGGCGATGACCAGCGCGACTGGGACGCCCCGGCGCGCCGCGTCCCCCAGCGCCCTCTCGGCGTGATGCTCGAAGCCGCCGCGGTTGAGGAGCCGCGACAGCGTGTCCGTTTCCGATTTCGACGTCGCCTCGGCGAGCACGTCGCGCACCAGTATGGCCAGCGCCAGCAAGGCCAGCGCCACGCCGAACACGGTGCCGAGCGATTGCGATACCAGGGCATAGCTGGTCTGCAGATAGGATTGCGGGGCGGCGCCGCGGCCGCCAAGCGCATCGGCGATAAATGGCTTGCTGGCGAACTGCATGGCGCTGGCCGCCAGCACCGCCATCAGCATCCGATCGAGCCGGTCACGCCTTTGCCTGGACGACCAGACAATGCCGAACCCGGTAAGCTGCATGACGGCGTAGGGCAGTTGGTAGGCCATCTTGCTGACTAGGGACTGGCGCGGCAGATCCTGGGCGAAATAGACCGCGACAGACGCAACAGCCAGGATCAGGAGCATCGCCGACCAGGGCGGCGTCACGCCGTATCTATGCGCAAGCCCGCCGTTGAAGGCGATGGTGGCGCCAAGGAAAACGGCAAAGGCTGCGACGACCACCAGCCGCGCATTGTCGAAGGCGGGGATGCTGAATTCCACGACGAAATAGGCCATGCCCAGCACATAGCCGAACGCCAGCCAGCGTGCCGAGACGCGTCCGATGTCATAGACGGCAATCGCCATGAAGGCCGCCGCCAGCAGCCCGGCAACGAACAGATTGATGACAAGGATGAAGTCCGCGCCGCCCATGATTTCCCAAGCCCCTGACGGCAGCAAACCATCGACGGGCGAAAAAGAAGTTAACGTCAGGTCATATCGGAGGCTCGCGCACGCCTCGGGGATTGGCCGAACGATGTTTGCCATCGCCTTTCAGGGCGAAGCAAGGAACGAAGCGGTGCGGCGCGGTCCTGGATGGTGAAGACGTCAGGCCGATCGCCTTCAGCCGGCTTTGAGCGGCTCCGGCACGAACAGCGTTTCCGGCCGCTCATAGGACAGGCGCACGCTGTCGCGGCCGTTCTTCTTGGCCTTGTAGAGGGCCTCGTCGGCGCGGCGCATCAACGGCTCCAGCGCTTCGTCGCCGCTGCGCGCCGCCACGCCGAAACTGGCGGTGACCTTGGTGCCGGGCGGAAGTCCGTCGACGCCGCCGGCCGAGTAGGCCACGCGCACGGCCTCTGCGAGCAGCCGCGCGGCGGCAAGATCGGTCAAGGGCAGGAGCACCGCGAATTCCTCGCCGCCGATACGTCCGGCCTCACCGCGCGTACCGGCGGCGGCGCGAAGCTTGGCGGCGAAGTCGGCGATCACCCGGTCGCCCGCGGCATGCCCATGCAGGTCGTTGAGCGCCTTGAAGTGGTCGAGATCGGCCAGCACAAGGGCCACCGGCAATTTCGCCGCCGCGCAGCGTTGCAAGAGCAGTGCCGCCCGTTGCTCGAAGCCGCGCCGGTTGAGGAGGCGAGACAGCGGATCTGTGTAGGTTTCGACCTTCAACGCCTTCATCACGTCGAGCGCGGCGGCGGAGAACAGGCAAAGCGCGATCAGCAGCGACAGCAGCGCATGCGACAGCAACGCCGTCGTCCAATAGGATGATGTATAGAGCTCGTCATAGGTCGCGAAAGGCCCGTGCGCGACGATGACGGCAAGCGTGCGCACGAAGAAATTCAGCCCCGCGAGCAACGCCAGGACGAACAGGATATTTTCCGTCGGGCCATTGCCACGCACCTTGCGCAATTCGGCGGCCGCCACCAGGCTGATGCCGCCGAGCGCGAAATTGATGACGAGGACCCGCCATGTCAGGTCCGGCTGGACGAACAGGAACCAGCAAAAGGCGGCCATGCCGCCGCTCGCCAAGACGCAAAGCCCGGCATAGGGCACTCGCCGGCCATGCCGCGCCACGATCGCGCCGGCCAGGCAGGATCCGGCAACGCAGAAGCATAGGTTGGAGAGCAGCTTCGACGGTGCCAGGCCAACGGGCAGCGTGAAATGCTGGAACAGGAACCCGGCCGCCGCAAGCGAATAGCTTACCGCCAGCACGGCCAGATAGGGACGGTGGCGCTGATAGAACCAAAGCACGAGGAACGCCGCGCCGAGGGCCAGCGCGATCGTCGGGTTTAGCAACGCTATCAGCAGGCCGGTGTCCAAAGGACCGTGACTTCCCCTCGCTTGACGTCGGGGAAGACCTTAGGCTGCAAGCCCAAACAAGCGGTTAAGCGAAAGCGAATATGCGTCACGCTGGTGCGGAGCGTGACGTGGAACCGGCGCGCCGGACCTGCGTTTGTCCAGCGCAGAAGAGGAACCGATAATGGCCGATACAATCACCCTGACCGATCACGAGGCAATCCGTTCATGGGCCGCTTCACGCGCCGGCTTTCCGGCCATTGTCGACGTGTCGCCCGAGGCCGGCACGCAGGCGATGCTGCGGCTGGTATTCGGCCAGCACGCCTATGAGGACGAAGACCAGCCGGAGCGCCCGATCAATGCCGGAGGTTATGAGCTGGTCGAGTGGGACGAATGGTTCAAACTCTTCGATGAACGCGGGCTGGCCCTGGTGGTCGCCGCCGAAGAACCCGGGCGCCGCGAGCAGTTCCACGAGATCATCCGCCGCGACGACCGGTGAAGCTCCAAACATGCTCTGAACGCTTAAGCAGAAGGCCCGAATCGCATCGCGATCCGGGCCCTTGCGTTTCGATCGAACCAGCCGCGATTTACTTCCAGTCGCGAATATCGACGAAGTGGCCGGCGATCGCCGCCGCCGCAGCCATGGCCGGCGACACCAGATGGGTGCGCCCCTTGAAGCCCTGCCGGCCCTCGAAATTGCGGTTCGAGGTCGAGGCGCAGCGCTCATGCGGCTTCAGCCGGTCGTCGTTCATGGCAAGGCACATCGAGCAGCCCGGCTCGCGCCAGTCGAAGCCGGCGGCGAGGAAGATCTTGTCCAGCCCTTCGGCCTCGGCCTGTTCCTTGACCAGGCCGGAGCCCGGCACGATCATGGCGTTGACGCGCGGATTGACTTTTCTGCCCTCGACCACCTTGGCGGCGGCGCGCAGATCCTCGATGCGGCCGTTGGTGCAGGAGCCGATGAAGACACGGTCGAGGGCGATGTCGGTGATCTTCGTTCCCGGCGTCAGGCCCATATAGTCGAGCGCGCGCTGCTTTGAGGTGCGCTTGTTTTCGTCGGTGATGTCTTCCGGGTTCGGCACAATCCCTTGCACCGAGACAACATCCTCCGGGGAAGAGCCCCAGGAGACGATCGGCGGCAGTTTGGCCGCATCGAGCACGATCACCTTGTCGAAATGCGCGCCTTCGTCGGATTGCAGTGTCTTCCAGTAGGCGAGCGCGGCGTCCCAGGCGGCGCCCTTGGGCGCGCGCGGCTTGTCCTTGACATAGGCGAAGGTCGTCTCGTCAGGTGCGATCAGGCCGGCGCGCGCGCCGCCCTCGATCGACATGTTGCAGATCGTCATGCGGCCTTCCATCGACAGCGAGCGGATCGCCTCGCCGGCATATTCGATGACATGGCCGGTGCCGCCGGCGGTGCCGATCTCCCCGATGATGGCGAGGATAATGTCCTTGGCGGTGACGCCTTCCGGCAACTGGCCGTCGACGCGCACCAGCATGTTCTTGGCCTTACGCTGGATCAGCGTCTGCGTCGCCAGCACGTGCTCGACCTCCGACGTGCCGATGCCGTGCGCCAGCGCGCCGAAGGCGCCGTGGGTGGAGGTGTGGCTGTCGCCGCAGACGATGGTCATGCCGGGCAAGGTGAAACCCTGCTCCGGCCCGATGATGTGGACGATGCCCTGGCGGATGTCATTCTCGGAATAATATTCGACGCCGAAATCCTTGGCGTTCTTGGCCAGAGCCTCGACCTGGATGCGGCTTTCCTCGTTCTTGATGCCGAACTTGCGCTCGGGCGAGGTCGAGACGTTGTGGTCGACCACGGCCAGCGTCTTTTCGGGATGACGGACTTTGCGGCCACTCATGCGCAGGCCCTCGAAGGCCTGCGGGCTGGTCACCTCATGGACGAGGTGGCGGTCGATATAGAGCAGGCAGGTGCCGTCGTCCTGGCGGTCGACGACGTGGTCGTCGAAAATCTTGTCATAGAGGGTGCGCGGTGCGCTCATGTGCGTAAATCCGTCGATATGAGAAAGGGAAGGGCAGACGCCGAGATGTCAGGCGAAACGAGTTGATCAGTCGGCCCGCGTAAGTCGGCTGGTCGGCGCGCCACAGACGCGCGCGGAGAAGCGCGACGGCAGGCGTTTTCTGTCCTGCAGCACGAACCCCTTGTAGGCCGGATCGCCAAAAAGCTCTTCCATGGCGGGGTAGATAGCAATGTTTTGGCTTTTCGGCAATTGGCGGTGGCTGCGCGGGACCTGGGTTCCTCGTCCTCGCGTCCACGCCTCCGGGGGATGCGCACCAAGCTTGGCGGACCCGCGGTTCAAAGCACCTCGAAGACAAACGTCTTCACCAGCGCATCCGGCTCGGCAATCGCATAGCAGCGGAACCACGGGCTTTGCTCCATCAGCCGCCATTTTCCCGTGCGTTCCAGCTCGTCGAAGACGGCCTGGAAACCACCGCTCTCGAACACCTGGTCGCGCACGGTGAAGATGGCGTGGCCGCCTTTCTTCGTGATGCGCACCAGTTCGTGCAGGCCGGAAGCCGGCGCATGGCTGATGGTGAACACGCCGGTCGAGAAGAAGGCGCGGAAATGGCCGTCGGGCCAGGGCAGCGGGCCGCCCAGCATTGCCTGCTTCAGCTCGCCATAGGCGTTGCGGCTGCCGGCGATCTTCAGCATGTCGTCCGACAGGTCGAGCCCGGCGATATCGCCGTAGCCCAGCGCCTTCAGCGACGGCCCGGACAGGCCAGTGCCGCAGCCGGCGTCGAGCAGCGGCCCTTCGCCCGCAGGCACGTGGCGCGCCACCCAGGCGGTGATGAGGAACGGCAGGAGATAACCGAGCGAGGCGGTCTCGCTGTCATAAGTCGCGGCCCATGCGGCATAGGCCTGCGCCAGGGTTTCGGGCGTATCGGCCGTATAGACCGAATCCAGCGCAGCATTGGCCTTGTCGACGTTCATGGGCATGCTCCTCCTCCAGTGCGCAACCGGAGCGTAACGCCGTCCTTGCCGAAACACTATTCCTGATGCTGGCGGCGCAACCGCCGTTCCAGCGCCCGGAGCGCCAAAGACAAGCCGACGGTCAGGATAAGATAGATGTAGGCTGTTATCGAATAGGTCTCGAAGAAGCGGAAGGAACCGGCGGCATAGACCTTGCCCATCTGCGTGATGTCGGCGACACCGAGCACCGAGACCAGCGAGGAATCCTTGACCAGGGCGACGAAGTCATTGCCGAGCGGCGGCAGGATGGTACGGATCGCCTGCGGAAAGACGATGAGCCGGAAACGTTGCGCCCGCGTGAGCCCGAGCGCCTTGGCCGCTTCGATCTGGCCCTTCTCGACCGCCTGGATGCCGGCCCGGAACACTTCGGAGATGAAGGCGGAATAGCCGATGGTCAGCGCCATGACGGCGCGCCACAAGAGCGAGACGTCGCGCACCTGCAACTCGCCGAGATAGCCGGTGCTCTGCAGCGGCGCGGTCAGCGCGTTCCAGGCTGCGACGAAAGCCGGTGCGCCGGCAAACGCGATCCAGAACAAAAGCACCAGGATCGGTACGCCACGGATGATCTCGACATAGAAACGCGCGATCTGCCGCAGCCACTGCGAACCCGACAATCCCATCAGCGCGATGCCGAGGCCGATGATTGAGGCCAGCGCGAAGGCGACAATGGTGACGAAGACGGTGACGCCGATGCCCTTGGCGACAGTGGCGAAGACCTGGGCATAAAGATCGCTGGCGGCGATGGCGAGCGCGGCGGCCAAGGCAAGGACAAGGGCGGCGGCCAGCCACCAGGGGAATTCAGGTTTGACGGAGGATGGTGGGGGGGCCATCAGGCGTGGCCGGCGAGGTGCATAGTGCGCAAGGCAGGCGCCAAGGCGCCCCCCTCTGTCCTGCCGGACCTCTCCCCCTCAAGGGGGGAGATCAGATGTCTCATCGGCCTTCGCCAATCTTCATCGATGCTGCATGTGGGACGAAGGCCAAGCTGCCAATCTCCCCCCTTGAGGGGGAGATGCCCGGCAGGGCAGAGGGGGGCGTTCAAGCGCAAACTCAGCGCGAGTTCCCGCACGCGCACCGCCCGCATCAAGACGAACTACTGCCCCATCTTGTAATCAAGAAACCATTTCTTGTTCAGCGCATCGAACGTGCCGTCGGCCTTGAGCGCGGCGATCGCGGCGTTGACAGGCTTCACCAGGTCGGAGCCCTTGGGAAAGATGAAGCCGAAATCCTCGGTGCCGAGCGGGCCGCCGATCAGCTTCAGCTTGCCCTCGGAAGCGTCGACATAGCCCTTGCCCGCAGTGCCGTCCGTGAGCACCACATCGACGTCGCCAGTCTTCAGCGCCTGCACGGTGGCACCGAACGTCTCGAACAGCTTTATGCGCGGGTTCTGCTCATTGCCGTCCAGCACGCTGTAGACAGCGGTGTAGAAGGGCGTCGTGCCGGCCTGCGCGCCGATCAGCCCGTCCTTGAAGGCGCCGAAGGTCTTGGCGTCGGTGAAGCGGCTCTCGTCGCCGCGCACCAACATGAACTGTTCCGAGCGCATATAGGGGTCAGAGAAATCCACCTTCTGCTTGCGGTCGTCCTTGATGGTGATGCCGGTCATGCCGATGTTGTACTGGTTGTCGGAAACCGCCTGGATCATCGCGTCCCAGGACGTGTTCTGGTACTCGACGGTGAAATTCAGCCGCTTGGCGATCTCGTTCATCGCGTCATATTCCCAGCCGATCTGTTTTCCGGTCTTGGCATCGATGAACTGCAGCGGCGGATAGGCGTTTTCCGTCACCACCACCACCTTCTTGCCGCCGAGATCGGGCAGCGCCTGGGCGAAGGCGGCAACGGGCGCAAGCATGACGGCAAGCAGGCCGGCCAGCAGCAGTTTCGATTTTGTCATGACACACTCCCCGGAAGTGAAAGCGCCCGGACATGGGCCGGGCTTGCAAAGGAAATCCGGCGCCGACTTTAGCTCTCCGCAAGCGCCATGCAAGACGCTCCGCTGCGCCACGGCTGGCGAAAAACGCAAATAGATACTTTCGGCCGGGATTTTGGGAAACGATCCTTGCCGTGGCCGATCAGCCGCGCTGCGGCGCTCCGGCATCGGCCTCGCGCAGCCCGGCGACGAAGCGGGTCAGCGTGCCATGCAGCGACTTCAACTCGGCTGGGTCGAGCGGCATGCTGCAGAGCATGGCGGCGGGGATGTCCCTGGCGCGCTCGCGCAAGGCTTGGCCCTTGGCTGTCGGCTCGACCAGCACGCGGCGCTCGTCGGCAGGATCGCGCCGGCGCGTAACCAGGCCGCCGGCCTCGAGCCGCTTGAGCAGCGGCGTCAGCGTCGCCGAATCGAGGCCCAGCGCCTCGCCGAGCTCGCCCACCGTGCTCGGCGCGCGCTCCCACAGCGCCAGCATGGCCAGATATTGCGGATAGGTCAGGCCAAGCGGATCGAGCAACGGCCGGTAGAGCTTCGTCATCAATCCGCTCGCCGAATAGAGCGCGAAGCAGAGCTGGTCGCTGAGCCTTGGGACCGCGCTTGTCCCGGCGTCACCCGCCGGGACCTGGTTGGCCGTGTCTTTGGTTTTCGCCGTCATGTCGCCTTTGCCGAAATCGCCACCTCGATATTGCCCCTGGTTGCGTTGGAGTAGGGGCAGATCTGGTGCGCTGCCGATACAAGCGCTTCGGCGGCCGCCTGATCAAGACCTTTCGTCTCGGCCGCCAGGGACACGCCGAGCAGGAAACCGCCCTGACCGTTGGGATGGAGGCTGACAGTGGCCGTCACCGAGGCATCGCGCAGCGGCAGTTTCTGCTTGCCGGCGAGAAACCGCATGGCGCTTTCGAAGCAAGCGGCATAGCCGGCGGCGAAAAGCTGTTCGGGATTGGTGGCGCCACCCTTGCCGCCAAGCTCCTTCGGCATTGCGAGATCAAGGCTGAGCAGGCCGTCATCGGTCTGGACGTGGCCGGCGCGGCCGCCGACGGCACGAGCCTGGGTCGAATAGAGTGCGGTCATATCAAGTCTCCAAAATTAGTTTGTACACGATTAATTAGTGTACAGTATTATAGAAATCAATCCCGCTTTGGAAGCCCGCATTTGGCAAAAGGCGGGCTCCGAAACGAAAAAAGGCGGCCGAAGCCGCCTTTTTCAGAATGTCTGTCCAAAGCCTTTATTCGGCGGCGGCGGCTTCCGCAGCCTTGGCGGCCTCGTCGGCGGCCTTCTTCTCGGCGGCTTCCTTGGCGGCCGTCTCGGCGGCCAGCGCCTGCGCGGCGGCAACCTTCTCGGCCTCGATGCGCGCCTTCTCGGCGTTCAGCGCGTCGCGCTCCTCATCATTGAGCTTGCGGGCGCGCACGCCGGTGTTCTCCGAAATACGGGCCGACTTGCCGCGACGGTCGCGCAGGTAATAGAGCTTGGCACGACGCACCTTGCCGCGACGCACGATCTCGACGCCTTCGACCATTGGCGAAAACACCGGGAAGACGCGCTCGACGCCTTCGCCGTAGGAGATCTTGCGGACAGTGAAATTTTCCTGGAAGCCCGAACCGGCGCGGGCGATGACGACGCCTTCATAGGCCTGGACGCGGGTGCGGGTGCCTTCGGTCACGCGGACCTGGACGCGCACGGTGTCGCCGGGCTGGAATTCGGGAAGCTTGCGCTTGGCTTCGATCTTGGCGGCCTGTTCGGCCTCGAGCTGACGGATGAGATCCATCTCAATAATCCACTTCTTGTTCTTCCGACAGTCAGAGCGCCCGGCGCTCGCCTTGCAGTTCCAATGACCGCTCGGCTATGCCCTTTGTTCGAAAACATCGGGCAGGGGCGACTACACCGCCATTGTTGACGGGTCCGGCAGATTTCTCCCGGTTCGGCGGGCACATACAGCTATTTCGACGCTTTGTCACGTCTTGGCCGCGTCTTTTTTGCTCGCGTGCACCATCGTATCTGTCCACTGCCGGGTTGCAAGGGCCCTTCAAGCTGCCTAAGGCGAGGCAACCATAGTTCTCGGGCGGCATCCTCATGTCCTTTTTCGACGCGGTCCTGCTATTCATGGCGGGTTTTCTTTCCGGCGCCGCCAATGCGGTCGCGGGCGGCGGCACCTTCATCACGTTCGGTGCCATGACCTTGGTCGGCCTGCCGCCGATCGTCGCCAACGCCACCTCCTCGGTGACGCAATTTCCCGGCTACATCACCTCGACGCTGGCCTACCGGGACGACATCCGCCATTTCTGGCGTGGCGCCCTGCTGCTCTGCCTGATATCGGCGCTCGGCGCACTGGCCGGCGCGCTTATCCTGCTGGCGCTGGACAATCCGTCATTTCGCGTCCTGGTGCCGTGGCTGCTGCTGGCCGCGACGGCGCTGTTCGCCGCCGGGCCGTGGCTGAAGCCCGCACCCAAGCCGGGGCATGAGGCTTCCGTGGGCTCATTGGCCGGCTCGCTGGCGCAGTTCGTCACGGCCATCTATGGCGGCTTCTTCGGGGCCGGCATGGGCGTGATGATGCTGGCGACGCTCGGCCTGACCCAGGCCGGCGACTACCACCGCCTGAACGCGCTGAAAAACATGCTGGCCATGGTCATCGCAGCGGTCGCCATCGTCGTCTTCGTCTCGGGTGGCGTCGTCGCCTGGCCGCAAGCGATCATCATGATCCCCGGCGGCGCGTTGGGCGGCTATGCCGGCGTGTGGATCGCCAAGCGCGTGCCGCAGAATGCCGTGCGCGGCTTCGTCGTCGCGGTCGGGCTGTTCCTGGCTTTCTACTATTTCGCCAAGGGCTGAGGAGAGCCGAGCAAGTCCGGCCGCCGTTCCCGCGTCAGCTTCTCCGACTCTGCCCGCCGCCACGCTGCGATCTTGCCGTGGTTGCCCGAGGTCAGCACCTCGGGAATGGGCCGGCCCTCGAAATCCTGCGGCCGCGTGTAATGCGGGTGTTCGAGTAGGCCGTTTTCAAAGCTCTCTTCTTCACCCGACACGGCATTGCCCATGACGCCGGGCAGCAGCCGCACGACCGCGTCGAGCAGCACAAGCGCCGCCGGCTCGCCACCGGACAGAATGAAGTCTCCGACCGAGACTTCCTCCAATCCTCGCGCGTCGATCACCCGCTGGTCGATGCCTTCGAAGCGGCCGCACAGGATGACGGCGCCCGGCCCGGCGGCCAGTTCGCGCACGCGCGCCTGCGTCAGCGGCTTTCCACGCGGGCTCATCAGCAACCGTGGCCGCAAATCGCCTTCGGGCGAGGCATGGTCGATCGCCCTGGCCAAGACATCGGCGCGCATCACCATGCCGGCGCCGCCGCCGGCCGGCGTGTCGTCGACAGTGCGGTGGCGGTCGGTTGCGAAGTCGCGGATCTGGATCGCTTGCAGCGACCATGTACCCGCCTCCAGCGCCCGCCCGGCCAGCGACAGGCCAAGCAGACCCGGAAACATTTCCGGGTAGAGCGTAAGCACGGAGGCGGAGAAGCTCACCGGTTGCCCCCGGCGTCCCTCGGGCCGCGCGGCCTGCCCTTCGGGTCGAAGCCTTCCTCGCGCGGCGCTTCGCCGTCCTCGTCCTCGACCAGTCCGGCCGCCGCCTGGTTGACGCGCACAAAACCCTTGGCGATGGACACTTCGGGCACAGCGGCCTGCGTGAACGGGATCAACACGCCCTTGCGTCCGGCCAGCGTCACATCGAGGATGTCGCCGCCGCCGAAATTGTGCACGGCGACTACCTTGCCAAGGACGGCTCCCGTATCGTCCCGAACCTCCAGACCGATCAGGTCGGCATGATAGAATTCGTCCTCCTCGCCGTCATCGGGCAGCATGGAGCGATCGACGAACAGCTCCGTGCCGGCCAGCGCCTCGGCCGCGTTGCGGTCACTGACACCCTTGAAGCGCACCACGACCACGGCGTTGGCGGGCCTTATGTCGATGATCTGGAAGGCGCGGCCGTCCCTTGCGTAAAGCGGCCCGTAATCGGCGAGCGCCAGCGGATCGCCGGTAAAGGTTTTGACGCGCAATTCGCCCTTGATGCCGTGAGCGGCGCCGATCACGGCCATCTGGACGGGGTTCTGGGGCTTGCTCATGGCGCGCTTTTACCTTCGTCATCCACGGGCGGAGCAGGCGCGAAGCGACTGCGCAGACCCGAGGATCCATTCGTTACGGTGATCAAACCCACGGCAGTTCAGAAAGGCTCACGGGTTTCGTTCCTGCAACTCTCTATTTGCGGATACCCCGTTTGGCCAATCACCACGGTTTTGACTTGCCGCCGGTCGACTCCTAGCCCCACCGGATTGTCATTTCAATGACGCCTCTTCACCGCTTCCTAACCCGGCTGCCGGAAAATGACGGCGAACCGGAACGACGCCATGCAGGAATTCCTTATCCCGGCAAAGCCCGACCTCCAGGCGGCGCGCGAAAGCTGGCTCAAGATGCTCGCGCGAGAACGTCGGCTGTCGCCCGAGACGGTGGAAGCCTACGAGCGCGACACTAGGCAGTTCCTGCATTTTCTGACGGGTCATAATGGCGGCCCGCCCGGCATAGCCGACATCGCCGATCTGCGCCCGGCCGACCTGCGCGGCTTTCTCGCCGCCCGCCGCAACGAAGGCGCAGGCGCCCGCACGCTCGGCCGGGGGCTGGCCGGCATTCGCTCACTCTTGCGCTTTCTGGAACGGCGTGGTCTCGCCAACGCAGCGGGCGCGGCGGCCCTGCGCGCGCCTCGCCAACCAAAGTCACTGCCGAAACCGCTGACGGCCAGTGACGCAAAACATGTCGTTTCCGTCGAGGGTCAATTGGCGGACGAACCCTGGATCGCCGCCCGCAACGCCGCCGTGCTGACGCTGCTCTACGGCTCGGGCCTGCGCATTTCCGAGGCGCTCGGCCTTGCCGGCGCCGAACTGGCGTCGGAGGCCGATACGGTGCTGCGCGTCACCGGTAAGGGTGGCAAGACGCGGTTGGTGCCGGTGCTGCCGGTGGCGCTCAAGGCGGTTGCCGAATACCGCCGGCTGTGCCCCTACCATCTCGACCCCAAGGGGCTGTTGTTTCGCGGCGCGCGCGGCGGCCCGCTCAACCCGGCCATCGTCCAGCGCGAGATGGCCAAGCTGCGCTCGGCGCTCAACCTGCCGGACACCGCAACGCCGCACGCCTTGCGCCATTCCTTCGCCACGCATCTGCTCGGCCGCGGCGGCGACCTGCGCACCATCCAGGAACTGCTCGGCCATGCCAGCCTGTCGACCACGCAGATCTAC
>NZ_VFWW01000030.1:0-1096 GCF_006442955.1 Mesorhizobium sp. B1-1-1
ATCATCAGTTCCATGTTCTCCGAGCCATTTGGCTGCGATGACAGGATCAGCTGAGCGCTAAGCGACCCCGCAGGTTCGGAGGGTGGGTAGAACTTCTCACCTTGCAATGTCTCGCCGGCCGTCTCCAACCAGTTTTCCGCGAATGCCGCCTGGAAGGCAGACACTGCGGGTCCTTTGACTTGATAGTGCGTGTCGCGCCACTCATCTGGATTGCGGGCGTTTCCGAGCCAGTTGTCGGCAATACCGACGCCGCCGGTGAACGCGACCAGCCCGTCAACGATGAGCAGCTTGCGATGGGTCCGGTTGTTTACACGATCCAACGTATACCAATGAATAGGTCTATAGCGCTGGAACCGCACGCCGGCGCTTGTCATGATCTCGATCAGGTCTTCATCGAACGGCAGGCTGCCGACCCAGTCAACGAGCACACGGACCTCGACACCCTCCCGGGCTTTGGTTGCCAACGCGGTCGCGAACTCATAACCGACGACCCCCGACCAATAGATATAGGTCTCGAAATCAATTGTAGACCGAGCCGCATGGATTGCCTGCAGCATTGAAGGAAAGATCTCATCTCCGTTGACAAGGGTTTGTACCGCGTTTGAATCGAACAGCTGTCCTTGTGAATAACTGCTCATGCTCCTTGCAAATTCGGGATCCGACGCGTCGAATCGGTGCGGGACAAGCGTTCGCAAAATGCGTGGCTCTGGTGCCAAGTTTATGCTCAGCAGAGTGATCAGGCTGGCGATGACGGCAACGGCCACGTATTTGAGGCTCTTAAGCAGCCTTCCCCGGTTTACGCCAAACCTCACTGGGTGCGCACCCGCCCGTAGCGCCGCGAGTCCGCATGGCACATCTCAATCGCCCTGCTGTTTGCGAGTGCGATGCTTTTCGATTTCCTCTGGTTCCTCATCATCGATTCTGGTGATGTTCGATGCCGAGCTATTCGTTCGCAACATCTCATCCAGCTTGGCATGGATCGCCTGCGTGTCGCGATGTTCTGCGCGTTGAATGAACAGTGTCATGGCCCAGGTGAACAGGGTCGCCGCGCCGTGCCAGTTCAAACTCGCCCTGTCGAGAAATAGCCAAAGGGCCG
>NZ_VFWW01000031.1:0-1050 GCF_006442955.1 Mesorhizobium sp. B1-1-1
CTAGAGCGTTTCATATCTTGACGGAAGCGTAGCCTGCGTTTTCGAAGTAGTTCCTGCATTCGGCTGCCTCGATTGTTTCGACGAGGTGGCCGATGTGGCGCCAAGTGTCCTCGATTGTACGTTTCTGAGCTTGGCGCATCCAGTGTTTGATCTTGGCGAAGGCCTGCTCGATCGGATTGAGGTCCGGGGAATAGGGCGGCAGGTACCAAAGCCTGGCGCCGGCAGCTTTGATCATCTGCCTGATGGCCGCCGACTTATGACTTCCCAGATTATCCATGACGACAATATCGCCGGGCTTCAGCACCGTGATGAGCTGCTGCTCGACATAGGCCCGGAAGCATTGGCCGTTGATCGGGCCGTCGAAGACGCAAGGCGCTGTGAGCCGATCCCAGCGCAGCGCGCCGAGGAAGGTCAGCGTGCGCCAGTGGCCGTGCGGAGCCAGGCCGCGCAGCCGCTTGCCCTTCGGCCCCCAACCGCGCAGCGGAGCCATGTTGGTCTTGATCCAGGTCTCATCGATGAAGACCAGGCACTGCGGATCGAGGCCGGTCTGCCAGGATCGCCATCGCTGACGCCTGCGGGCAATATCGGCGCGTGCCTGCTCAAGGGCGAACAGCGTTTTTTTTGAAGCTCAGGCCCTCGCGCCTCAAGAACAGCCACACCGTATTGTGCGAGACCTTGATCCCGCGCGCATCCAACTCGTCCTTCAGCCGATGCAGCGTCAGTTCAGAGGTCTGATTGATCCGCTCCACAATGAAAGCCCGATGGGGCTCCAGAACGCGCTTACGGTGTCCGCCCATCTTGCCCGGCGCCACCGAGCCGGTGGCACGGTAACGCTGCGACCACTTCACCACAGAGGAAACCGCAACGCCAAAGCGCGAGGCAACCGCACGGCAGGTCTCCCCGTCGACAACTGCCGCTACTGCACGCTCACGAAGATCATTTGAAAGCGCTCGCGTCATCAGATGCTGGCCTCCAATCCAGCCAGCATCTTGAATCACAAACATCCGGTTTTGGGAATCCTACGATTCTCCCAAAATAGGAAATGCTCTA